>CAZJNA010000036.1:5523-26698 GCA_964547325.1 uncultured Opitutaceae bacterium | reverse complement strand
CGGCCGGCAACTGGCCGGCGGATCTTGGCGGCCGGCGTTGGCGGCGGTCCGGGGATTGGAAGCACCGACGATGGAGGGCATGCTCCCGGCAAAATGATACACTACCGCCCGCCCGGACTGGACTTTACACCGGGAGCGGCATCCGCTTAGCTGACCCTCCCCTTTTAAACCCATGCCCACGCCCGCACTTCCCTCCGACAACCGACCCCCCGGCGAAGCCGCCGCGCTCGTCAATCCCGACGAGGTCCTGGTGGGATTCTGGGAAAAGAACCGGCAGACGATAGTCGCCGCCTGCCTGATTGTCCTGGCGGCGATCGTCGGCAAGGGCGGCTGGGATTATGTTTCCTCGCAGAAGGAGGAGGCCACCGAGCGTGAATACGCGGAGGCGACCACGCCCGAGCGCCTGCGGACCTTCGTCGAGGCCCATCCCAGCCACATGCTCGCGGGCCTGGCGGAGCTCCGCGTCGCGGACGCCTCCTACCAGGCGGGGCAGACGGCCGACGCCCTCGCCGGCTATGAAAAGGCGGCGGCGGTCCTGAAGACGGGCATACTCGCCGCGCGCGCGCAGCTCGGCCTTGCGATCACGAAGCTCCAGTCCGGGCAGACGGCCGACGGCGAGGCCGGCCTCCGGCAGCTTGCCGGCGACGCCGGCCTGCCCCAGAGCATCCGCGCCGAGGCCACCTACCACCTTGCGAGCCTGGCCGCCGATGCGGGCCGCGCCGACGAGGTCCAGCGCCTCTCGACGCAATTGATGCAGATCGACCCCGCCAGCCCCTGGGCGCAGCAGGCGTTCGCATTGCAGGCGAGGCTTCCGTTCCCGGCGAAGGCGGCGGCCCCGGCCTCCGGCGCGATCGCGTTTCCGGCCGCCAAGTAACGGCCGCGAGCCGATGAAGTCGCTGGCCTACGCCCTGGAATTCGAGCAGCCGCTGCGGGATCTCTCCCGCCAGCTCGACGAATTGCGCCAGCAGTCGATCGAGACGAACGTCGACCTGGCCCACGAGATTCTCCTGATCGAGAAGAAGATCGATGCCATGCAGCGCGAGATCTATTCCGGCCTCACCGCCTGGCAAAAGGTCCAGATCGCCCGGCACCCGAAAAGGCCCTACGCGCTCGACTACGTGCAGGCCCTCTGCACGGACTTCCAGGAGCTGCACGGCGACCGCCAGTTCAACGACGATCGCGCCCTCGTGGGGGGCACGGCTTTCTTCGACGGGCGCGCGGTGATGATCGTCGCACAGCAGAAGGGTCGCGACACCAAGGAAAAGATCTCGCGCAATTTCGGGATGCCCCATCCTGAGGGCTACCGGAAGGCGCTCCGGCTCATGCGGATGGCCGGCAAGTTCGGCCTTCCCCTGCTCACCTTCATAGACACGCCCGGGGCGTTTCCCGGTGTCGGCTCCGAGGAAAGGCATGTCTCGGAGGCCATCGCCGTCAACCTGCGCGAGATGGCCCTCCTCGGCGTCCCGTCGATTTCCGTCGTCGTGGGCGAAGGCGGATCCGGGGGAGCCCTGGGAATCGGGGTCACCGACCGCGTGCTCATTTTCGAGCACAGTTATTATTCGGTCATCTCCCCCGAGGGCTGCGCGGCCATCCTGTGGAAGAACAGCGCGGCGGCGCCCCAGGCCGCCGAGGCGCTCAAGCTCAGCGCCGGGGACCTGGAGAAGCTCGGTGTCGTCGACGAGGTCATCGCGGAGCCGCTGGGCGGCGCCCACAACGATCCCGCCCAGGCGGCGCAGGCCCTGAAATACGCGGTGCATAAGCATCTCAACGACCTGATCGGCCTCACGCCGGAGAAGCTGCTCGAGGTCCGCTACCAGCGGTACCGCCATTTCGGCGTGTACGAGGAAGCCGGCGTGACTAAGGCCTGACCGCCCGCCAGACGGCGAGGCACCCGGCGACCAGGCCGGGGAATTCGGCGAGGGGCACCATGTTCGGGCCATCGCTGATCGCCTGGTCCGGCTTCGGATGCGTCTCGACGAAAAGGCCGTCCGCGCCCGCCGCGAGGGCCGCGCGGGCCAGAGCGGGCAGAAATTCGCGCTGGCCGCTGCTCTTTCCGTCTCCGCCGCCGGGAAGCTGCACGCTGTGCGAGGCATCGAAAATCGTCGGGGCCCCGTTCCGTCCCATGATCGTGAACGATCGCATGTCCACGACCAGGTTCTGGTAGCCGAAAGTCGTCCCCCGCTCCGTCTGCCAGATTTCCGGGGCGCCGCCCTGTCGCAGCTTGCCGGTAACATGCGCCATTTCCTGGGGGGAAAGGAACTGGCCCTTCTTCACGTTGACCACCCGGCCCGTGGCCGCGGCGGCCAGCAGGAGATCGGTCTGGCGGCAGAGGAATGCGGGGATCTGCAGGACGTCGCAGACCGCGGCCACGGCGGCCACCTGTCCTGTCTCGTGGATGTCGGTAAGGACGGGGAAACCGTACTCTCTCTTGACGAGGGCGAGCAGCCGGAGGCCCTCGTCCATGCCCGGCCCGCGACCGCCCGCGATCGAGGTCCGGTTCGCCTTGTCGAAGGAGCCCTTGAAAACCGGGAGCACCTCGGGATGGGCCCGCGCGACTGCCGCCAGGCCCTCGGCGACGGCCCGGCATACGGCCTCGCTCTCGAGCGAGCAGGGTCCGGCGATCAGGAGCAGCTTCTTGGAGTCGAAGAGCATGGGCTCAGCGTTTGCCCCGGCGGATCCTGCCCTTTTTCCCGGCCTTCTTCAGTGCCGCGGCGATGAAGGCGGCGAAGAGGGGGTGGGCCCGGCTCGGCTTCGACTGGAATTCCGGATGGAACTGGACGCCCACAAACCAGGGATGGTTCTTAAGCTCCATGATCTCGACCAGGTGGCGGCGGGGATTGATGCCGCTCACGATCATGCCGGCCCGCTGCAGCTGGCCGACGTAGGCGTTGTTGACCTCGAAGCGGTGGCGGTGGCGCTCGCGGATGCTCGTCGCGCGGTAGGCGCGCGCGGCGTGGGTTCCCGGAGTGAGCGCGCACTCATAGCTTCCGAGGCGCATCGTCGCGCCCTTGTCCGTGATCTTCTTCTGCTCCTCCATCATGTTGATGACGGGGTTGGCGGCGCCGGGATCGAACTCCAGGGAGTTCGATCCGCGGAGCTTGAGCACGTTGCGCGAGAATTCGATGACCGCGATCTGGAGCCCGAGGCAGAGGCCGTAGTACGGAATCTTCCGCTCGCGGGCATAGCGCGCAGCCGCGATCTTGCCCTCCGTTCCCCGGTCCCCGAAGCCTCCCGGGACGAGGATCCCGTCGAGGCCCTTCAGGCGGGACAGGCCGCCCGGCTTCTCGAGGTCCTCGGCGTCGATGCGCCTCACATTGACCCGGCAGTGGTTGGCGATGCCCGCGTGCGAAATCGCCTCATAGACCGACTTGTAGGCGTCCTGGAGCTCGATGTACTTGCCGACGACGCCGATAGTCACTTCGTGCCGGGGCGTGCGCAGGCGGCGGACGATCTCCTCCCAGATGTTTTTCCGCGGCTTCCGCAGCTTGAGCCCAAGGAGGCCGAGCACAATGTCGTCCATCCCCTCCTTCTGGAGGGCGAGGGGAAGCTCGTAGATCGAGTGCGCGACATCCCGGCATTCGATGACCGCCGTCGTCGGCACGTTGCAGAAAAGGCTCAGCTTGTCGCGAAGGTCCGGATCGAGCGGGTGGTCGCAGCGGCAGACCAGCATGTGCGGCTGGATGCCGATCTCGCGGAGCTTGGCGACCGATTGCTGCGTGGGCTTGGTCTTCAGCTCCCCCGCCGCCGCCAGATAGGGAACGAGCGTCACGTGGATGAAGATGACGTCCCGCGGGCCCGCTTCGTGTGCGAACTGCCGCATCGCCTCGAGGAACGGCAGGCCCTCGATGTCGCCCGTCGTGCCGCCGATCTCGGTGATCAGGACGTCCACGCCCTTGCCGCCCGCGTGGATCCGCTCCTTGATCTCGTTCGTGACATGGGGGATGACCTGGACGGTCTTCCCGAGATAGTCGCCCCGGCGCTCCTTCTGGATGACGCTCTCGTAGATCTGGCCCGAGCTCAGACTGTTCAGCCGGGAGAGCCGGCCGCTCGTGAAGCGCTCGTAATGGCCGAGATCGAGGTCGGTTTCCGCGCCGTCCTCGAGCACGTACACCTCGCCGTGCTGAAAGGGGCTCATGGTGCCCGGATCGACGTTGAGATACGGATCGAACTTCTGGATCCTCACCTTCAGTCCGCGCATCTCCAGCAGCGCCCCCAGCGCCGCCGCGGTGAGCCCCTTGCCCAGCGAGGAAACCACTCCGCCCGTCACGAAGACGTATTTCATCGAAGCGGATTAGAAGAGCGTGCCCCTCCGCGCAAGAAAAACGCGCCGGACGCCCGGCGCGGCGGCCTGCTAGGCCCCATGGACGGGACCCGGGAGCACATGAAGCGCCTGCAGTGCGGCCCACAGGGCGTATCCGACGAGACCCACAACCGCCGCGATCAGCAAGAGGTAGAACGCCAGCTTGAGGAGTTTTCCAAGGACCCAAAGGACGACGATCGCCACAACGATTCCGGCCACGATCACGAGCCAGGGGGGGTATCCGGCCAGGGCCTGCGAAACCGATGGGGAAAAATAGGAAAGCCAGCTCAAGCGAGAACGAGCGTGAGGCAAAATGCTTGCGGGTCAACGGGAGGGACTCCCAACTCACAGGCCGTGCAATCCAAGCCCCAGCTCCTCTCCTGGATCACCTGCGACGGCGTCCACATAGACCCCGCTTCGGGAAAGCACACGCTTCTCGGGGTATTCTCCAATATCCAGGCCCGGGAATTCCCCGTCACCCACCCGCTCATGGTTTGGTTCCTGACGATCACCGACTGCGCGCCGGGGCCGCATCACATGCGAATCTCGATGGGGACAGATCCGACCAACCTCCGGCCGCTGATCGAGCGCTCATTCGACTCCCAGAGCCCGCTCCACCGGATCAACCTGATCAACGAACTGAGAAACTTCACCTTCCCCGCTCCCGCCGAGTACTCGCTTCTCGTCGAGATTGACGAGGAGCTGCTCCTGACGACGAGCGTGACGGTCACCAACTGACGACGATGCCCAAACCCCGCCCCGCCCTCATCATCGGCTCCGTGGCCATAGACCGCGTCGCGACGCCGTTCGCGCAGAGCGACAGGATCCTCGGAGGCGCGGCGAGCTACGCCGCCATCGCTTCGAGCTACTTTGCGCCCACCCGGCTCGTCGGCATCGTCGGCGCCGATTTTCCCCCGGCCTTCATGCGCCGCTACAAGAGGCACGGAATTGACCTCCAGGGCCTCCAGACCGATCCGGCGGGCAAGACATTCTACTGGTCGGGCAAGTACCGGGAACACTTCGCCGGCCGCGACACCCTGGAAATCCAGCTCAACGTCTTCCAGAATTTCTCGCCGGTCCTGCCGGAGTCCTACAAGGACACCCCGTTCGTCATGCTGGGCGCGATCCAGCCCTCGCTCCAGAACCATGTCATCGACCAGCTCTCGGGCCCCCGAAAGCCCTTCATCCTCGCCGATACCTTCGACCTCTGGATCCACACGACGAAGGCCGAGCTCGAGCAGCTGCTCAAGCGGATCGACCTCTTCGTGATCAACGAGGACGAGTCGCTCCTTCTCACGGGCGAGCGCAATCCCGTCCTCGCCGGCAGGCACCTGCGCAGGATGGGGCCCCGGACCGTGGTCATAAAGAAGGGGGCCCACGGCTCGCTCCTCTTCCATTCGGAGGGCTACTTCGCGATATCCGCGTATCCCGTGACGAAGTTCGTCGACCCGACCGGCGCCGGGGACAGCTACGCCGGAGCGATGATCGGCTACCTCGCGTCCGTCAACCGGACAGACTTCGCCGCGCTCAAGAAGGCCGTGGCCTACGCGACCGCGGTCTCCAGCCTCACCGTGGAAAGCTTCAGCGTGGACCGCCTCTCTTCAGCCGGCCGCCGCACGATCGACGCCCGTTACAGGGAGCTCGTGAAGATCACCCGGTTCTAGCAGGCCGTCCGCTGGCTGGATTTTTGGGCCGAGGTCTGCTCTAATGAGCCCCTTATGTCCGCTGATTTAGCAGCCATCGTTGAGGACCTGGGGCGCCGCGCGCGCGCGGCGTCGCTCGCGCTCGCGAACAGCCCGACGGCGGCAAAGAACGACGCCCTCCTCCGGCTGGCGGACCTGATCGCCGTGTCGTCCGGGCGGATTCTGGCCGCGAATCGGCAGGATGTCGCCGAGGCCGGGACCGCCGGTCTCGCCAAGGCGCAGCTCGACCGGCTGACCCTGGACGAGACGGGGTTGAAGAAGCTGGCCGCATCCGTCCGCGAAGTCGCATCCCTCCCCGACCCCGTCGGCAAAGTCCTCGAGGAATGGACCCGCCCGAACGGCCTCCGCTTCCAGAAGGTGCGCGTTCCGATCGGCGTCATCGGCATCATCTACGAGGCCAGGCCCAACGTGACGATCGACTGCGCGATTCTCTGCCTGAAATCCGGAAACGCGGCGATCCTGCGCGGCGGCAAGGAAAGCTTCCGCACGAACCAGGTGCTGGCCGAACTTGTGCGCGAGGCGATCGCATCCGCCGGGCTGCCGGCCGATGCCGTGCAGCTCATCCCGACGACCGACCGCGCCGCGCTGAACGCCCTCCTCAGGCTCGACGCCTATGTCCACTGCATCATCCCCCGCGGCGGCGAGGGGCTGATCCGCTTCGTCGCGGAGAACAGCACGATTCCGGTCATCAAGCATTATACCGGCGTCTGCTTCGTGTATGTCGACAAGGCGGCGGATCCCGACATGGCCGAGAAGATCCTCGTCAATTCGAAGGTCCAGAGGCCCGGCGTATGCAACGCGGCCGAGCAGCTGCTGGTCCACGGCGGCATCGCCGATTCCATCCTGCCCCGCCTCGGAAGGTCGCTGGCAGCCCAGGGCGTCCAGCTGCGCTGCGATCCGGCCAGCGCGGCCATCCTCGCGCGCGCCGGCGTCGCGCAGCAGCCGGCGCAGGCGGCGGACTTCAAGGCAGAATTCCTCGACTTGATCCTCGCGGTGCGCGTCGTCGGCTCCCTGGAGGAGGCGATCGCCCTCATCAATCGCGACGGCTCGGGACACAGCGATGCGATCGTCACGGCGGACGAGTCCGCCGCCCGAAGTTTCCTCGCCGGCGTCGACAGCGCGGCGGTATTCTGGAACGCCAGCACCCGGTTCCACGACGGTTTCGAATTCGGATACGGCGCCGAGATCGGCATCAGCACCGACCGGCTCCATGCCCGCGGGCCCATGGGCCTGCCCGAGCTCTGCAGCCACAAGTTCCTGATCGCCGGCTCGGGCCAGGTGCGCGGCTGACGCGCATTGTCCAAGGTTGCAGGGAACACCGGCCTCGTCCATGTTTCCATAAGAGGACGGCATGTCTCGAAACCCCACATCCTTTTCCCTTCTCGGCGCCCTGATCTGCCTGGCGGGCGCGCCTGCCCGCGGGCAGTCGCCCGCGCCCGCGCCTGCCGATTCCTCCCCCGTCTTCACTGCGGCGAAGCCGTCCCCACCCGCAACTCCCCCGGCGGACGACGATCACGGCGATACGCGCAGGATCAAATCGGACGAGCTGGCCGGCGCCCTCGCGAGCGCCATGCCAAAATACGACCCGCCCAAGCCGGCAAAGCCCGAGGCGGATCAGCAGGACGCGGACAAGCCTAAGAACGGCATCATCCGCCTGCCGAAATACATCGTCCGGGATGCGAAGCCTCCCGTCTTCACCGAGAAGGATCTCCTCACGGAGAAGGGCCAGGAGGATCTCGCGATGAAGCGGTACATCATCGACACCGGCAGCATGCCCTGGCTCGCGGCCGGTGTCTCCAAGCTCCTTTTCCAGGCCAATGCCGACCAGCAGTACGCGGATGCGGAGCGGGCCAGCGACATGTCCAGCCTGCGGAACGCGGCCTCGGCCGCCGCCGCGGGGGGCGACCGCGCCGAAAGCGATTTCATCAGGAAGGCGTCGAACGACACGTTCATGCGCAGATCTGACTGGGCGCCGATTCCCGCGCACACGGCGACGTCCTCCACGCCCGGGGAAAACGGCGGGGGCAACGGCCAGTAGGCCGCGTCACCGGATCAGCGCGCGGACGATTCCCTCCCATTCCTGGGAAAGAGCGCCCGCCGCCACCGGCCTGTTCGCCCGCTGGTACCAGTAGGCCGCGTTGTCGAGGTCTCCCTCCTTTCGGTGGAGGTAGGCGTGAACCCAGGCGCCGTCGCGGCCGATTTCCTCCTGGGCGCAGGCGTGCGCGCGGTCCCAGTCCCCCAGCGCGTCGTGCCAGAGCGCCTGCAGGGCGAGACCCGTCCCCGCAGGCGGTCCGGCGGCCCCGGCGGCCGCCGACCGGCAGAATTCATCGAACGACATTGGCCCATCCCAGCATTGAAAAGGATCGGTTTCAATTCTGAGATGGCCCGTGCCAGCCATGTCCACCACCGAAACCCTCATCCTGCGCGAGCTTCTGGCACAGGAATCGGGCTGGGTTTCCGGAACGGCGCTGGCCACCCGGCTCGGCGTCAGCAGGGTCGCCGTCTGGCAGCAGATGAGGAAGCTGCGCGCCCAGGGCTTCGCCTTCGAGGCGCAGCGCGCGCGCGGCTACCGGCTGGCCGCGAAGCCCGCCTCGCTGCACGCGGGCCTGATCGAGCTCCAGCTCAAGGTGAGGCCCCGCGGCTTCAGCCTGATCGTCCTGGACGAGATCGACAGCACGAATGACGAGGCCGCCCGCCAGCTCGGCGCCGGCCGGCCGGCGCCGTTCGCCGTCCTCGCGCGGCGGCAGACCCGCGGGCGCGGGCGCTTCGGCCGCGCCTGGCAAAGCGGCGACAGCGGCAACCTCTACGCGAGCTTCGCCTTCCGCCCCCGCGTCCCCCCGGACCGGATGCAGACATTCACCCTGTGGATGGGCGTCAACCTCTGCGAACTCATCGCGAACTTCACGCGGCTGACCCCCGGCCTGAAATGGCCGAACGACATCGTTTTCGGGGGTCGCAAGGCCGGCGGCATGCTGACCGAGGCGCGCGTCGACGCCGACCAGATACGCGACCTCGTCTTCGGCCTCGGGCTGAACGTGAACGGCGGAACGGCCGGCTGGCCGGGAGACCTCCCCCGCCGGGCGGCGGCGCTGGCCGACCTGGCGGGCGCCCCGATCGACCTGAACCGGCTTACGGCCGCGATCATCGGCCGCGTCCTCATCGCCTACGAGAAGTTTGCCGACGGGGAATACGCGAAGGGCTTCGCGGAGCTCTGGCACCGCTACGACATCCTGCGCGGCCAGAAGGCGACGGTCCTTGAGGGCGGGCGCAGGCACTCGGGAACCGTCGCCGGAATCGACGATCAGGGAGCTCTTCTCCTGCGCGACGAGGCGGGCCGCACGCAACGTTTCCACGCCGGAGAGGTCACACTGGAGAAGTAGCGCGCCATTACGTATTGGTCATCGCACGAATTCGCCCTAGCCTGCCCGCCGAGCGCCAACCGCACCCATGCCCGAACCCGATCCGACCGCCATCGTCGTCTCCCGCCTCGTGAAGAGCTACGCCGGCGTGATTGCGGTGAACGACATCAGCTTTTCGGTGGCCCGCGGCGAGATCCTGGGCCTTCTCGGCCCGAACGGGGCCGGAAAGTCGACGACCATGCGGATCCTCACCGGCTACCTGCCGGCCACCTCGGGGAATGTGAATGTCTGCGGATTCGCGGTCACGACCCAGCCCGACGAGGTGAAGCGCCGGGTCGGCTACATGCCCGAGAACAACCCCCTTCCGGACGACATGCGGGTCAGCGAATACCTGTATTTCCGGGGACGGCTGAAGGAGGTCCAGCGGCGCAAGCTCGGCTCCCGGATCGACGAGGTCCTGGAGCTGTGCGACCTGAAGAGGATCCGCCACAAGATCATCGGCCGGCTGTCCAAGGGGTACCGCCAGCGGGTGGGAATCGCCGAGGCGATCCTGGCAGAGCCGCCTGTCATCATCATGGACGAGCCGACGATCGGCCTCGACCCCCACCAGATCCTGATCGTGCGCGACCTGATCGCCAGCCTGCGCGGGCGCATGACCGTCATCATCTCCAGCCACATCCTCCCCGAGATCGAGGTCACGTGCGACCGCGTGCTCATCATAAACCAGGGAAGGATCGTGGCGCAGGGGACGCCCGCCGACCTGCGCCGCGAGATCCTCGGGCAGACGACCTACGCGCTCGAATACGCCGGCGATCCCTCCCGGCTGCCGGCGCTGCTCTCCGCGTTCGAGCCGTCGCTGCACGTCTCCACCCAGGGAGAGCCCGACGGATCGGGCTTTCGCGCGGTGACGCTGACGACGGGCCGGGACGACGATCTCGGCGAAACCCTGCTTCGCACGCTGCTCGCGGAGAACCTGCGGGTGCGCTCCCTCAGCCGCGCTCAGCCGACCCTCGAGGACGTGTTCCTGGCGGCGACGCGCCGCAGCTGGGACGTCGTGGACAAGAAATGAAGCATTTCTGGACCATCTTCTCGCACGAGATCCGCATGCTGCTCGTGAGCCCGGGCACGTACGTCGCCGCGGTGTTCTTCCTTGCGACCATGGGGTTCATGTTCACGGGCATCCTCGAGGCCTACAGCCACGCACCCCAGGACGCGTCCCCGGCGATCATGTTCTTCAAGTATTTCTGGTTCCCGGTGATCTTCATGGTGCCGCTCCTGACGATGCGCTGCCTCGCAGAAGAGCGCCGCCTCGGGACCATCGAGACCCTCCTGACGACCCCCGTCACGACTCCCGAGGTCGTGCTGGGCAAGTACGGCGCGGCCTACGGCCTCTACCTGGCGCTTTGGGGCGCCACCGGCGGGTTCTTCCTCATCCTGAAGAATTTTGCCGGCAATTCCAGCAGGCTGCTCGATCCCGGACCGCTCGCCGGAGGCTACGTCTTCGTCGCCGTATCCGGCCTCCTGTTCATCGCAATCGGCGTCCTCGCAAGCGCCCTCGCCCGAAACCAGGCCGTCGCCGGCTTCCTCTGCTTCTTCATGCTTTCCGGACTCATCTGGGGCGACAATTTCCTCGCGCGGGACGCGACGCTCCTCAACCGGGAGGCGCTGCACCCGATCAAGGCCGCCGTCGATTACGCCTGGATCTTCCGTCACTACGAGGACTTCACCCGCGGGGTCGTCGACGCGAGGCAGGTCATCTTCTACATCACCGGCACGGTGCTCGCGCTGATATTCAGCATCCTCAGCGTCGAGGCCAAGCAGCTGCAGGGCTGAACCATGCCGCTCTTCGAAAGCTTCCGCGCCACGCGCTGGATACGCCTCGCAAATCTCGTCCTCCAGGCCGTCCTTTTCCTCTCGCTGTTCGCGGGACTGAACTACCTCGCGGGAGACCTTTCGTGGCGGCACGACCTCACCCGCGGAGGCCGCTATTCCCTCTCGCCCGAGACCGCGGCCTACCTGAAGGACCTCGCGAGTCCGGTGCGGATCGTCGTCACGACCGAGGAGGCGGAGGCCAATCCGGAGCTGCGCGGCCTCCTCCGCGAATACGCCAATGCCACGGAGGACGGTCCCGGAAGGATCGCGGTGGAATACCTCGACGTCTACCAGCGGCACCGGGAAGCGGAGCAGCTCGGCATCGACGAGCCCGGCGTGATCCTGCTCCTCTGCAACGACAAGCGGCGCAAGCTTACGACCGAGGACCTCTACGGCCTGGAGAACGGCGAGCGCCGTGTTTTCCGGGGAGAGCAGGCCCTGACCTCGGCGATCCTCGACGTCTCCAACCCGACCCGGAAGAAAATCTATTTCCTCGTCGGCCACGGGGAGCTCCGTCCCGACGACGTCGATCCGACGCGCGGCCTCTCCACGGCCAGCGAGCAGCTGAGCCAGCGCAATTTCGACGTGGCGACGCTCGAGCTGGCGACGGCGCGCCGGATTCCCGACGACGCGGCTCTCCTCATCGCCGTCGCGCCGCAGAATCCATTTCCGCCCTTCGAGACGGAGCTGCTTCGCCAGTACCTGGGCGCCCGGGCGGGGCGCCTCATGCTCTTCGTGGCCCCGAGTCCCTCCCCATCCCTGGGCCTCGAAAGCCTGCTGGCCGACTGGGGGATCGTCGTGGACAACGATCTCATCTGCGACGTCGGGGGCGAGAACGTGACCGAGGACGGGGACCTGATCATCCGGCAGTTCCAGCAGCACCCTGTCACGCTGAGCCTCCTCAGCCAGCGCGGCATCCTCCGGGTCGGCCTCGCACGCACCGTGCGGCCGGACGCCGCCCGGGCGGCCAGCCGCGGGCTCCAGGTCGTGACGCTCGCCGCCGCCTCGCCGACGGCCTGGGGCGAGGTCAACAACGCCTTCCGCGGGGTGCCCGTATTCGATCCGGGCATCGACATCCGGCCGCTGCCCGGCATGGACCCTCCGGGGCGCCTCGGCCTCGCCGTGGCGTCGCAGCCCGTCACCGTCCGGGACAATCTCTCCTTCACCGTGCCCCGCGGGCGGCTGGTCGTCTTCGGCACGGGAGACCTGATCGACAACGTCCGCTTCGCGAACGCGGGCGTCCTCGACGTCTTCATGGGGGCGGTCAACTGGACCGTGGACCGCGACACCCAGCTCAACATCGCCCCCCACCCGATCGAGCGGTTCGAGCTCTCGCTCAGCGAGCGCGAACTGCGCAATCTCCGCTACAGCCTCCTCCTCGCCCTGCCGGGCGCCGCAACCCTCCTCGGCCTCATCGTCTACTGGACCCGGCGGCACTGACCGGCCGCGATTCACACCGCCTCCCATGCGCACCAAAGTCACCCTCGTCCTGCTCTTCCTGAACGTCGCCCTGTTCCTTTTCATCTTTCATTTCGAGCGCGACTGGCGGACCGAGCGCGCCGCCCTCGAGGTGCGCAAGCGGGTTCTCGGGCCCGAGGGAGCCGACATCCGGTCGATCGAGGTCGCGCAGGACTTCAGGCTCGAGAAGCGGAAGGATTCCTGGTTCCTCACGGAGCCCCTGGAATGGCCCGCAAATCCCCAGGCCGTCAGGCGGATCATGACCGACCTGCAATTCCTCGAGCACGTGACGAGCTTCAGCGTGCACGACGTGATCAAGAACGGCCTTTCGCTGGACTACTACGGCCTCGACCACCCCCGGCTCGTCGTGTCTCTGACCTCCGGCGGCGCCGACACGACCGGCGGGCCGCCGATCGCGACGACGCTCCGGATCGGCGACACGGCCAAGGGAGGGCAGAGCCTCTATGTGCTCTCGGCCGACGGCGCGCGCATCCACGTCGTCGGCCGGGAGCTGGCCGACGCCCTCTCCCTCCCGATCGACCAGCTTCGCTCCGACTCGATCCTCACGATTCCCGTATTCGAGGCGGGGGAGCTCAGCATCCAGGCGTCGGGATTGCGCGTGCGCCTGCACAGGGACGGAAGCCGCTGGGCATTTCTCGCGCCGATCCCCTCGGCCCGCGCGAACAAGGACGCCACCGAGCTCGCGATCAGCGATCTCGACGCCCTGCGCGTCAGGAGCTTCGTCGCGGCTCCGCCGCCCGGCCCGCTCCCCTCGGACGCGCCGGCCCTGCGGGTGACCCTCGAGGGAAACAACCGGAGCGAGACGCTCTACCTCGGGCAGCGGGCGGATGCGGGGCCGACCGGAGGCGACCACGAGTACTACGCCCAGCTCGAGGACCGCAAGGCTCTCTTCACGGTGGCCATTCCCGCGCGGCTCATGGAGGCCCTGGATAACGCCCAGGAGGCCCTGCGCGACCGGCACGTCCTCGACTTCGACCCGGCCGCGGTCACGGCCATAACTCTGGCCGCGCCGAACCAGCCCGATCTCACGTTGCAGCGCCTCGAGGCGCCGGGCAGCGCGGGCACCCGCTGGCAAATCGTTCTTCCGGGGAATTCCGGCCAGGGACCCCAGACGCTGCGCGCCGACCGCGACGCCGTGCTCAAGCTGCTGGACCAGCTCGCCCTTCTCTCCGCCGACGCCTTCCAAAGCGACGCGCCGCAGGCGGCCGACCTTGAAAACTGGGGATTCAACCGGCCCGAACGCGAAATCACGCTCGGGCTGGCCGCGCCCGACACCCCGATCGTTCTTCACCTCGGCGTGGCGACGCCCCGCGACGGCCGCGCATACGCCCGGCTGGCAAACGGATCCTCGGTCTATGCCGTGGGCCCGGCCATCCTCGCCGAGACCCCCGTCGCCACGCGGGCCTGGAGGGACAGGCTCCTCAACGAGCTTCCCGCGGGCGCCCGCATCACCGGTTTCCGGATCACGGACGCCTTGAGCGGCGCGCGCGTGCTCGAATGGAGGGCGGACGCCGGAATCCTCTCGGCAACGTCCGCACCGCCGCCTGCGGCCGCCGCCGCGGCCGTCCAGTCGCTCCTCGCCCAGCTGCGCACGCTCCGCGCGCGCAGCTTCGTGGCGGATTCCTTCGCCGAGTCCGTGAAGGATGAAGCCGGCGAGGATCGCCGCTGGCGCTACCGCCTCGACGCCGATCTCTCCCTTCCCATCACGGGGTCGGGCAAGGAGCAGGCCGGCACAAGCACGCTCTGGCTCACCGAGCGGACGAGCGGCTCCCGGCAGTACGCCGGCTCCCGCGAATTCAACGCGTCCTTCTCGATCGAGCAGCCGATGATCGACGCCCTCTGGACGCTCACCTACGGCTCGCGCGATCCCGGGCCGTCGCAGAACCCTCCGCCGGCCAGGTAGGCCCAGCATGGCGATCCACCGGCATATCGGGCGCGCTGGGCGGTGGGCCGGGCGCGCGCTCCAGACCCTGGGATTCTGGACGCTCTGGCTCGTGCTCTCCCTGCTTCTCGCCGCGCAGGTCTACGTCGCGAGCACGAACGAGCTCGAGGTACCGGCCTTTGTGCTGCGCGACCTGGAAAGGAGGCTGGCGATCGGCGGCATGCGCGCGACCTTCGGAAGGACGCTCTTCGATCCGTCGGGCCGCGTCCTCATGGAAGATGTCCGGATCACGATTCCCGGGTTCGAGGAGCCGCTCGTCACCGCCGGGGCCGTGTACGCGCAGCTCGATCCCTGGGCGCTCACCCTCGAGCGCTTCGAGCCCCTGGAAGTGCGGGTGACCGGGGCGAGCCTCCGCGTCCCGGCGATGTTTTCGCCATCGGGCCGCGACGACGAGATCATCCGGGGCCTCGACGCCGTCCTGCGCCCCCGCGGAGCCGAACTCGACGTGACCAGCCTCAATTTCATGATGGGGGACCTGGCGGTGTCCGCCCGCGGGCGACTGCATCTCGGAGGGCTCCAGGAAGGCCACGGCGCCCGCCTGCCCTTTCCCGAGTTTGTGGCGAAGAACTACGGAGCGCTGGCGAGCCAGTTTGCCAACGCCATCTCGCGGCTCGCGATCCTCGACCATCCGGTCCTTCAGGCCGAGTTCGTGCCGTCGGAATCCCATGGAGCAGTCGTGAAAGCCACGCTCCTCGCGCCCGGCCTTCGCACGGCCGCCCCCTTTGAACTTCAGGCGACCGGCCTTTGGATCGAGAGCTCGTTCCCGATCTCGGGAAGCGGACCGGCCAAAATCGTGGTCGAGGCCCGCGCGGACACCCTCCGCCTGCCGGGCAGCCGAACGGAGGCGCGGGGCGCATGGGCCCGGCTTCGGGCGGAAATGCCCGCCGGCCGGGTCTTGCCCGAAGTCGGCGATGCCAGGCTTCTCGAGGTGACCGCGGCGGACCTCGTCGTCGAAGGCCTCGACATTCCCGCGCCCTCGGCCTCCCTCACGCCGGGGCCCTGGCCCCGCCTCCACGCCGAGCTCCAGGGAAAGCCCCTGGGAGCTCCCCTCACCGCCTCGGCGGACGCCGACATGCAGGCCAGGACGGCGACCGTCCGGCTGGACGGAAAGCTGGCCCCCGCCCTGATCGACTTCATCAGCGCCCGCGCCGGCAGGAACCTGCGGACCTACGCGAACCCGGGCTCACCCGTGGCCATTTCCGGCAGCGCGGAATTCGGCCCGGCCTGGGCATTCAGAAGCGCCTCCGCGCGCTTCTCCGCGCGCGATGTGAACGCATGGCACGTCCAGCTGGACGAGGTGGGCGGTCGTGTGGAATTCGACGGAAGGCGCCTGTTCGCACCGGAGGTGTTCGTGCGCTTCGGCGGCAATTTCGCTCAAGGAAGTTACGAGGAGGACCTCTCCACCAAGCGCTACCGCTTCCTCCTCGACGGGCGCCTCCGTCCCCTCGATATCGACCCGTGGTTCCCGAACCAGGACTGGTGGCGAAAGCTATTCGGAAACTTCCAGTTCCCGACCACCCCGCCGGTTGCGAACATGGATTGGCGGGGCCGCTGGCCGACCGACCGGGAAACCGCGATTTTCCTGACCGTCGACGCGGCGGACGTCGCCACGCGCGGGGCGGCCTACGACCGGGTCTTCGGCAGGCTGTTCATCCGCCCGAGCTTCGACGATGCGCTCGAGTTTTCCGTGGCTCAAGGGGCCGGCGCGGCCGCCGGCACCTTCGCCCGCTGGTATGACAAGGATGCCGGGGCGATGCGCCGGCTCGACCTCGACTTCACCTCCACGCTCGACGTCGCACCCGTGCCCAGAATATGGCCGAACAGCCCGGCCGTCCTGGGCCTTTTCGAATTCGAGCGCCCGCCCGCCGTCAAGCTCGCCGGCCGCCTCGACTGGCCGGAGGGCTCATCGGAGCCCCACTTGGCGCTGCGTCTTCAGGCGACGGCCGACGCGGGTTTCCGGTTCCACGGGTTTTCGCTGGACCGGATGGCCTTTGCAGCGGACATAAGCGACCAGGACTTCACGCTCGAGCCGCTCTCGCTCGGATTTGCGGGGGGCGCGGCCACCGGCCGCGTGCAGGTCCGGGGCGCCGGTGCAAACCGGAGGATCGCGATCGACGTCGCTCTGAAGGGCGCGAGCTTCCCCCGCGCGATCGGGATCGTCCAGGACTACGCCTCAAGAAGCCCGTCCGCGATTCGGGCGATCCCCCGCGATTTCCTGAAAAACATGGCCAGCGTCCAGCTCGATCTCACCGCGTCCGCCGAAGGCCTCTTTTCCAATCCGATGAGCTACAAGGGCGGCGGAAACGCGACGGTCCAGGGCGCCGAACTCACCAAGGTGCCGATGCTGGGCCTGCTCTCGCAACTGCTCCCCTTCACGGAGCTCCGCTTCACGACCGCGCGGGCAAAGTTCACCGTGGACGGATCCCGGCTGTACTTCCCCTCGATCCGCGTGACCGGGGCAAACTCCAGCATAGACGCCACCGGGACTTATGCCCTGGACAGCCATGCCCTCGATTTCAACGCCATCGTCCGGCCCCTTCAGGAAAGCAAATTCCTGCCCGGTCAGTTTTTCAACATGGTGCTCGCGCCGCTCTCGCAGCTCGTGCGGGCGCGCCTGACCGGGACCCTCGCCAAGCCCTCGTGGTCTCCCGTCGTCGGCCCCACTAACTTCCTGCGCAGCCTGGGCTCCCAGACGGGAAAAAGCGCAAGCCCCTACCCCGCCGTGCCGCTCTCGCCGCTCGCGCATCCTCCTGCGGCCGCGGAGCCCGATCCCGCGCCCGCAGGAGGGCCGCAGTCGTAAAGGGGTCATTCCATTGCCGTCAAAGCATATGCATCTCGAAAATGCCTCCGGACCGGCGGATTCCTCCCCCCTGCGCGTACGTAAGACTACCCTGTGTGAAACGCGTTGCTCCCTCGGGGCGGTCTCATTTGTATAGGGTGAACTCCCTATGCCGTGGTTACCGACATTGCCACGCCGCACTTGGCTCGAGCGTATTTCGCTCGCGCTCGCCTGCGCGCTTGGGTCGATCGGCGCGATCGGCCTGGGGGGACTGTGGCTCAGGATCGATTGGCTGACGCAGCCCGCCGCTAGCGCGACTCCCATCCGCCCAGAGGAAGCGCTTTGTTTCTTCATTCTCGGCGGCGTCCTGCTCCTGCGCGAGCTCGGCTGGCGCTGGGGCGGCTGGCTCGCGCTCATTCCCTCCGGCCTCGGCGCACTGATCCTCGGAGGCTCGTTCTTCAACCGCGACCTGCGAGTCGGAGGCCTGCTTGCGACCGGCCAGCTTTTCGACACCGCGGGAACCTCGAGCCGTGTCGCCGCGATGGCCGCCTGCTGTCTTTCCGTGGGGGCGCTCGCCCTCGTCTGGAATGCGGCGAGCCGCGGCCTTCGCGCCCGGATGTTCGTGGAGGCGGTCGGCGGCTCGATCCTCACGGCGGTCGGCATGACGACGCTGCTCGGCTACGCGATCAACATGAAGGATGTCTACGACTGGGGCTCGAGCACGCCGGTCTCCCCGCTCACCGCCCTCGGACTTCTCTTCCTCGGTCTCGCGCTCCTCCTCCTCGCCTGGCGGGCGAACATCAAGCTCGAGCGCGGCCCCCCGGCCTGGGCTCCCGTGCCTGCGATCGTGGCCTGCTTCACGCTGACCTTGATTCTCTGGCTCGGGTTGCGCGAGCGGGAGCTCGTCTACCTGGACACGAACACCCGCGCGAAGATGGACCAGCTGGTCCAGACAATCAGCGCCGACGTCGACCGGCAAAAGGTGGACTTCCGCCACCTGGCCCAGCTCTGGAGCGCGAAGCCCGACAATTCCGTCCCGGTGTGGGAAACGGACGCCAAGCTCCAGATGCAGCCCGATCAGACTTCGCTGGCGGCCGGATGCGTCTCGATCTCCTACGTGGACGCCGGCCTCCGGGTGCGCGAAGTCTATCCCAGCGTTGGCGTCCAGTACGACCTGAACGCCGAGCTCTCCCTGCCGGAAACCCCCGAGAATGCGAAGGTCCTGAACGACGCGCGGACCCGGTTTGCGGCCATCGAAACCGCGCGCAAGCTCTCGGACCCGGCCCTCTCGGGAACGACATCGATTCCCGGAAGCCCGCATATCGGCTTCGTCATCTACGCTCCGGTGGTCAGAAGCGACGGGAGCTCCGGCCTGGTGGCCGCCGAGTTCGTCTACCAAAAGCTCTTCGACCAGGCCGTGGAGAACGAACTCAAGCTCGGGCACAGCTACGGCATGTCGATTCAGATCGGGCGCGACCAGGCCTACGCCCTCGACATGGACGCGACCGCGGACAATGCGAAGTACGCGGTCAACAACACCTACATCCTCCTCGACAGGCGGGTGCAGGTGGGCTTCACGCCGTCGGACGCGACCCTGCAGGTGGACAGGCGCTGGATGCCGGAATTTGCCCTCGCGGCCGGCGTCTTCATCAGCGCGCTCCTCGGCCTCAGCCTCCATCTCGCGCGGCGCGCGGGGGCCGGCCAGCGCGCCGCCGAGCTTTCCAATGAGCGTCTCCGGGCGGAGAACGAGGAAAGGCGCCGCGTCGAGACCCGCCTCAAGATTTCCGACGAGCGCCTGCGCCTCGCCCTCGACTCGACGCAGATCGGCGTCTTCGAGTGGAACGTTTCGACGGGAGAAGTGTACTACGGCGCGGGCCTGTGGATCATGCTTGGCTACGATCCGACCCTCATGCCGGCAACGCTGGCCGCCTGGCAGTCGCTGATCCACCCGGAGGACCTTCCCGTTTACCACGACTGCGTCGAATCGCAATTGAGCGGAAACGCCGCCGTCATCGACCTCGAGTACCGGGTCCGCTCCCGCCCGGGCGAATGGCGCTGGGTGTACGTGCGGTCGAAGTCGGTCGATGTCGACACACACGGAAAGCCCACGCGCATCATCGGCACCGTGCAGGATGTCACGGCACGGGTGGAGACGGAGCACCACCTGCGCCGCGCAAAGACCGAGGCCGACGCCGCGTCGCAGGCCAAGAGCGACTTCCTCGCCTCCATGTCGCACGAGATCCGGACCCCCATGAACGGCGTCATCGGCATGACGAGCTTGCTCATGGAGACGCCCCTCACCGCGGAGCAGAGGGATTTCGTGAACACGGTGCGCTCATCCGGCGAAGCACTGCTCACGATCATCAACGACATCCTCGACTTCTCGAAGATCGAGTCGGGCAAGATGGAGATCGAGCGCGCGCCCTTCGACCTCACCCTCTGCCTCGAGGAGGCGCTCGACCTCTTCGTCGTCACCGCCTCGGCCAAGGGGCTTGAGATAGGCTACTACATCGCCCCCGACGTGCCGACCTGGATCATGGGCGACGTGACGCGCCTGCGCCAGGTCGTCGTCAACCTGGTGAACAACGCGGTCAAGTTCACGCCCAAGGGGAGCATTTCGATCGAGGTCCGCAGGACGGCCCTGCCCGCCGCCGTCCCGGACGCGCCGCCGCCCGCGCCCGATGCGATGGCGATCGAATTCATCGTGCGCGACAGCGGGATCGGCATTTCCCCGGAGGGAATCAACCGCCTCTTCAAGGCGTTCAGCCAGGTGGATTCCTCCACGACCCGGAAATACGGCGGCACGGGGCTCGGACTCGCCATCTGCATGCGCCTCTCCGAGCTCATGGGCGGCGCCATTCGCGTCGAGAGCGCGGCGGGCCAGGGCTCGTCGTTCATCTTCTCGATCCTGAGCGCCGCCGCGCCGGCACGGAATGACATCGAGTATTTTCTGCCCCTGCCCGCGCGGCTCCGAGAGGCGCCCGTCCTGTGCGTCGAAAGCCATCCGGTGACGCGTGCCCGAGTCCAGACCCTCTTCGAGGCCTGGGGGGCAAAGTGCGTCGCGGCCCCCGATGCCCACACCGCCCTCCAGCTCGCGGCGGCGCTTCCCGTGCCGCCCGGCCTCCTCGTCGTTGGCGGAGGCAAGAGTTCGGAGGCGTCGCCCCTGGAGGCCCTGGCCAGCCTGCCCGTCCCCCGCCTGGTCCTCGTGCCCTTCGGGCAGCCGCCGCCCACGGCTCCCTCCGAGGGGCTTCCCTTCGGCACCGTGCTAAAGCCGCTCAAGAACGCCTCGGTCATGCAGGCGGTCATATCCCTCTTCGGGACGACGGCCGTCGGGGGCCAGCCGGCCGCGACCACCCAGTACCGCGAGCCGATCCTTGCCCAGGAGTTCCCGCTCACCGTCCTCCTCGCCGAGGACAACCACGTCAACCAGAAGGTGGCCCTGCGTTTCCTCGAGAGGCTCGGCTATCGCGCCGACGCGGTTGGAAACGGGCTCGAAGCCATATCCGCGCTGGAGGCGCATCCGTACGACTTGGTCCTCATGGATCTTCAGATGCCCGAGATGGACGGTCTCGAGGCGACCCGCCAGATCCGCCAGCGGCTGCCCCGCGATCGCCAGCCGAAGATCATCGCCCTGACCGCGAACGCGATGCAGGGCGACCGCGACATCTGCCTCGCCGCCGGCATGGACGACTACATATCGAAGCCGGTGAAGATGAACGAAATCTCAGCGGTCATCCGCCG
>CAZJNA010000036.1:0-5423 GCA_964547325.1 uncultured Opitutaceae bacterium | reverse complement strand
CGCCGACAGGCGGGCGATCTCGTCGGCGCGGGACGGATCGGAGACGAGGTTGCGCATTTCGAACGGATCGCGCCCGAGATCGAAATAGAGCCAGGGAGTGCCGTCGGCGTTCAGGACAAGCTTGCGATCGCGCGTCCGAGCCGCGCGCCACGCCCGGTCGCACTGGTGCGGGAGACGGACGATGCTCGGCATGGAGATGGCCTGAAACTCCGCGCCCGGAGCGGGAATGCCGGGCGCGGACGACGAAGCCCAGGCAACCGCCCAGCGGGGAAGATCGAGCAGCGAGACAAGGTCGTCCCTTTGTTCGCCTGCCGGGGGGGTTCCGCCTCCATCCGCGAGCATGCGGACGAGAAGCGGAACCCGGACGCTTTCTTCGTGCGGCCAGCCCTTCCTGAAGAGTCCGTGGGCCCCATGCATGTCGCCGTGGGCGGACGTGAAGACGACGATAGCCAGCGGAGTCTCCCGGATCAGGCGGCCAAGCGCCCGGTCGGTCGCGGCGATATGCGTGTAATAGCCCGCAAGCTCGCGGCGCGCCTGCGCCTCAGCCGCGCCACCGACAGGGACATTCGGGGGCAGGACGAGCAGGCGGGGGTCCCCATCGAGACTCCCGGGGGCAGGCGCGTCATAGGGCGGATGCGGGGCTTCGAGGCTCACGACGCAGAACCAGGGTCGCATTGAATTCCGGTCTCGGAGCCATTCCGCCGCACGCGTGGCCAGGATGTCCGCCTGATAGCCATCGAAACGCACGGGTTCCGGCAGCCGGGTGCCGTGGAGCCACGGGTCGTTCAGCAGGAACCCGCTCTCAAATCCCTCCCAGAAGCTGAAGCCGCCCCGACCCTCAGGAGGCACGATCGTTCGCGCGTGCGCTTCCCCCACCAGGGGCGCATCGGGATCGCGCCGTCCAAGATGCCACTTTCCGAAGAAAGCCGTCTCGTATCCCAGGTCTCCGAGCTCGCCCGCGATCGTCCTCGAGTCCGACGGCAGCGGATCGAAGTAGTCCGCCACGCCATTGGCGGGCGACGGCACCCCGGTCAGCATCGCGGCCCGGGCGAAGGGGCCAAAGGGATGCGGGGTCACAGCCTGCGTGAAATTGAGGCTGCCCCGGGCGAATGCGTCCAGGGAGGGCGTCCGCGCATTCGGATCCCCCGCATGGCCCAGGGCCTGCGCCCGCCACTGGGTGGTGACGATCCAGAGGATATTGGGACGGGCGGGCATCGGGTTCCCTTTTACTTGTCAGCAGCGGGTTGTCACTCATCACTTCCGGCAATGACGATCACGGACAACGAACACGCCGATATCTTAACGCCGAATGGTCCCATGAGGACCTATGTCTTCCGCCCGACGGCGCCGGGCAGCTATCCCGGGATTCTCCTTTATTCGGAGATATTCCAGGTCACCGGCCCGATCCGCCGGACCGCGGCCCTCCTTGCGGGCCACGGATTCCTGGTTGCGGTTCCCGAGATCTACCATGAGTTCGAGGCGCCCGGCGCCGTGTTCGCCTATGACCAGGCGGGCGCCGACCGCGGCAACGCTCTCAAGACAACGAAGGATCTCGCCTCCTACGATGCGGACGCCCGCGCCGCCCTCGCCTTCCTCAAGGCCCATCCCCAGTGCACAGGCAGGCTTGGCGCCCTCGGCATCTGCATCGGCGGGCACCTGGCGTTTCGCGCCGCCATGAACCCGGAAGTCCTCGCGGCGGTGTGCTTCTATGCGACGGACATCCACAAGCGCGGCCTCGGCAAGGGAATGAACGACAATTCGCTGGATCGGATCGGCGAGATCAAGGGAGAGATGCTGATGATCTGGGGCCGCCAGGATCCCCATGTCCCCGCCGAGGGACGGCAGAAGGTCCAACAGGCGCTGGCCGCGGCCGGCACCCACTTCACCTGGCACGAATTCAACGGAGCCCATGCGTTCCTCCGCGACGAGGGCGCCCGCTACGACCCGGAGCTCGCCACCATTTGCTACGGGATGGCGATCGGACTGTTCCGAAGGAAGCTGGGCGACGGCGACCGGCGCGCCGCCGCCGCGGGGCAGGGAGAAACGCGCCACTGACCGTGATCGATTACTTTTCGGCGTATTCCGCCGGAATCTCCGTGATCGGCTGGATCTCGACGTTGCGGAAATAGACTTCGCCGCCCTCGGTTTGCAGGCAGATCTTGCCCGAATCGAGGGTATCCATCTTGTCGCCATCCGGCATTTGCGCGTGGTAGAGCCGGTTGACGACCCTGCCGTTGACGATGTGGATGCTCGTGTCGCCGAAGCAGATAAGGTCCAGGGTGTTCCACTCCCCGTGGGGATTCTCCAAGTCCTCGGTCCTCCTTAGGCGGTTGCCTATCGGCGCCCGGCTGACGAAGACGGTCGGCGTGCCCGATGGTTCATAGTAGTAGGATTTTCTCTGGCGGCCGTTGACGGCCGGTTCCTGCACGATCCGGGCGTTTCCGGTGGCCTGGGTCATCCCCAGGGCAAAAAGGTCGCCGAAGTCCTTCTCCTGGATCTGGAATTCGAGGCAGCGGGGCCAGGTCAGGTGATCGACTCCCGCGGGGCCGCGCGCGAAGTAAAGCAGCCCGGAATCGAGCGCGGCGTGCGTGGCCAGCTTGTAGCCCCATCGCTTCTCGCCCCACTTCACCTGCAGCCGGACATGAAAATTTGAAAACGACTCGTTGGTCATGATGACGCCGAATCCGGCGCCCGTGATGTAGATCACCGGTCCGCCGTCCACATTCTTCACGTTGAAGACGTGCAGGGGGTCGTTGTTGAGGCCGATAGGATCCGCGTAGTTGCCCTTTGCGTCGCGCTTCAGGCCGGGAACGTTCGTCTCCGGCGGAGGAGCGGCCATGAACATGGTCCAGCCGTCGAAATCCTTGCCGTTGAAGAGGGGACGCCAGCCATTGTCGGCGCGCAGGGCGACGCTCGCCAGGAGCACGCCGGATATGAGAAACCGGGGGTAATGCATGCCGGTCCGTTAGGACGATCTCCAGAAGCCATTGCAATCTTGAATTCCCCGTTTGCATCTGGAACGGTTGCCCCATGCCCCTTGAATTCCCCTTCCCGCCCCGCGTCCTTCGCTCGCTCCTTCTTGCAGCCGCAGCCGCCGCCGGAAGCCTTCTTCTTTCTTGCAGCCGCCATTCAACTTCCGGCCCCGCGTCCCCAGCTCCCACCCCCTCCGGAGGCCTTCTCGCGCAACAGCCGGGAAAGCTGGGTTACTCGGACACGCCGATCATACCCGGCACGCCGTGGCACGTCCACGACGGCGACCGTCCCCAGCCGCGCATCGTGACGCCCGGGACGACTTTCAGCCAGATGGCTCCGCCGCCCTCGGATGCCGTCGTCCTCTTCGACGGAAAGGACCTTTCGATGTGGGAGTCGCTCGACGGCGGCATCCCGGGCTGGAAGGTCGCCGACGGGATCCTCGAGGTGACCCCCGCAAAGGGGAAAAGCCACGTCCGCACGAAGCAGCGTTTCGCGGATTTCCAGCTGCATCTCGAATTCGCGGAGCCCGCGGTCGTCAAGGGCCGGGGACAGGACCGCGGCAACAGCGGCGTCCTGATCAACGGCATGTACGAGGTGCAGATCCTCGACAACTACAACAACCCAACCTACCCCGACGGTCAGGCCGGCGCCCTCTACGGACAGATCCCGCCGCTCGTCAACGCCTGCAAGCCCCCCGGCGAATGGCAGACCTACGACATCATCTTTGAATGCCCCCTCTGGGATGCCGCCGGCGTCCTCACGAAGAAGGCCGCGGTGACCGTGATCCACAACGGCGTCGTCGTGCAGAATCACCACGAATACTTCGGCTCGACGGACGGAATCAACGGCGTCCCGCACAAGGCGCTGGGCTCCTATCTGAAGCCGCATCCCCCGGAGGTCGTGATCGAACTCCAGGAGCACAAGAACCCCGTCCGCTTCCGAAACATCTGGATCAGGTCCCTCGGCAAGTACGACAGCCCGTGACGGCCGCGGAGGCTGCGCTCTTGCTCGGCTCGTCGGTGGCCGCGGGAACGATCAATTCCGTGGCCGGCGGCGGCAATTTCTTCACGTTCCCCGCGCTGATCTTCACGGGCATGCCGTCGATCTGCGCGAACGCCACGAGCACGATGGCGCTCTGGCCCGGGACGATGGCGAGCGTCGGCGCCTACGGGGACGACATCCGGCGCGAGCGCCGCCTGCTGCCCCGGCTGATGGCGATGAGCGTGATCGGCGGACTGATCGGCGCCGTCATCCTAGTCAGGACGCCGCAGGCAACCTTCGACCGGCTCCTCCCCTGGCTCCTTCTCACGGCCACAGTTTTCTTCGCGTTCGGGGCCCGGCTCACCCGATGGATCGGAAAAGCCGGCTCGCCCGCCGGCGAGGGCGTCCGCGTCGGCTGGGCCGGCTGCGCCGTCCAGTTCGGCATCGCCATCTACGCGGGCTACTTCGGCGGCGGCGCGAGCATGCTCATGCTCGCGATGCTCAGCGTGGCGGGGATGACCGACATCCACGCGATGAACGGCATCAAGTCGCTCCTGTCCGCCACCCAGAACCTTGTGGCGATCGGCGTCTTCGTCACGCGCGGCATCATTTTCTGGCCTCAGGCCTGCCTGATGATGGTCGGGGCGATAGCGGGCGGATACGGGGGAGCCCATTTCGCCCGGAAGGCCGACCCGAAGACGGTCCGGCGGATCGTGATCGGCGTCGGCTCCGTCATGACGGCCTATTTTTTCCTCCGAAAATAGGGAAACGGCCAAAAGGGACGCCTCAGCCGCACGCGTTTTTTGCGTGCGCCGGCCAGTACGGAATGTAGATATTCATCCGCCCTGCTTCGCACATGTTCTCCCGCCTGATACCGATCTGCTTGCTGGCCGTTGCCGTCCCGCTGCGCGCCCAGAATGTCTTTGTCGTCGTCGAAAATGGGACGCCACAGCCAGTAAAGGCCGTTCATGGGACTCTGCTGGATGTTGGCACACAAATCATTCGCGCCAGCAGTAAGACGGTTTATTCCCTGCGACCAGCCCCTTCCTACCGCCCCGGCTTCGTTCAAATAAGATACTTCGATGTCACGCCCGTCGTTACGATTTCTAGCTCAACCTCTGTTCCCATATCAGACGCGATTTACATCCACGCTACTTTATTTTCCGAAGCTCCCCTGACCAACTTCTTTGTTGTTCTGGAGCTCACCAGGACTGACAAGCACAAGGGGCTTCTTTTCTGTGATCTGCCTGATCTTAAGGCAAAAAAAGAAACGACCTTTGATATAAGATTGTATGCTTACGAAGACGTTGCCCGAGCCAACATTGTTTACCACTTTTTCTCCGACGGTATGGAAATTCTGCAATCCCAGATGTCGCCGCCCTACATTGCAGAGCAAAAACGCAGAACCGCCGAGTACTTTCAACCAGATCGAGATATTTCAGTGCTCAAAGCCAGCGCTCCGACCTATC
>CAZJNA010000035.1:0-27295 GCA_964547325.1 uncultured Opitutaceae bacterium | reverse complement strand
TGGACCCGATCAGGATCGAACTGACGACCTCCTCAATGCCATTGAGGCGCTCTACCAACTGAGCTACGAGCCCTTATCCAATCGCGAAGGTGAGGAAAATCAGCTTTCCGCTCCCCGAGGCAAGGTTTTTGTGGCCGGGCTGGGATTCGGCGCCTCAGGGCATCAATTCCCAGTCGGGCTTTTTTGGCTCCAGAAGGGGCGGTTCGTCGGCCGCGGCCGGCGCATGGGAGATGTGCTTAAGCATCTCCTCCCAATGGGTCCGAGCCGCCTCGTCCCGCTTCACCGCGCGATATTCTGCGTCGCCTGCGCCGAAGATGAATGTGAAGAGAGCCGCCAGCAGGTAGTGGCCGACGTAGATGCTCCAGGCGATGGCGAGGATGGCGAGGACTTTGCCGATCAGGGACGCGATCTTTGTCGCCCGGAGGTAATCGAGCCTCGTGGCCAGCAGGGCGCGAAGTATCCTGCCGCCGTCCATCGGAAAGACGGGGATCAAGTTGAACAGCCCCATGACGATATTTGCGGCGGCGAGGTAGCGGCCGATGTCCGCGAATGATGCCGGAGTGCCTGACGGATCCCAGCGGCCCATGTTGACGATCGGCCAAAGGATGCCGGCGATCGCAAAATTTACCGCTGGGCCCGCCAGGGTCATGAGGAGTTCCTGGCTGGGCTTTCGGGGGATGGCATCGAACTGCGCCATGCCTCCGATCGGCATCAGAAGGATGCGGCGGACGTGGACCCCGTACCGCATGCCTGTGAAGGAATGCCCGAGTTCATGCAGGACGACGCAGGTGAAGAACGCGATCAGCGTCGCGGCGCTCCAGAGCATCCCCGGGATCCCCGTGTCCTCGTATCCCTCGTAGGCCGCCCAGCCGAGGAGGAGGAGAAAGGTGAAATGCACCGCGAGCTGTATGCCGCGGATGCGGAAGAGGTTAAATGACCAGCTGAACACAGCAGGAGAAATCGAAAATCGGAAAGCGAAAGGCGGAAGGAACGATCCGTCCACATGGGCCGAAGGTCAAATGTTGATATCCGGCCCGTTCTCCCAATGATCGCGCCGTCTGTCCGCAGTCGCATTGGCTCCCTCCATTTCCGCTTTCCGCTTTCCGACTTCCGAATTCGCCTCTCTTTCCGCTTTTCGCTTTCCGATTTTCGACTTCGTATTCTTGTGTCCGACCTCGCCGTCAAATCACCGACCATCCTCGTCATAGACGACGATGCCGAGGTCCGCTACTCCCTCTCGCGGGTGCTTTCCACGCGCAAATACCAGGTTTCAGAAGCTCCCAGCGGCGAGCAGGGTGTCGCCCTCGTGAAGAAGGGCCCGGCTCCGGACCTGATCTTCCTGGACGTCCGGATGAGCGGGATGGGCGGGATCGAGGCCCTGCAGCACATCCGCTCGACGAACCCGAGGCAGCTTGTCGTCCTCATGACTGCCTTCGGCACGGCCCAGACTGCGATCGAGGCCATGAAATACGGGGCCTTCGACTATGTGATGAAGCCGTTCGATCCGCAGCGGGTGCTTACCCTTGCCGAGAACGCGCTCAAGACGCATGCCGACCTTCGGGCGGCGGGCGACTACAAGCCGACGATCAACAGCGAGGACTACAAGGAGGGCATCGTTGGCAGCTCCCCGGTCATGCAGGAGGTCTTCAAGGTGATCGGGCAGGTGACCGCGAGCGACGTCACGGTGATGATCACGGGAGAGAGCGGCTCCGGCAAGGAACTCGTCGCCCGCTCGATCTGGAAGCACAGCCACCGCGCCAACAAGCCCTTCATCGCGGTCAACTGCGCGGCGATCCCGGACAACTTGATCGAGAGCGAGCTCTTCGGCCACGAGAAGGGTTCCTTCACCGGCGCCACGGGCCAGCGGCTCGGGAAGTTCGAGCTCTGTGACGGCGGATCGATCTTCCTCGACGAGATCGGGGACATGGCGCTCGCCACCCAGACGAAGATCCTTCGGGTCCTCCAGCAGGGAGACATCCAGCGGGTCGGCGGCACGGACACAATCCGTGTGGACGTCCGGATCATCGCCGCAACCAACAAGGATCTCGAGGAGATGGTGAAGGCGAAGACCTTCCGCGAGGACCTCTATTACCGGCTCAACGTCGTTCGGATCAAGATGCCGCCGCTTAGGGACCGGCCGGAAGATATTCCGCAGATCGTGGATTTCTGCCTGCAGAACCTGGTCAAGCAGCGGAAGGCACGCGTCAGCAAGGTCGCCCCGGAGGCCATGGCCGTCCTCTCCCGGCACCGCTGGCCCGGCAACGTACGCGAGCTGGAAAACGTGGTCTACCGCAGCGCGGTGATCGCTCAGGGGGACGCGATCCTGGTCAAGGACCTGCCGGTCGAGATTCGGGAGGGAATGGAAGCGGTTCCGGCTGCGCCTCCTGCACCGGCCGCATCGGCGCAGTCGCTCCCGGCGGAGCACTCCGCTTCTGCCGACCCCGGCCTGAACCTGAAGAAGGCGCTCGATTTTGTTTTCGGCCAACTGGTCGCGAGCGACGAGCCCGTCCTCGCCAATCTCGAGCGCGAAATGATCGAGCGGGCCCTGCAGCTTGAGCGGGGCGACCAAGCCCTGGCTTCCCAACGGCTGGGGATCACGAAGGCTGCGCTCATCAAGCGCCTGAAGTAGCAGGAGGGGGGCGGCGATCGCCGCCCTTACTTTCCGCCGAACCCCGCGGGGTGGCTGGAGTGCCACTTCCAGGCGGTTGCCACGATCGAATCGATGTCGGGGAACTTGATCTTCCATCCGAGTTCCCGCTGTGCCTTGCCCGAATCGGCGTAGAGGGCGGGCGGGTCGCCCGGGCGCCGTGCGCTCTCGACAACATCGATCTTCCGTCCGGTCGCCTTTTCGACAGCCCGGATCACCTCGCGGTTGGATGTCGGCCTGCCCGTCCCAAGATTGTAGAAGAGGGCGGCGCCCGGGGTAGCCAGTCGGTCGAACACGGCTATGTGCGCCCGGCTGAGATCGTCCACGTGCACGTAGTCCCGCAGGCAGGTTCCGTCCGGGGTGGGGTAGTCGGTCCCGAAGAGCTGGAGATTCGGGCGGCGCCCGACCGCGGCGTCAATGGCGAGCGGGATCAGGTGGGTCTCAGGATCGTGGTCCTCGCCGATCGAGCCGTCCTCGGCCGCGCCCGCTGCATTGAAGTAGCGGAAGGCTGCAAAGGAGAAGCCGTGCGCATGAGCGACCGCCTTCAGGGCGTTTTCGACGTCGAGCTTGGTCTGGCCATAGGGATTGATCGGGGCCTGGGGCATCGTCTCCACGATCGGGAGCCCCGCCGGAACTCCGTAGGTCGCGCAGGTGGAGGAGAATACAAACTTTGTAACCTGGGCGTCCCGCATCGCCTTCAAAAGGTGCAGGGTGGCGGCCAGGTTGTTCAGGTAGTACTTGAGGGGATCGGTGACCGATTCACCGACGTAGCAGTACGCCCCAAAATGCATGACGAGCTCGATCTTTTCCCCGCGCAGGACTTGCCCGACCGCCGCCTCGTCGCCGAGGTCGCACTCGTGAAAGGGCACGCCGGGCGCCACGGCGGCCCGGTGGCCGTAGACCCGGTTGTCGAGGACGACCGCGCGGTGGCCGGCGGCGGCGAGCTGCCTGACGCAATGGCTGCCGATGTAACCGGCCCCGCCGACGACGAGAACATTCATGGGATGGCGCCAGCTTCATATTGCGTTCGCGCCCCGGTTGGCTAGCGATTTCCATTCTGCCGGACAGATCCCCAATGCAGACAGCACGCATCGTCATCACAGGAGTAGGCCTGAGCGCGCCCAACGGAAACTCGTTGGCGGAGTTTCGGCGCAGCCTGCTGAATGGCGTCTCGGGCATCGAAAACAAGGAGGTGCGCTACATGGGCACGCAGCCGGCGGGCGTCTGCCATTACGATCCCCTGAAGTATCAGACGAAAAAGGAGATCCGGGTGGGAACGCGCGCGGGCAGCATCAGCATCTACTGCGCGCGGGAGGCGCTGGCGGACTCCGGGCTGGATTTCGGCGCCCGGCCAACCGACCGGGTCGGAATCTACATCGGCTGCACCGAGCACGGCAACGTCGAGACCGAGAACGAGGTCTATGCCATCTCCAAGTTCGGGTACGACACGAAATTCTGGTCCCACTACCACAACCCGCGGACCGTGGCCAACAACCCGGCCGGCGAGGTGTCGCTGAACCTCGGCATCACCGGGCCAGCCTACACGATCGGGGCGGCCTGCGCCGCGGGCAACCTCGGACTGATCCACGCGGCCCAGATGCTCCGCCTGGGCGAGGTCGACTGCGCGCTCGGAGGCGGCGTCAGCGAGAGCATCCACACCTTCGGCATCTTCGCGGGTTTCCGCTCCCAGGGCGCCCTCGCCGCCCATCCGGATCCGAAGAAGGCGTCGCGGCCTTTCGACAAAACGAGGAACGGGATCGTCGTCTCCGAGGGGGGCTGCCTCTACGTCCTCGAGCGGCTTGAGGATGCGCAGACCCGCGGGGCGAAGATCTACGCGGAAATCGCGGGCTACTGCGTCAACAGCGACGCGAGCGACTACGTCCTGCCCAATCCGGGGCGCCAGGCCGAATGCATCCGGCGCGCGATCGCGCACGCCGGGCTCGAGCCCAGGGATATCCACATCGTGAACACCCACGCGACGGCCACCCCTCAGGGCGACATCCAGGAGTGCGAGGCGATCCGCGCGGTGTTCGGGGAGGGATGCCCGGAAACGCATATCAACAACACCAAGAGCTTCATAGGGCACTGCATGGGCGCTGCCGGGGCGCTCGAACTGGCGGGAAACCTTCCCTCGTTCGAGGACCGTGTCGTTCACCCGACGATCAACGTGGACGAACTCGATCCCGCGTGCGCGCTGCCGGGCCTCGTCCTCAACCAGCCAAAAAGGGTCGGGCGGGTTGACGCCATCCTCAATAACTCGTTTGGTATGCTCGGGATAAATTCCACGTTGATTGTGAAGCGGTTTGTCCCCTAATTCGCGCACGACCTATGACCAAAGACGAATGCAAGCAGCGGGTGATCGACATCATCGCCGACATCGCCCCCGACGAGGACCTGTCGAACCTGAAGTCCGACGTCCGGCTGCGCGACCAGCTTCAGATCGATAGCATGGATTTCCTGGATATCGTCATGGAACTCCGCAAAAGGCACGGCATCGAGGTGCCCGAGGCCGACTATCCCCAGCTGGCATCCCTGGACAGTTCAGCCGAATACCTCACGCCGAAGTTCAACGCGCTCCCTGTGAAGCGTTGAACTCCCGGGCGCACTACGATGTCGCCATAATCGGGGCGGGGCTCTCCGGCCTGGCCGCAGGCATCCGGCTCGCGCATTTCGGGAAGAAGGTCTGCATCTTCGAGCGCCACAATGCCCCCGGAGGGCTGAACAGCTTCTACAGCATCGATGGGCGGAAGTACGACGTCGGGCTGCACGCGGTGACGAACTACGTCCGGCCGGGGGTCAAGGGGACCCCGCTCGGGACGCTCCTTCGCCAGCTCCGGATCAGCCGGGACGAATTCGTCCTTTGCGAGCAGAAGCAGTCGCGGATTGCCTTTGGCCCGCACGGCGAGGCGGCGCTCCGGTTCACGAACGACTTCGGCGTCTTCGAATCGGAGGTCGCCCGGGTCTTCCCGGGGCAGATCGACGGATTCAGGCGCCTGGCGCAGCTCGTCAGGGACACGCCGTACTCGCCCGACAGCCCTTCGATGGCCGCCCGCGACGTCATCCGCGGGCATGTGACCGACCCGCTGCTCGAGGACATGCTGCTTTGCCCGATCCTCATGTACGGCGGTTCCGGGGAGAATGACGTCGACTTCCGGCTGTTCGCCCTCCTGTTCAGGGCGATCCTGCTCGAGGGGCTCGCGCGACCCTTCGAGGGCATCCGGGCGCTGATCCGCCTCCTGCTTGAAAAATACCGCGCCGCAGGCGGCGAGCGCCGCATGAAGTGCGGCGTCCGCAGGATCCTTGCTCGGGGGGGGCGGGCTTCGGCGCTCGTCCTCGACAGCGGCGAAGAGATCACGGCCGACCAGGTGATCTCATCCATAGGGGGACCGGAGACGATAGGCCTGATCGAGGCCGCCCCGGGCGCGGAGAAGCCGGAGGTCGGCGGCGCGCCGAAGCCCGGCCTGATCACCTTCGTCGAGACGGTCACGGTTTTCAACCGGGAGCCTTCCGCGCTCGGATGGGGCGAGGACACGATTGTCTTCTTCAACGACTCCGAGCGCCTCAGCTATGCGCGGCCAGAGGGTCAGGTGGATGTCCGGAGCGGCGTCGTCTGCATTCCGAATAATTTCGACCACGGTCCCTCCCAGCGCCTTCCGGAAGGGATCCTGCGCGCCACCTGCCTCGCGAACTACGACCGCTGGGCGGGCCTTCCCGAGGAGACCTACCGGACGGACAAAGAGCGTTGGTTCGGGGCCATCCGGGAAAGCGTCCGGCGCTTCCTCCCGCCGGTCCCGGACGCGGCGCTCGCCGAGGCCATCGCGGCGACCGATATGTTCACGCCGCGGACGGTTGAGCGGTTCACCGGCCGCATGAATGGAGCGATTTACGGCTCCGCCCAGAAGAGCCTGGATGGGAGCACCCCCCTCGGAAATCTCCACCTGTGCGGCACCGATCAGGGCTTGATCGGGATCATCGGCGCCATGCTGAGCGGCATCGCCATGGCAAACCAGCACGTGCTTCAGAAGCCGAAGGCCTAGTCCGTCCCTCGCCTTCCGCTTTTCGCTTTCCGCTTTTCCTATCCATGGCCTACGACTGGCTCAAGGGTGTCGCCGACGAGTACGACGTGATCGTGATCGGCAGCGGGCACGGAGGGCTGACGGGCGCCAACTGCCTGGCCAAGGCCGGGCACAAGGTGCTCCTCCTCGAGCACCACTACCAGTTCGGCGGGCTGGCGACCTGGTTCACGCGTAAGGGCGGCCACATATTCGACATATCCCTTCACGGATTTCCCTCCGGCATGATCAAGTCGTGCCGCAAATACTGGACCCGGGAGATCGCCGACGCGATCGTGCCGCTGCGCGACATCCGCTTTGAGAATCCGCAGATGAGCCTCCGGACGACGTTCACCGAGGAGGACTACACGAGGCTCCTGACCGGGGAGTTCGGGATCGATCGGGCGCAGGTCGAGCGGTTCTACGCCCATCTCCGCTCGATGAATTTCTATGACCGGAACCCGGAGACGACCGGAGCATTGTTCGAGCGATTCTTCCCGGGGCGGGACGACGTGCACCGGCTCCTGATCGAGCCGATCGCTTACGCGAACGGATCGACCCTGGACGATCCCGCGCTCACGTACGCGATCGTCTTCTCGAACTTCATGGGCGCGGGGATCCACACGTTCCGGGGAGGGTCGGACCTCCTGATCGGCAAGATGGTCGCCGAGCTGAGGAAGAACGGCGTCGAACTCCGCAAGCACGTCCGGGTCGAGAAGGTCCTCATCGAGGAGAGGGAGGGAAGGAAGGTCGCGGCCGGGATCGTCGCCGCGGGCGGGCGGACGATCCGGGCGCGGGCCGTCCTTTCGAACGCCAGCCTCAAGAACACGATTTTCCGGCTCGCGGGCGAGGAGAACCTGCCGCCGGACTTTGCCGCCGCGGCCCGCGCCGTCCGGATCAACCACAGCTCCTGCCAGGTCTACCTCGGAATCAGAAAAGGGGAGGAGATCCCGCATATCGGGGATCTCGTATTCACCTCCGGGTCCCCGAAATTCAGCGGCGGGGAGCTGACGGACCTGCGCACCACCAGCCGCACCTTTTCCGTCTATTATCCCGACACCCGCCCCGGTTCCGGCCGCTATGCGATCGTGGCCTCGATCAACAGCCGCTACGAGGACTGGCAGGACCTGTCGGAAGAGGAGTACGCCCGCGAGAAGGGGCGGCTGATCGAGGAGTCGGTCGCGGCCCTCGAGCGGTTCATTCCGGATATCCGCGGAAAGATCGACTGGAGGGAGGCGGCGACGCCACGGACGATCGAGCGCTACACGACGCATCTCGGCGGAACTTCATTCGGCACGAAGTTCGAGGGCCTGCAGGTGTCCATGGACCTGCCCGCGCGGGTTCCCGGGCTGTACCACGCGGGCTCCGTCGGGATCATCATGTCCGGCTGGCTGGGCACGATCAACTACGGCGTGATCGTCGCGAACAAGATCGACCAGCAGCTCTTCCGGGAAAAACAGCCGGCCTGAACGGCGTTTTCCTCGAAGCGGTATTAATACGTAGCGGGCCACTATGAAGTTGTCTAACGCGAGGGAAGAAGCAGCCAATAGCGCCGCTTTGAAGTATCCAGCCATCACCGACCTGATACCGCACCGGCCGCCGTTTCTCTTCATAGATGAGATCGTCTCGGCCGGGCCCGACTCCCTTGTCGCGCGGCGCACCTGGAGGGCCGAGGAGGATTTTTACAAGGGGCACTATCCCGACGGGCCGATCACGCCCGGGGTGATCCTCTGCGAGTGCGTCATCCAGGCCGGGGCGCTTCTGGTCGCCCTGACTGAATCCGCCTCGGGCGGGAAGCCGAAGATGCCCATTCTTGCGAGGATCCGGGACGTCCGGTTCCGGCTTCCGGTATTTCCCGGGGACACGACCACGATCGAGGTGAAGCAGAAGGAATTCGTGGCGGGGTTCGGCCTCATGAGCGGGACGATGAAGTGCGGGGAGAAGCGTGTCCTTAGTATTGATTTTTCGGTCGCGTCGCGGGATGCTGCAAGCATCCTGCCCACGCCGCCGACATGAGCTTTCTCGCCCTCGAAGGGAAAACCTTCCTGGTCCTTGGCGTCGCCAACCGAAAGAGCGTGGCCTGGCATGTCGGCCAGTCGCTCGAGGGACAGGGGGCCCGGGTCCTCTACAGCGTCCGCTCCGAGGCGCGGAGGAAATCGCTCGATTCGCTCCTGGCCGGAAAGCCCGTCTTCGTCTGCGACGTCGAGGGCGACGGAGCGGCGGCGCGGCTCGCCGGCGAGGTGGCGGCCGCCGGGCATCCGCCGCTGCACGGGATCGTGCATTCCATCGCCTTCGCCAACTACAAGGAGGGGCTCAAGCCCTTCCATGAGACCGGCCGCGCGGACTTCCTCCAGGCCGCGGCGATCTCCGCGTTTTCGCTCGTCGAGATCGCCCGGGCGTTCAAGCCGCACCTTTCCCCGAAGGCCTCGGTCGTCGCGATGGGGATCTCCTCGCTTGTCGTCACGCCCGGCAACTACGGCTACATGGGCCCGATCAAGGCGGCGCTCGAATCATGCGCCCGTTTCCTTGCGAAGTCGTTCAGCGCCGACGGCGGGGTGCGCTTCAACATAGTCGGCTCGGGGCCGCTCAAGACGAGCGCCTCCGCGGGGATCCCGGGCTACCTGGAAAGCTACCTCTTCTCCGAGAAGATGACCTACCGGAAACGGAGCCTGGAGACGCAGGAGGTTGCCAATGCGGTCCTCTTCCTCCTGAGCGAGCGCAGCAGCGGGATAAACGGGGCGACCCTCGTCGTTGACGCGGGCATGGGAAACAACTTTTTCGACGAGGAATTGATCCGGCTGGCGATGCGGCCGGAAGCCAAGGGATAGCGAATGCGTTTCGAGAATGTCTGCATCGAGTCTCTTGCCGTCGCCTTGCCCGGCGAAATCTGGACGTCGGCCGACATCGAGGAGCGGCTGCGCCCGCTCTATGAGCGCCTGAGGCTCCCCTTTGGCCGGCTGGAGCTCATGACGGGCATACGCGAGCGGCGCGTCTGGCCCGCGGGCACGCCGCCCTCCGATGCGAGCGCGGCCGCAGGAAGGGCGCTCCTCGCCCGCTCGTCCCTCCCGGCCGACCGGGTGGAGCTTTTCGTACACGCCGCGGTATCCCGCGACATGCTGGAGCCGGCCACGGCGTCATTCGCGCACCGGAAGATCGGACTGCCGGCCGGAGCGCAGATCTTCGACGTGTCCAACGCCTGCCTCGGATTCGCAAATTCCATTGTCGTCGCCGCCGGCCTGATAGAGTCCGGGCAGATCGGCTGCGCCATGATTGTCGCCGGCGAGACGGGCCGGCCCCTGGTCGAGCATACGATCGCGACCCTCCTCGGGCGGCCGCTGGACCGGAACGAGATAAAGCCGTATTTCGCGAACCTGACGATCGGCTCGGGCGCGGCGGCCGCGATGGTCTGCCACCGCTCGCTCGTCTCGGGTCGCCGGCACAGGCTCATCGGCGGGGTGGGGCGGTCGGCCACGCGACACAGCGAACTCTGCCAGGGCGACACCCACGGGGAGGCCTCGATGGCGATGCAGACGGACTCGGAGCAGCTCCTCAACGCGGGTGTCGACCTCGTCCGCGAGACTTGGGATGAATTCAGGGCGGCAACGGGCTGGGACGCGGGCATGGTATCCCGATTTGTCGGGCACCAGGTCGGTTCGACCCACAGGCGCAGGGTCTATGAGGCCCTGGGCCTCGATCTGGCGAAGGATTTTTCGACCTTCGAAACCCTGGGCAACATGGGATCGGTTTCGCTGCCCGCCACCCTGGCCGCCGCCGTGGAGGCGGGCGCGGTCTCCGACGGGGACCGGGTCACGCTTTTCGGAATAGGCAGCGGCCTCAACTGCCTGATGCTCGCCCTCGAATGGTGACGCCGGGAGAGATTCCAGGCTGGCTCGCCCGGCAGTACCCCTTCCAGCTCCGGTCCCTGCGAACGTCCGGCGGGGCGGGCATGAGCTTCGTGGACGAGGGCGGACGCGGCGACGAGGCCGTCCTCATGCTGCACGGAAATCCCACCTGGTCTTTCTATTACCGGGACCTCATCCGGGACCTCGCCCCCGAGATCCGGTGCGTTGCGCCCGATCACGTCGGCATGGGGCTCTCGGACAAGCCCGGGGATTACGACTACAGCCTCGCCTCCCGGATCGCGGACATCGAGGCCCTTGTGGCAGGCATCGGGCTGCGGCGCGTGCACCTCGTCGTCCACGACTGGGGCGGCGCGATCGGCTTCGGCTTCGCGGCGCGGCGGCCGGACCTCGTCGGAAGGATCGTCATTCTGAATACAGCGGCCTTTTACCTGCCGCGGATTCCGCTCCGGATCGCGGTCTGCCGAATCCCCGGGATTGGCGCGCTCCTCGTCCGCGGGCTGAACGGCTTTGCAGTGGCGGCGACCCGGATGGCCATGAACCGGAGACGGCTGACGGGCGACCAGCGGCGCGGCTATCTGTTCCCGTACGACTCGTGGGGGCATCGGGTGGGCATTCACGCCTTCGTCCGCGACATCCCCATGGAGGACGGGCATCCCAGCCGTGCGGCCCTGGATGAGACAGCCCGGCTGCTTCCTTCATTTGCGGCAAACGTCCGGCTCATCCTCTGGGGCGGCCGGGACTTCTGCTTCAACGACCTCTTCCTCGCCCGCTGGCGCGGGCTTTATCCTCAGGCTCCCTGGGAGCGGTATTCCGACGCCGGGCATTATGTCCTGGAGGACGCCGGCGCGGAGGCGCGCGCCCGGATCCGCGCGGCATTGTTGGATTGAATCAGGAACGAGCGCCGCTACCCGTTGATCCGAGCCATTAGCTGAGGTCTCCCTTTAACCCATGAAATTCGAACATTTTGCGCTCAACGTGCCCGATGCCCGCGCCTCGACGGCCTGGTATGTCCAGCATCTCGGCCTTAAGATCGTCCGCCAGCGGGCCGAGCCGCCCTACACCGCCTTTCTCGCGGACGAGACCGGCCGGGTCATCCTGGAGCTCTACACGAACGAGGCGGCAGCCATCCCCGACCACAAGGCTTCCCATCCCCTGAGTTTTCACGTCGCTTTCGTCGCGGCCGACGCGGCCAAAGTTCGCGCGCAGCTGGAGGCCGCCGGCGCGACCCTCTTCAAGGAGGAGCCGCTTCCGGACGGCACGATCCTGGTCATGATGCGCGATCCCTGGGGAGTGCCGGTCCAGCTCTGCCAGCGGGCGATTCCGTTCTGAGTCCGCGGTTCCGGCGGCCTCCCCGGCCCGGTTAAATTCGCTTCACATCGGGGCGGAAGGGCGTATTTTTGACCTTCTGTATGCAGAAAACCCTCATCATCTTTAAGCCCGATTGCATGGAGCAGCACCACGTGGGCGACGTGCTCGGCCGCTTCGAGAAGGCGGGCTTCAGCATTGTCGGATGCAAGATGCTCCAGCTGACCCCGGCGCTCCTCCGCGAACACTACGCCCATGTGGCCGACAAGCCGTTCTATCCGGAAATCGAGCAGTTCATGAGCTCCCGTCCGGTGATCGTCGCGGCCCTGAAGGGCGACTCGATTGTGAAGAAGGTGCGCGACCTCCTGGGGCCGACCGATTCCAGCAAGGCGGCAAAGGGGACGATCCGCGGCGACTTTGGCACGGATATGATGCGGAACGTCGTCCACGCCTCGGATAGCGAGGCAAACGCCCGGATCGAGATCGAGCGCTTCTTCAAGCCGGGCGAGATCCTCTGACGAAACCGGGCGAAACCCGGCGGGAACACCGCAAGGCGTTCCAATCCCCTTAAAAAAGAACCGCCCCGGGGTTTCCCCCGGGGCGGCGTTGTTTTCTTACTTCTCATCCGTCCGGTACTCACCCTTGGCAAGGAAGAGAATCCCTGCAAGGGCCAACCAGGCGATAGAGAGGGCGATGGTCGTCATGACTTCGTCCTTTCCATGCCGCACCATTGCGGCGGTTAAGAGCCAATCCCTAGCGGGATTAGGCTGTTTGACTTTCAACTAACGGGACCACTAACGGCGAGTTTGACCCCGGAGTCAACCAAGGGGTTCCAATTTCGAGCTTAACATCCTTGGGTATAATTACTTAATGCATATCCGCTCTCCAGATTGAACCCTTTATGGCACCCAGACGACTTACTCCATAACCCCATGATTATGAACTCTGCCCGCGTTGTTCTCCCCATCCTTGCCCTGAGTCTTTTTGGCTCACCCCTCCTTGGCCAGGACCGCTTTGCGGCCGTGCCCGAAAAGGTGCAGCCCTACGTGGACAAGGCGGAGATTTCCGGGGCGGTCATGCTGGTCGCCGACAAGGACCGGGTCCTGCACCTGTCCTCCGTGGGCGTAAGCGACATCGCCACGGGCCGGAAGATGCGGACGGACGACCTTTTTTGGATCGCCTCCATGAGCAAGCCGATGACCGCGGTCTGCATCGGCATACTCGTGGACGACGGGGTCCTCGCCTTCGACGATCCGGTCGAAAAGTACCTCCCTGAATTCCACGGCCAGTGGGTCGTCCAGGAGCAGTCCCCGGACCGCCGGGTGCTCGTCAAGGCGGCGCGTCCGATCACGCTCCGCGACCTTCTGACCCACACGAGCGGGCTCGGCGAGTACGCGGTCACCGATCCCCACTGGACGCTCGCCGAATTCGTGAAGGTCATCGCTCGCGAGCCCCTTCGCTTCCAGCCCGGGGCCCGGTGGGCCTATTCCACGGCGGGCCTGGACACCCTCGGGCGCGTCGTCGAGGTGGCGAGCGGGACGCCCTTTGCCACCTTCATGCAGCGCCGGATCTTCGATCCGCTCGGGATGAAGCAGACGACTTTCTGGCCCGCCGAGGCCGACGCCGACCGCCTTGCCCGGGAATACATCAGGGACGAGAAGGCGGGCAGGCTCAAGGAGACCCTGAACCATTACATGTACGGAGGGGACCAGACGGATCCGAAGCGCCCCGCTCTCGGCGGAGCGGGCCTGTTTTCCACCGCCGAGGACATCGCGCGGTTCTACCAGATGATGCTTCATCGGGGCGAGTTGAACGGCTACCGGATCCTCAAGGAGTCGACCGTAGCCGAGATGACCCGCAAGCAGACAGGCGACCTGCGCGCCCGTCCCGGAATGCCCTGGGGGCTGGGTTTTTGCGTCGTCGAGGACCCCTCCAAGATGGAAGCCAACGCCTCCCTTTCTCCGGGCAGTTTCGGCCATGGGGGAGCCTTCGGCACGGACAGCTGGGCCGACCCGACACGGGGGCTCGTCTATGTGTTCATGATCGAGAGGGACAAGATGAAGGTCACCCCGGACAACTCCGACATGCGCCGCGCGTATCAGGATGCGGTAGCGGCCGCACTGGCCGCCCAGCCGGTCGCAGCGCCCCATGCCCCATGAAGACTCCGGTCGCCTGTGCTTTGTTTTTTCTGGCCGCTGCGGCAATAGCGATGGCCGCCGATCCTGCGCCTCCTCCGCCCGCAGGCGTCATCCATTGGGACCAGATCGTCCTCCAGCCGACCAAGACGGGGGCCCGGGTCGTCGTCTTCGACGGGCCCACTGCGACCCTGGACAAGTTTCATTGCCATGTGTCGACCCTGAATCCCGGGGAAAACACGGGGCCTCCGCACCGGCATCCGCAGGAGGAGTTCATCGTCCTCAAGGCGGGAACGCTCGAGGTGAACATCGATGGAAGAATCGAGACCGCCGAGACCGGTTCGATGATCTTTTATCCCGCGAACGAGCTGGAGAACATGCGCAATCCCGGAACGGTTCCCGCGACCTACTACGTGCTGCAATTCTTCACCCCGGCCACGCCCAAAAACTAGAAACGCTGGCAATCGGCACGGGGGCGGCCGCCCTTTAGGACTATCCCGCAATATTTCCCGCCGCCGCGTTTGAGCATCAAAATTGCTGCACGCTTGGCCTCATGCTATCGACGCTGTTGCGACGCAAAGGACGGTCCATGCCCGCGCCCAGGCCCGAGGTGACGGCTCCTTCCCGCGAGCCCGCGGTCGCGCCGGTCCAAACGGGCCTTGTGACCGCCAACCTGGGGCATATCGCGCAGGCGGCGGTCCAGCTGGCGGCCCTCGGGCCGCAGCTCGCCACGTTTGCCGAGGAGGTCGAGAAGCAGGCGCGTTCCCAGGCGGCCGGCGCCGACGCGATGGCGGCCTCCATGGACCAGCTGACCCGGGACCTCAATGCAGCCGTAACCGAGCTGCGCACGTCTTCAGGGCAGATGCAGCGGGCGCTGGAGACGGTGGACAAGATCGCGGATCACACGCGCCTCCTTTCGATAAACGCCAGCATCGAGGCCGCCCGTGCGGGCGAGCAGGGGAAGGCCTTTGCGGTCATCGTCGACGAGGTTCAGCAGCTCGCGGATCGAACCGGAAAGACCACCCTGGCGATCGGCGAGCGGATGGAGGAATTTGAGACAAGCCTGGGGCGGATGGACGCTGTCACGCACGCCCGGAAGACCGCGGACTCCGGCGCAGGCGGGAAGCTGAGCGTGGGCGACGTCAATCTGCAGGTCCGGGGCATGGCGGAATCCGCCGGCCTCCAGCTCGGCAACGCGGAGTCCGTTCATTCGATGGGCGATCAGATAAACGCGCTCACGGAGACCCTCCTTCTCGCGGTCGGAAAGTTTCGATTCGACGCGCACGGGCGGGCCCGGGAGGCGGTCGAGAAGCTCGTCCCTGCCCTGGCCGCCGGCCTGGGAGAGCGCGAAGGGCTCGAGCGCATGCTCGAACGCTGGCTCGAGGAGCAGCCGCATTTCGAACTGGCCTACCTGACCGACGCCCGGGGCAGGCAGGTCGTCGACAATATCTGCCGGAGGGATGGGGGTGTGGCGCACGACCGGACGGGCTTCGGGCGGGACTGGTCGACGCGTCCCTGGTACCGCGGGGCCCTTGCGAATCCGGGCGCCTGGGCGACCGACGTCTATCGCTCGACGGCAACCGGGGACTTCTGCTTCACCGTGGCTGCGGGCATCAGGAATCCCCGGGGGGAACTCCTCGGGGTCTTCGGCTCCGACGTCAATTTCCAGAGACTGGTCAGCGACTGATCGGTCCGGGGAGGTCCGTTTTCCCGGTAGACAGACCGGGCCCGCCCTCCTAGCAATGGGCCGGGCCATTCCCGGACAATGAATCCGAAACAAACGAGGAGGACACCATGAGCGGCGTGCGAGTGCTGGTCGGCACCCGGAAGGGCGCCTTCACCCTCACATCCGACGGAAAGCGCAAGAAGTGGGAAATAAGCGGCCCCTTGTTCGGGGGCTGGGAAATCTACCACATGAAGGCTTCTCCCGTGGATCCGGACCGTCTGTACGCATCCCAGTCGAGCGGCTGGTTCGGCCAGATGATTCAGCGATCGAGCGACGGCGGGAAGACCTGGGCGCCTGTCGGAAACAACTTCGCCTACGACGGGATCCCGGGAAACCACCTGTGGTATGACGGCACGCCGCATCCCTGGGAATTCAAGAGGGTATGGCATCTCGAGCCGTCGCTGACGGATCCGGACATCGTCTATGCCGGCGTCGAGGACGCCGCCTTGTTCAGGACTTCCGATGGCGGCACGAGCTGGGCGGAGATTTCCGGGCTCCGGACCCACGGATCCGGCGCGCGCTGGCAGCCGGGAGCCGGCGGCATGTGCCTGCACACGATCCTCCTCGATCCCGTGATGCCGGACAGGATCTTCATCGCCATCTCCGCCGCCGGTGCGTTCCGCACGGACGACGGCGGCGCGACCTGGCGCCCGATAAACCGGGGCCTGCGATCCGAATATATTCCCGACCCGAACGCCGAGGTCGGCCACTGTGTCCATCGGATCGCGATGCACCGGTCGCGGCCGAACGTTCTCTTCATGCAGAAGCACTGGGACGTGATGCGCAGCGACGACGCGGGCGACTCGTGGCGCGAGGTCAGCGGGAACCTGCCGAGCGACTTCGGCTTCCCGATCGACGTCCACGCCCACGAGCCCGAGACGATCTACGTCGTTCCGATCAAGAGCGACGCCGAGCACTATCCGCCGGAGGGAAAGCTCCGGGTCTACCGCAGCCGGACGGGAGGCAACGAATGGGAGCCGCTGACGGCCGGCCTTCCCCAGCGCGATTGCTACGTGAACGTTCTCCGCGACGCGATGGCCGTCGACTCCCTGGACTCCTGCGGGGTGTATTTCGGGACGACGGGCGGCCAGGTGTATGCATCGGCGGATTCAGGGGATACGTGGGAACCGATCGTCCAGAACCTGCCCGCTGTCGTGTCGGTCGAAGTGCAGACGCTTCCATGATTCGCGTGGTGCTCCCGACGCACCTGCGCACGCTTGCGGGCGTCGGCGGCGAGGTGACCCTCGATATCGGCGGCCCTGCCACGCAGGGCTCCGTCTTGGACGCACTCGAGAGCGCCCATCCCATGCTCCGCGGAACGATTCGCGACCAGGGGACGAAGCGCCGCCGGGCCCTGGTGCGATTCTTCGCCTGCGGGCTGGATCTGTCGAACGACGCGCCCGATGCGCCGCTGCCCGGGCCTGTGGCGGCGGGAACCGAGCCCTTCTTCATCGTCGGCGCCATCGCCGGCGGATGACAGGCTCGCTCCCGTCGCGATCATGCGCCTCTGGACCGTGCATCCGGCCTACCTCGACGCCAAGGGGCTGGTCGCACTTTGGAGGGAGACCTTGCTGGCCCAGAAAGTCCTGGCCGGGGAGACCCGTGGCTACCGGCATCATCCGCAATTGATCCGGTTTCAATCGCAGCCGAGGCCGCTCCACTCCGTTGCGGCCTACCTGCGGGTCATAGCGGCCGAGGCCCGCAAACGCGGCTACCGGTTCGACGCGAGCAAGATCCGCCGTGCGAAGCCCGTGCGAAGGATAGCCGAGTCCAAGGGTCAGCTGCTTTACGAGTGGAGGCACCTCCGCTCGAAGCTGCGCGTTCGGGCGCCGGCGCTCCTGAGCCAGCACCTGAAGATATCAGAGCCCGTGCCGCATCCCCTGTTCCGGATCGTCCCGGGCGGCGTCCGCGACTGGGAAAAACGCTGAGCGGGGGAGGTCGGCTCAGGCGAGCCAGCCCTGCAGGAGGAAGACGGTCCCGGCGGCCCCGCAGACCAGGCTCACCCACCAAAACGCCTTTCTCTGGGTCAAAACCGAGATGGCGCCGATCGCTATGGCGATCTGGAACAGCGTCACCCCCCGCGCGAAGACGACATGCCGCTCCAGGTGGGCCTCCGCAGCCTCCTGCTTTTCCTTTGCAACCGCCTGAATCTCCTCCTGCTGCTTGCGGTACTCGGCCAGCTTTGCCTTGTCGGCCAACGAGCCCGACTTTCCCTCGGCAGCCAGGAGTTCCATCTTTGACTCAAGCACGGCGGACTTGATCCCCTTTGCCTGGTAGAAGGCCCATTGGTCCGAGCTTTGGATCTGGTCCATCATGGCCTCGTTTGCGTGGTGGCCGGCCAGGAGCGAGCAGACAGCGGCAAGTCCCGCCAGGAGGGCGGAACTCAGGGCGACCCCCATCGTCCAGCTCTGTTTCGAGTGGCTGGCGCCGTGCTCCATGGCCTCGTGCAGGTGTTCGGTCGGTACCTCGGGTTCTTCCATTTGGCCGAACTGTTAGGGAGCGGGGAGGGCGCTTTCGAGCACAAACTGATATTTCACATCGCTGCTTCATGGCTTGATAATATCCGGGGGTTGGCTTCCGTCTCCCTGTCCCCATGCGATCCGTACCCCGTCCTCTTGTCGCGAGTCTTTGTGCGTTTACCCTTCTCAGTCTCGCTCGCCCGCTGGCGGGACAGACCCTGCAGGCGGGGAACGCCGCCCACGGCAAGATCCTGTTTATGCAGACCTGCGGTCTCTGCCACGCCACCGGCCTGCCGGGACAGCCCGCCCCTGCCCAGGGGCCGCTGCTGGCGGGGGTCATCGGCAGGCCCGCTGCTTCGCTGGCGAGCTTCGGTTACACCAAGGCGCTGATGGCTTCCCATCTGACCTGGGACGCTGCCACGCTTGAGCGCTTTCTGAGCGGCCCGGGAATCCTGGTCCCCGGCACGGCCATGCCGATCGCCGTGCCCGATGCGGGGGATCGCCGCGATCTGATCGCATTCCTGGGGACCCTGGGCCCGATAGCCCCGCCCGAGCAGCGGGTGAATCCCGCTTCCCTGCACCGGATCGCCAGCGCGGGCGATTGGCAGAACGACTCCCCTGGTGCCCGCCATCGGATCGACATCGCGAGTTTGCCGGCGCCCTACGCCACGGTTTCGGCTGGTAACAGCCCCCACGTCGTCGACCAGCCGCCTGGCGCCCACCTCTCTGTTCCCCCGGGCTTTCAGGTCAAGCTGTTCGCGACTGACCCATCGGCTCCCCGGCTTCTGCGCACGGCGCCGAACGGCGACATCTTCATCGCGGACACCCGTTCTGGGCAGATCCGCGTCCTGCGTACGGTGGATGGGGCGGACGCTCCTTCCGAGAACTCTATCTATGCGACCGATCTTCAGGGGCCGTTTGGCATCGCCTTCTATCCCTTGGGCGGGGACCCGCGCTGGGTCTATGTGGGCAACCTCAATTCCGTGGTGCGCTTTCCCTACAAGAATGGCGATCTCAAGGCGCGCGGACCCGCGGAAATCGTTGTTCCGCTCCTGGCCGACAGCATCGGCGGCCACACGACGCGGGATGTGGCGTTTTCGCTCGATGGAAAGCGGATGTTCATTTCGGTCGGCTCCGGATCGAACGTAGCCGAAGGGCTGCCTCCAAAATCACCGGATGAGATCCGCGATTGGGAGGCGGCGCACGGACACGGAGCCGCCTGGGGATTCGAGACCAATCGAGCCGACGTGCTCGTGACCGACCCCGAGGGGCACCAACCCCTGCATGCGTTCGCGACCGGCATCCGTAATGCCGTCGGAATCGCCGTGCAGCCGGCGACCGGCGAACTCTGGGTCTCCGTCAACGAGCGCGACGCACTCGGCGACGACCTGGTGCCGGACTATGTCACGCATGTGAAGGAGGGAGGCTATTACGGATGGCCGTGGTACTACATGGGCGACCACGAGGATCCGCGCCATGCCGGCGAGCGCCCGGACTTGGCGGGGCAGGCGACCGTGCCCGATGTGCCCGAGCAATCGCATTCAGCCTCCCTGCAGATGACTTTCTATCCGGCGGACGCTTCCGGACCGGCCGCGTTTCCGGCAGAATACCATGGAGAGATATTCGCGGCCCTGCACGGCTCCTGGAACCGGACGGGACGCACGGGCGGCAAGGTTGTGCGGATTCGGCTCCAGAACGGCGTGGCGACCGGAGAATACGAGGATTTCGTGACCGGCTGGGTGATCGACGACGGCCACGTCTGGGGACGCCCCGTGGGGGTGACCGTTGCCCACGACGGCGCCCTTCTCGTCACGGAGGACGGCAACAACACGATCTGGCGGGTTTCCTATACAGGCGGGCGTTAAGGCGCGGCTGCTGCGCCTTTAGGTTTTTTTAACGGTTTTGGGGCGAGTCTTTCGTAGGAGATGGGCACGATTGCCGTCATTATCGCGGTGCCATGAACGCATCCCATCCTGAATACCAAGACACCCCGGCTTATGCCGCCCGCTGGATAATGGCCTATGTTCTCATCGCGATCTTCGCCTTCCAGATCGCCTCGCTGCCCAGCCCGGCCGATTTCACCGCAACGCGCAATCCGTCGTCCTGGGCCAATCGTTAGGGTCCACGAGAGTCTGGATCCAATCGCCCGAGGCGTACCTGGGTTGCTTCCCGTCGCCTTGTTGGAAAAACCGTGCTGGGAAACGTGAGCGCAGCCAACTATTCCTGGTGATGAACACTTGGTTAAGTGACAAAGGGTCTTCCTGCACACCCGTCGTTCGAAATTCGGCCGTATGCGATCATAACGGCCGTCGTCGCCCTATGGATGTCGATCGGCTGGGCTCTTGGTCTCTCAGGCGATGCCTACCTGCTGGTTGGAATTCCGCTGCTGGTATTTTTTCAAAGATACATCGCGCGACGGCCTTTGCTTGAGGTGTGGTTCGCCAAGGTGGGCCGTTTCGCGCTGCCGCGGTGGGGGTGGATGATTGCAGCGGCCTTCATGATTCAGCCCGTCCACGATCTGATGAGCTGGAAAAGCCCCGGCCTGGCGGTTCAACTCTGGCTTGTCTGCGCCGCCCTCGGAGCGATTCCGCTGGCATGGTCGCTTGTTCGCTGCACGCGCGCGCAGTGGCGGCAGCTCGGACTGTGCGTGCTTGCGGCGGGCGCTGCCGGCATCCTGGCGCTGGTGATCGGCTATTCTTATCGTTCCCACTCAGCCCTGACGGCGGCCGCTCGGATTCGAGAGGGGCTATGTTCATTCGTTCTCTATCTGCCGGTATGCTTCATGATTGAGGAGGTTTTCTTTCGCGGAGGTCTCGATTCCTATTTGACGCGCGGTGGCACCCGAGCCCCCTGGCTGTCCGCCTTCTATCTCTCGGCGCTTTGGGGATGGTGGCATATGCCGACCGTGACGTTGCAGTCGGAGCATCGTGTCGCGCAGCTTGTCGTGCTGGTGTTTGCCCTGCCGCTCGTTCATTGCGGCGTCGGCGCGCTCCTTTCGATCTTCTGGCGCCGGAGCGGCCTCCTCCTTGTCCCGGTCTGCGCACACGCTTTTATAGACGCCGTTCGCAACGCACTCCAATAGACCGAACAGGCGGTTGAAATACCCCTTGCTTCAGGAAATCGGTAGAGCCCCAAAAAAGACGGGCTTAGCAACGCCTTGCTCCCGGGACTGCCCCAGTCAAACGCCCTTGGCCGTTTTTGAATCTATTCGACCTTCACCCCTGCGCTCTTGCGCCAATCCACCGCTCCAAACCCGCTGCGTCCGAGGATCGTGTAGACGACGCTGAAGGTTCCCTCTGATTCGTTCTTGGCGGGGGCGTGGCCATACTGGGCGTGGCGGTTCGACTCCAGGTATTCAATTCCGATCGCCTGCCGGTCGAAAAGGCGGACGGTGACGCCCATGTCCGCCCTGAAAATTTGCTCCGCTCCCTCCTTGTTGTCCGAGCCCGTGCCGCTGACGTAGTACTCGCGTGTCGTCAGGTCGAGCATGACCCGTTTGCCGAAGATGGCGCGCAGGGCGAGCAGTCCCTGGGGCGTGACTCCGTAGTGATAGTCGCGCTGGCCGACCGCCGGGATCGTGCCGGCGGCGCCGAAGCCGACTCCTCCCAGGGCCGTTCCCTGCAGCGCCACATGGGGCAAAATCCACCACTGCTCCGTCGTCCCGAACGAAACGGCCGTCGAGGAAACGCGGAAGATATTTGGGGAGATGTAGTCGTAGCTGCCGTAGAAGCCCGCGATGCCGCGGTAATTGGCCCCGGCCTCGTAGGCTTTTCCGTAGAGCATGCCGCGGACCATGATGTCCTGGATGTAATTGTGCGCATGCGCGCTGGTCTGGCCTGCGAATTCGAAGGAGAAGTAGTCGAAGGGCCGCTTGTACTCATAACCCGGTTTTCCGGGCAGGCCATAGGCCAGGGAAAAGTCCGCAATCACCTCCTGCTTGAGGGAAGGGTTGGGGACGCCCTGGCCGGTCACGTTTGCATCGAAGCTTGCGCCCAGGCGCAGGCGCGAGAAGACCGCCGGATCATAGCTTGGAAACACGGCCTTGAAACGATTACCGAACACGAGCCGGTTGAAACCGGTCGGCGGCGAAATCACCGCCGCGCTGAGCTCGCGCCAGAATCCAGGATGCTCCCCGCCTTCCTCGAGCACGAGACTGGCCATGCGAAAGAGCGATTCGCCCAGGAGCGCGCCGGCGGTGCCGGTTGTGATCTGGTCGTTGATCGAAGGCAGGTCGGTTTCTCCGGCCATTTTCCATAGAAAGCTGCCGACGTTGCCATAGATGAGCGCCTGCCAAAACGAGACGCCGGTCGACCGTGCGAATCCGTACATCATGGCCCCCTGATAGGGATGGGCGAATTGATTGATGTTGAAGGGGTCCGTGTCGAACACCCAATGCTGTTCGTGAACGTGGGTCCACGTGCTGGAAAAAGTCGAATCATAGACATCGTGCGGGATGGTGATCCGGTCGACGATGCTCAGGGTGGCGAGAAAGCCCGGCACTTCGTAATCGGGAATCACATAGCTTTTTCCCGCTCCGGTCCTCCAGTCCAGGACCGGGTCGGGTTGCGCGGGCGGCGAATTTTCCGCAAACGGATGAAGGACGGTCTGGGCTCCGACGCTCACGGCCGCGGCGAAAAGAAGCGGCGCGAGGAAGGAGATGCGAATCGAGAAGGCCGGGTTTTGAGCGGTGCGCACGTGGCCCGAAAATACACAATCCGTCGCGCCGCAACCATAGGGTCATGACCCCAGGACAGACGTATTATATGCGGGCTAGCCGTTCTAAAATGACGCCGTAACAACCAGGCCGGTCCACTGTGGGGCAACCACGGGCGCCAGGGAAATAGGCTTGTGCGCCAGGGCTCGGTAATGGACGACTCCGCGGCCGATCGCGGTGCCAATGAGCGCCCCGGCGAGGACGTCCGAGGCAAAATGGGCATTGTGGTCGATCCGTGCCATGCCGACCAGGGAAGCCACTCCATACGCCGTTATGTCCACCCAGAGATCGTCGTCGTAATGCGCGGCCACGACTGAGGCGACGGCGAACGCCTGCGTGGCGTGCCCCGAGGGGAATGCCGCGTTGCCGCTGAACGGCGAGAAATGAAATCTGCCTCGGTTAGCATCCGGCCGATTGCGCCCCAAGGCTTCCTTCAGTGCGTAGGTGATGCCTCCGGAAACAATGCTCGCGGTCAGGCCGTCTTCGGCGACGAGTTTGGCCCGGTCATTTTCCGCGACCCACCCGTCCAGGTAGAAAGCCCCCAGGACGCCGAAGGAATACTCCGCGCCGAAGCGCTCGAAATTGTTGGCGAAGTGCTCCACTTCGCCGCCGCGGTTGCGCTGCGCCGCGTCGCGGATGGGCTGGTCGAGCAGGACCGCCGTGCCGACCACGGCGGTGGTTGCGCCACCAAATTCCAGCCACGCAGCGCCGTCCCACCGCGCGGGCGCGGTGAGGACGCTGAGAGTCCCGTTCCATGCGGTATCCGCATAGTCGGAGAGCGAGGTCGCGGAAACGGCCTGTTCCGCCTCTGCGGACGGCTGTGCGCCGACGGCCAGTACCCATAGAAGCGGCGACAGCCCCCCGATGAGCCATCGTTCAGAATTGCGGCGCATGCTTCGCGCTCGGCCACCCCTTTCTGGCCTAATCCGCACGGGCCTTGTCGTAGGAGGACTTGAGCCGATCCCAGGCAGAAACCGCGTTCTCTTTCGCGCTGTCCCAGGTGTCGGCGGTCGCGTTGCCGAGTGCGTCGATCTTGTCCTTATAGTCGGCCTCGGAGTTTTTCAATTCCTCCAGCGCTGCCTTGCGGCTGGCGCTCGCCTGTGCCTCGGAATAGTTGGCGCGCAACTCGCTGGTGCGGGCTTTCATCTTGTCCATCTGGGCCGTCGCGCGCGCGTTGAAGTCGTCGCGCTTGTCAAACGTGTATGACTTGACGTCATTCCAGGCGTCAACGACAGCGTCTTTGGAATCCGTATAGGCGCTCTTTACACTGGAGGTGGCATCGGCGCGATCGCTTTTGGAACATCCGGCGAAGGCCAGCGCGGCCAGCGCCGCTGCGAGCGAGGCTGCGGAAGTCAATTGTGTGGGGATGTTTTTCATGGCCGTTAGCTTTTTGTGCGCCATCCACCCATCAGAAAGATGACAAGGCATATCAATAGAACCAAGCCGAGCCCTCCGCCGCCTACGGCGGGCCCGCCGAAGTAAAAACCTCCACCGCCGAACAAGAGAAGAAGGACAATGATGAGAAGGAGTAGGTTCACGGGACGAGTATAGCGCACGCATCCGATCTCCTCTATGGGGTTTTGACCCCAATTCATGGGTTTGCCGCGCGCTGCACCGGTGTGCCGGCGGGCTTCCTTATCGCCCCTTTCAGCTCTCTTTGGGAATCCTGGCCGACACGAGCTCGATGACCCGATAGGAGGCCGGCGTCGTGCGATGTTCCTGAAAGCGCCCTTGTCGTTGGGGGCGCAGTAGACGACGGAGCCCTCCTTGATCCGGCAGGGTGGAAGCAGAGCCTGTCCCCTTCAAATGCCTGAGAAAATAATGGGATGAGTAACTACTCTTGCGCGGGGTCCGCTGGAGTCAGCTAACAGGTCGTCACCCCAGCAGCGACGGTATCCCGGTCGGGTCTGTGAGTGCGACAACACAAACGACAGCACGCCTCAACAGCCAAAGACGACCTGGTCGTCTTTGGATATTCGAAAGACTCACGACCATGAAAACGGCATTCACGCAGCTCAATACGCGGTATTTCGCTATCGCCTGGACTTCCCTCGTGGCTATCGCCCCGTTCCTGGCTCCCGCCGCCCATGCGCAATCTAACAACGTGGGCAACCAGACTATTTCCTGGGTCCCCATTGTCCCCGGATCCCCTCAGTCCTTGCCGACCTCGATTGAGACGATCGGCATGCGACAGGAGCGCATAAATGGGGCAATACTTCAAAACACCCAGCTGCTCGCGCATCCTGGCATGAGTCCCGCTTGGTTCGGCATTGCAACCGCTTTAGATGTGATCGCCGCAACGGGCTCCACCGGGAACGTGCTGGCGGTTCAAACCGTCGCTCCTGCAATTCGATCGACGAATCTTGGGGACGCCCATGCATTGCTGGCCTATTCGATGCGTGTCCAAGCGTGTGAAAATGCACTCGATGTTCTCCAGGCGAGGTCCGTCCAATTCAGCGGCGATACCCAGTCGGAATTTCGCGACGCGATGAGGGAAGTGGGAGTGCGCAAAGAGAAGCTCGAACTCCAGATCATTGCCGCCGACGCATCAACGGCGGCCAATTGGAACCAAAATCAAGCGGACCTGGCAGACGCCTACAGCCATTATGCCACGGCGACAGCGCGCGTCGAGCGACTGACCTCCATTTAAGCCTGTTCATTTCCCATAGCTCGTGCGATCCGACGCCTCGGCATCGATCGCTAGAAGCCGCGCGCCGAGCGGTTTCGCCAGGCGGGGCAACACCATTGCCCCGCCTGACCGCGGGCGAATTTCGACGCTGCGCATTTGGCCGGTGGGATCCTGCCTGAAGGCGTACCAATCGGAGCTTTCAGGATCGATAAAAATGCCCGGCGAGATTTGACGGAGGAGCCGGGGGGTGAGCCCCGGGGGCTCAAGAAGGACTTGCCCGTCCTCCACTGTGACCGTCGTGTCACGCGTCGGGCTGGATCGATAGACCCCAGCATAGCGGCGCGCGGCGGACGCGCCGAGACGGAGCGGAATCTCATCCGCTGCGAGGCGGGAGATCTGCTCCGCAACTTGTTCGGGATCGGCCGGCGGCCGGTCGGAATTGCAAAGGATCGCGATGTACAGTCCCAACGAAGGCACGGACACTTCGTACGTTCTAAATCCGCTGATCGTTCCGCCGTGGCCGGCGGAAGGCTGTCCGTCGATATAACCCAATTCCCATCCTAGTCCGTAGCCGGCCTGTTCCCGGCCCCCGGCAAACCGGGCGGGAGACCGCGCAAGGGCTAGGAGATCCGGACGCACAACCCGGCCCTCCGCGAGCGCCTGTTCCCACTGCCGAAGGTCATCGACGGTGGACAAAAGTGCTCCCGCCGAAAATGCCTGTGTTGCGTTGAGATACACCGCCTTCGTCCATTTTTTGTCCAAGGTGCGGCTGTAACCCGGGATCTCCCCCGGGGTTGCCTTCCTGGCGTTGCCATAAAACGTATGGGTGAGTCCGGCCGCCTTGAAAACATGATCCTGCAGATAGGCTTCGTAGCTTTGACCCGAGACTTTTTCGATCACCGCGCCCAGCAGAACGTATCCCGTATTGCAGTAGGCCCAATGGGAGCCGGGAGCAAAATTCGGCGGCTTGTCCTTGATAAACGCGAGAATTTGGGCGAGCGAGAGATCTTGTAACGGTAGGGCGCGAAAGCCGGCATCGGCTGTGTAGTTCCGGATGCCCGAGGTATGGGTCAATAGATGAGCGAGCGTTATTCTTTGCCCGTGCGTTGGGAAATCCGGTACGTAATGCGTTATCTCATCATCCAGGTGTAGCTTCCCAGCGGTAACCAGTTGAAGAATGGACACTGCCGTGAACTCTTTGGTGATCGAACCCACGCGAAAAATGTCGTCCGGGACGACGGGTGTCCCGTGCTCCAAATCCGCCAGCCCGAATCCCTTGCGCAGAAGCGTCTTTCCTCTTTGCACAACAATCACGGCCGCGCCGGGGCCGTTGGACGGATAGGATCTCCTTAGAACGGAATCGATTTGCGCCTCCAGCGGCGAACCCAGTGAGGTCGGTTCCGTCGATAGGGCCCAAAGCCAGCCGGCAGCCATGAACAACAGGCTTCGCCGGAAGCGAGGGCCTGCGCCGGGTTGGAATTTCATCCATCATGTTATCTGATCGCGCATTATCTATCTGTCGGAGGCATCCGGATTTTGTTGTCCGTGTTTGTCCGACAACGACAGCCAAATGGAGATGTCGAAGCCCTGCTTGAGCGTGACGCGCGCCAGATCGGGCGCGACGAAGTGCGTGGAACCGGCGCGGTTCGGCTTTTCCTTGAACTAGCAGGCTGTTGAAAAATCTGCTGAGCCGTCGTTGCGATCAGAATCCGCTCGCCGCCAGGCGGGCTGGGAGGGGGTATCCTCAACGAGGCTATCCCCTCCC
>CAZJNA010000034.1:0-28066 GCA_964547325.1 uncultured Opitutaceae bacterium | reverse complement strand
TGACCGGCTTGTAGTCGACGCCGAGCTCGCTGAATAGGAAAGCATCCACGTCCACGGCCTGCTCGATCCGCTCGCCGAGGCTGCTGCCGAACCCGTGGCCGCTGTTCGCGCTCGTCCGCAGGAGGCAGGTGGCGCCGGCCGCCTGAAGCCGCGCAGCCATCTTCCGGCTCTGCATCGGATCCACGCGGGGGTCGTTCGCGCCGGTCAGGAAGAGGACGTCCGGGTAACGGGTCCCGGCCGCGACGTGATGGTAGGGCGAATAGGCATGGAGCGCCCGGAACTGGGCCTCGTCCTTCACGGTGCCAAACTCCGTGACGTTGAACGCGCCGTTCGACGACAGCTCCACCCGCAGCATGTCGTAGATCCCCACATGGCTGACGACGCAGCGCGCGAGGCCGGGGTGCTGCGTTAGCGTCGCTCCCATGAGAAGCCCGCCATTGCTTCCGCCCGTCAGGGCCAGCCTTTCGGGGCGGGTGTACCCGGCGTCGATCAGATGCCTGCAGGCGGCATAGAAGTCGTCGAAGACGTTCTGCTTCTGCGTCAGGCTTCCCTGGCGGTGCCAATCGTCGCCGAATTCTCCGCCGCCGCGGATGTTCGCCTCGGCGAACACCAGGCCCTGCTCGACGAGGACCCGGATCGACGCGCTGAAATAGGGGGACATGTTCACGCCGTAGCCGCCGTATCCCGTGACGACGCAGGGATGCGATCCGTCGAGGGCGATGCCCTTTCTCCGGATGATGTTGACGGGAATCCGGGTGCCGTCCCGGGACGCGGCGAATTCCCGGACGACCTCGCAGTCGGAGTAGTCGACGGCGGTCTTCTGCGAGATCGCCGTCTTGATGGTCGTCCCCGACGTGGGATAGAATTCCATCCACGACGGGCAGTCGATGTAGCTCGAATCGAGAAACAGGACCTGGTCGCTCCTCCCGGACTCGGGAACTATGCCGTCGACCGATCCGACGGGGAACTGGGATGGAGCCCGCATGGGGTTCCCCCGGAGGTCGAAGACGCGGAGTTCGCTCGGACCCCCGGTCTGGTAGGTCGCGTAGATCAAGTTGGGCGTCGCCACGAGGTTTCCGGTGTCCACGTCCCCGAATTCTGAGACCAGGGTGTCGGGGCCCTGCGGGACCAGCGTGATCGCGCGGCTGACATCGGCCCCCGTGGCGGAAGCGTTGTCCACCTCCAGCCTGAGGAGCTTGCCCCGGGGCGCGTCCTTGCGGGAGACAAGATAGATCGGCGTCCTCAATCCGTCGGCCGACGGGCCGGGCACCGCCTGGACGACGCGGTCCTCGTAGCGCGTGAGCTGCGTCCATCTTCCGTCGGCCGTCCGCACGTAGTGCTGAAACTCGCCGCCGTCGCCCTTCTGCATGCTGGCGAGGACAACGCCCTCCGGCGTCGCCGAGACGACGATCTCGGCGATCTTGGGGAACCCGTTTCCGAGTTCGTAGACGTCCTGCGACGTCGGCGTGCCGAGCGCATGCCGGTAGATCTGCATGTAGAATTCATGGTCTTCGGCCGGCCGCTCGTCTCCGCGCGGATAGCGGGTGTAATAGAAGCCCCGGGAATCCCGCATCCATGCCAGCGAGCCGCCGGCGGTGCCGTTCTGCGCATGGGGGATGACCTCGAATACGGGGCGCCCCGTGGCGACGTCGAAGACGTGCACGTCGCCCGCCTCGCTGCCGCCCTCGGAGAGCGACACGGCGACGAGCTTTCCGTCGTTGCTGGGCACGTACCAGTCGATCGCAGTCGTCCCCTTCGCGTTCATGGAATTCGGATCCACGAGGATCCGCGCTGTCTCCGGATGGTAGGCCGAATCCATCACGACGAGAAACGGCTGCTGCCGCGGCGGCTGCTTCTTGATGGCGAAGAGCCTCCCGCCCTCGAATTTCAGGCTGCCGTACACGATCGTCTGCGCGCCGACGATTTCCGAGACCCGCGAGCGGATCTCCGCCACGCGGGGCAGGGCGTCGAGGATCCCCCGTGCGTAGTCGTTCTGCGCCGCGGACCAGCTTTTGACGGCCGGGTCGCTCCAGTTCTCGAGCCAGCGGTAGGGATCGGCGACCGTCACGCCATGGTAGACGTCGGTCACCGGCCGGACGGCCGTCGGGGGCGGCGGGCGGCCGAAGCCGAGCGCGGGCGCGGCCAGGAGGATGCTGGAAAGGATGCGGCGGCGCATGGACTATTCCACTGAGGCGACACGATGGACGCCAGCACTGTTCCGGCCCGCCAGGACGATGCTGTCGCCTGCGCGCCGGCCGAGCAGGCTCCTCCCCAGCGAAGAGGCGGCGGTGATGACCGTCACCGTCGTTGCTTCGATTTCCACGTCCAGGCCGCCATGCGCGGGGCCGAGAAAGTACACGGCGCGCTTCCCGGGCGCATCGAGCGTCGCCAGGGCGCCGATCGCTATCGCCTCGCCCGGGCCGAAGGACCGCAGGGGCAGCGCCTCGAATGCGGCGATGGAAGCTGCGATTTCGCCGGCGAGCCGGGCCTGGCCCTCGGCCAGGTAGGCCGCACTCTGCCCGCGCATGTCGAATTTCCCCTCGGCGCGGCTGTCGACATCCGTCGCCTCCCGGCGGGAGGCCTCTGCCGCCTCCGTTTGCTGCGCCAGCTCGGCTTCCAGCAGGGTCACGATCGCGCGGCGGAGGGCGGACTTGTCCACCCGATGAATAATGAGCGGCCCCGCGGGCCGTGTCACCTGCGCAGTTGCGCATGCTCCGGAATGTGTCCGGCGCCCCGCGGACACGTGGAAATAGGCCGAAAAAAGAGCGGGCTATTTCCGTCCATTCCGGCTACATTGGGGCCCGCATCGCATCAAACCCCCGCATTTCCCACGGCAAGGAGGAGGAATTCTCCCTTCCGCTCCTGGTCTTCACGGTCCTCATCACCCTCGCCGGTCTTGCTCTCGGACTGAGAATCCTCGCTCCCCGCGCCGTCTGGGAGGCCCAGGTCTCCGCGGCCTGGTGGAAATGCCTCGTCGTCTTCGTGGCCATCTCCGGGGTGGATTGCTTCATCGAATTCTTCTTCCACCGCTACGTGCTCCACAAGCCCGTCGTTCCGTTTCTGCGCCACCTGTACAAGCAGCACACGAAGCACCACGGGCTGACCCGAATCGGCCGCCGGCGGACCCGCGCGGGCAAGGAGATTCCGTTCATCGAGAATGTCTATCCGATCGTGCACGCCGAGCAAAAGGAGGCCTCGTTCTTCCCTTGGTTCTCACTCGCGGCCTTCGCGCTCATCCTGACCCCCCTCTTCTGCCTCTGCCAATGGCTCGCCCCGTCCTGGCCCTGGTTCTCCTTCGGCTATGCCGCTCTGACGTCCTCGCTTCTCCTCTATGAGATCCTGCATGCGATCGAGCACTGGCCTTTCGAGACGTGGGCTCCGCTGATCGACAATCCCCGGTGGGGCTGGCTCTGGAAGAAGGCGTACAGCTTCCATCTCCGCCACCACGCGGTGATCGAATGCAACGAATCGATCTCGGGGTTCTTCACGCTTCCGCTCGCGGACTGGCTCTTCGGCACCTGCGTCATTCCGCAGACCCTCTATATGGATGGCGAGGAATGGGCCGCGGCGGAGTTCCGGAATCCGCGCCCCTATCGCTTCATCCGCTGGTGCGACTCGCTTGCGAACTCCATCGTTCAGGGAAGGCGCCAGCGAAGCCGGCACCCCCAGGAAGCGATTCTTCCCGAGAAGGCCGCCGACAAGGGGAATACGGCCGGAAAATTCATGGGCGTCGGATCGGTGGCAGCCCGGGTGCGGCCCGCCCTGGACTGAGCCGGCCGAACGGCTGGATTCGGGATGCGGGCTCCATGCGGGCCACTCCGGCCTTGCCTCGAGGCGCGTTTCTGCAAAATCGGCGCCCAACCCCAAAACCCCTATGAAACCTTCACGTCTCTTTACGGCGAGCTGCCTCGCCTTGATCGTCACCGCAATGAGCTTTTCGCTGCGAGCAGCGTTCGTCGGTGCATGGGCTGCGGAGTTTCATCTGTCGAACGAACAGGTGGGCTGGGTCGGCGGCACGGCCTTTTTTGGCTATACGCTCGCGATGCTGTTCGGCGGATCCCTGTGCGACGCCCTCGGGCTCGGCCGGATCGTCGCCTTGGCGTTCTTCGGGCACGTCGTCGGAATACTCCTGACGATCTTTTCCTGGAATTTTGCGAGCCTCTACGTGGGAACCCTTGTCTTTGGCATCGCCAACGGCTCAGTCGAGGCGGCCTGCAATCCTCTGATCGCGACCATTTTCCCCGACAACAAGACCACCAAGCTCAACCATTTTCACGTCTGGTTTCCCGGTGGGAGCGTGATCGGCGGATTGCTGGCGTATTTTCTTACTGCCGCAGGGATGGGCTGGAGGGCGCAGTTCGCATTCATGCTCATCCCTCTTGGGATCTACGGAATAATGTTCTTGGGGCAGAGTTTTCCGCGCACGGAGCGGGTGCAGCAAGGTGTGTCCACGAGGTCGATGTTCGCCGCATGCTTAAACCCGCTGTTTCTCGTGATCGTCGTGTGCATGCTTATGACGGCGGCGACGGAGCTGGGGTCTGAAAACTGGATCCCCAACATTCTGACGAATGCCGGCGTCTCGGGCATCCTGGTGCTCGTCTGGATCCAGGGATTGATGGCGATCGGACGGCAGTTCGCCGGCGTATTCGTGCACCGGTTGTCTCCCATGGGCATGCTGTTCGTCAGCGCGATCCTGAGTGGCCTGGGCCTCTACGCCATGAGCCAGGCGAACGGGACGATGCTCTTCGCAGCGGCGACGGTGTTCGCCCTTGGCGTCTGCTTCTTCTGGCCTACGATGTTGGGCTACGTCAGCGAACGTTTTCCCAAGACGGGAGCGCTGGGTCTATCCATCATGGGCGGCGCCGGCATGTTTAGCGTCTACCTTGTACTTCCCGCCATCGGACGCGTCTACGACAAGGGGATCGCCCTGCGGTTGCCCGAGGGCTCGACCGCGGCAGGCCTCTCGACGGCCGCTCCCGGCACCGATGCGGCGGCCATTTGGATGAAGATCCAGGCCTCCGCCGGCCTCCACACCCTCGGACGGGTGGCGCTCCTTCCCGCTATTCTGACGGTCGTCTTTGCCATCTTCCTCCTGACACAGAAAAAGAAGCCTTTGCCCGGAGCGGCGCACGGTTAAGTATGGAGGGATGGCCGCCGTCCCGACCCGCTACTACGACCGTTATTCCCGGGCGCTCAGGGTCGAGGACGTCTACGGGGAGCGCTGGCTCAGGTTTGCGTATGAAAATCCGCTGGGCCGCCTCGCGGTCTGGCTGATCGTGCGCCGGGCGCTCTTTTCCCGATTCTACGGGCGGAAGATGAACGAGCGCGCGAGCGCCCTGCGGGTCCTTCCGTTCATATCCAAATACAATGTGGATGTGGACGAATTCGCCCGCTCGCCATTCGATTTCAAGACCTTCAACGAATTCTTCTACCGCGCCCTCAAGCCCGAATGCCGGCCGATAGCGCCCGGCGGAAGGGTGGCGGTCTTCCCGGCAGACGGGCGCCATCTGGCCTTTCCCGAAATCGATGCCGCGGACGGGTTCTATGCGAAGGGAGAAAAATTTACGCTCGCGGCGCTCCTCGGGGAGGAGGACCTGCCGGCCGCCGAGCGTGTCCTGTCGCGGCAGTTTTCCGGGGGCTCCATTCTTATTTCCCGGCTCTGCCCCGTGGACTACCACCGCTTCCACTTCCCCGTGGACGGCCTGCCCGGCGAGCCCCGCAGGATCAAGGGATGGCTCTATTCAGTCCATCCGCTGGCCCTGCGGCGGAATATCCTCTATCTCGTGCGGAACAAACGCGACGTGACGCTGATCGATTCGCCCGATTTCGGCCCGGTCGCCCTCATTGAGATCGGCGCGACGAACGTCGGCAGCATCCGGCAGAGCTTTGTCCCGGGCCGCGAGGTCCGGAAGGGGGAGGAAAAGGGGTTCTTTGCCTTCGGCGGCTCCTGCGTCATCACGCTCTTCGCGCCGGGCCGCATCCGCTTCGACGCCGATGTCGCTTCCCAAAGCGCCCAGTACATGGAGACCTACGCGCGGATGGGGGACAGGCTGGGGGAAAGTTTTGCCCGGGACAGGACTTGAACCTGCACGTCTTGCGACACCAGATCCTAAGTCTGGCGTGTCTGCCAATTCCACCACCCGGGCCTGAAAAATAACGAGGCCGGATCCTGGCGGGCGCGCCCTCAGTGCGCAACCGATTTGCGGCGGCGGGGGAGGGGAGCGGGCGTGCTGCCCTCGGGGACGACGGTCGGGCCGTCCACCCAGCGCGCCGGAATCATCGTCGTCGTCGGCCAATCGGGAACGCCGCGCTCGTTGCGCTGCAGCTGGGCGACGAGCAGTTCGGCGGCGCGGGCCCCGAGGACGTGGGGCTGGAGGTCGAGGCCGGCGCAGGGGCGCGTCCGCATCACCTGGTTCAGGCAGACATACCCGTGCGTCTCGGGAATGACGGCTCCGCATCCCTCCATCCAGTCCATGACCGTCGTGTTGTGGCTCAGGATCACGTCGGGCTGCGTGCGGCGGAACCACCGGACGAATTCCTCCTGCTGCAGGCCGGCCGACATGAGTGGCGGGATCTGTTCGATCCCGGGATGGTTCTCGAGGAAGATCCGGAATGCGCCCGACCAGCGGTGCTGCAGGCGCTCGTCGTTGTGGGTATGGAGGACGAGGCCGGGCCGGCGGTAGCCGCGCAGGGCGAGCCGGGACAGGGCGGAAAGCATGGCCCGGTAGTGGTCCGAGCAGACGGAATGGAGGGCGGGCCGCTCGATCAGGTAGTCGGTGTAGATCCCCGCGTAGCGCTTCCAATCGAGCTGCGACAGGTCGGGCTCGTCCCACGCCGGAAGCAGGAGGACGCCGTGAATGCCCCGGGACTGCAGGACGGAATCGAGCCGGGGAACGGACAGTCCGCCCTCCCGGCCCATGACGAAATTCTCCAGCTTGAAACCGAGCTCGTCGCTGCGCGATGTGGCGCCCAGGACAAGCGCGCGATGAAACCGCGCCGCGTAGGCGGGCCGGTCGGGCTCGTCCAGGTCGATCGCCGCGATCACGCCGCGGAACGTGGCGCCCCGGGACCGTCGCAATTCCGACATGAGGGCCGCCGCCAGCGGATTGCGGTGATAGCCCGCGGCGCGGGCCGCCTCCTGGACGCGCTGCACGGTCCTAATATCCACCCGCGGGGCGCCGCGAAGGGCGTCCGAGACCGTGGTGCGCGACAAGCCCAATTCGCGGGCCAGGGACCTTACCGTGGGGGCTGAGCTGGGCATCTCTGACTGTCCGGGATACCGAGACCGGCGCGGAATTCAAGCAACCGTTTTGAAAGGGCCGATCGAGGCCCGGGCTCCAAGGAGCCTTCCCCGGCTTCCATCGAGATCGGAATCCGCCCCGCCGCAGAAGGCGGATTCGCAGTGAGTTGGCCGCTTGACTGCCAATTTTTTTGGGTCCGGACACACCGCACGGGTTCGCAAATGTTTTGGAAATGTAACACCGCGTTCAATATCAGACTGTCCGCCGGACTGTCATCTTGATTAGGGCATTGTGATGGGGGTATTACTTCTATGCGGTCCCCCCACTTGATGCAGTGCCGGCGCCGCGCCCCGCGACGCCCGCTTTCAATCCCTGTATCGGCCTAACACCCCCCTCCTATGAAGATGCCTCGTGTATCTGTTGCTAAGAACGCCGTGACTGCGCTGCCTGCGGTTGCGTTCCTGTTCGCTGCTGCGCTGCCCGCAATCGGGCGCGCCCAAGCTGCTGCCACGACCCCCGACCAAACGACGGCCGCCACGGCCGTGCCGACTCCGGCCCAGACCCAGACCGGGTCGACGGCGGCTACCGGCTCCGAGGTGGTCAAGATGAACCCGTTCGAGGTCCAGGCCTCGGACAAGGACATCGGCTATTACTCCCAGAACACGCTGGCGGGCACGCGCATGAATTCCCAGCTGTCCGACATCGGCGCCTCCATCACAGTTGTGACGAAGCAGCAGATGCAGGACACCTCCTCGATCGACCTGAACGACATGTTCCTCTACGAGGCGGGCACCGAGGGTACGGAAAACTACTCGGCCTACGGCGGCTTCGACAAGAGCGGCGGCGTCATCGACAGCATCCAGAGCTCCCCGCAGACGGCCAACCGCATCCGCGGCCTCTCGCAGGCCGACGTCTCCCGCGATTACTTCATCACGAATTCCGCAATCAAGACGGACGCATACAACCTCGACAGCGTGGAAATCAGCCGCGGCCCGAACTCGACCCTCTTCGGCATCGGTAGCCCCTCGGGCATCATCAACCAGACAATCGAGAAGGCGATCCTCAACAAGGACACGAACGAGGTCACCCTCCGCGCGGGCCGCTGGGGCGACCGTCGCGCCACTTTCAATTTCAACCGGGCCCTGATTCCGGACAAGCTGGCGATCGCCGTTGCCGACCTCTACCAGGACACGCACTCGACCGCGCAGAAGCCGGCCTACGACATCCAGCGCCGGCAGTTTGCCGCGATCACGATCAAGCCCCTTCCGAACACAACGGTCCGGGCGAACATCGAGTACTACGACAATCCCAACCGTCGCCCGAACGCCTACTCGCCCAAGGATTTTGTCACACCCTGGCTCATCTCCGGCAGCCCTTCGTGGGATCCGATCACCTACACAGCCACGGTCAATGGCGTGACGACCGCCCCGATCACCAACAGCACTCTTCTTCCGGGCGGCCTGAATTCGACCACGACCAGCCAGATCATCACCTACATCGTCCAGGGCCAGCTCCAGCTCTGGGAGCAGGCGCAGCTTGGAACAAACTTCGGCAATCCCGGCACGCCAGCGACGCCGGTAAGCACCTCGAATGTCTTTGGCCCCATCGGGTTTGAGCGCCTGGTTCAGTCCACTGACTTTTACTCGAAGTACGGCGCCTCCGCCCCTGCCGGGCAGATCACCTACCCCCTGTTCCACACGCCTGGAATAACGAACAAGGCCCTACTCAATTGGCAGAGCCTGAACGTCGTCTCGGGCAACGTCGGCGAGGACAAGGCCAAGATCTACAATGTCGAGGTGGAGCAGCAGATCACGGACGACCTCTTCCTCGAGGCCGGCTGGTATCGGGAAGCCTTTGACACCGTCCAGCACAACTACGTCAGCCAGCAGAACGCTGTCACGATTTTCGTCGATCCGAACTCGCGCCTGCTGAACGGCGTCCCGAATCCGTACTTCGGCCGCCCGTACATCGAAAACTTCCAGCCTGACGACTTCGACAACCCCTCGCTCAACGAGCAGGAGCGCGTCGCCCTGGCCTACCAGCTCGACTTCACGAAGAACGGAAACTGGTCGCAGTGGCTCGGCCATCACAATATGCTGGCTTTCTACCAGCACCGTGAAAACGACACCTCGGGCATCCGCTACCGCGGCCTGATCGTGGACGCCCACAGCTGGGACAGCACGACGGGCATCGCGAGCGCAAGCGGAGCCCAGGGCTCGCTCCGCAGGCGCTTCTACCTGAGCAATTCCGGCGTCGCCTCCACCATGGATCCGGGCATCTTTACCAACGCCCCGATCACCTTCCCGGTGACGTGGTTCAACACCAATCTCGGAACGACCGGGCTGTGGACGAATGAAAATGCCACGATGGCGCCCGTCCTTCACGCCGCATCGAGCAAGGCCCAGCAGCAGACCTGGTCATACTCGTACAGCCTCCAGGATTTCTTCCTGAAGGATCACCTGGTCCTGACGTTCGGCCAGCGGCATGATTACAATCGCAACCGCTCCACCCTGGGCCTGCCGACCGATCCCGCCACCGGCTTGACGGATCCGTCCAATCTGAATCGGTTCGGCGCTTGGTCGCAGGCCTCCGGCATCACCCGGCAGGCTGGCGGCGTGGCCCACCTCACGAAATGGCTGAGCGTGCACTACAACCAGTCCGACAACTTCGCGCCTACGGGCCTCGGCGAAGATCTCTTCGGCAACGTCCTCCCGAATCCCCATGGGCACGGCAAGGACTATGGCGTCGCTCTCTCGTTCTTCGACGACAAGCTGGTCGCGGAGTTGAACTGGTACAAGTCCGACGCCTCGGACTCCCGCACGGTGACGACCTTCGTCGACCGGTCGCAGCGCATCGAAAGCAGTTTCTTCGACGGCTGGGCGCTCGAAATCGCGACGAACAACCTCGGGCCTGGAGCAGGACAGGCGGCGTTCAACGCGTTTGCGGCCAACATCGAGAAGCAGCCCGGCGCCTTCCCTGGCTCCAACTTCGAGGCCGACACCCAGAGTGTCGCCGGCAAGGGCTGGGAGCTCAACCTGATCTACAATCCGCTCCGCAACTGGAACATGAAGCTGACGGGTTCCAGGGACGACGCGGTCCAGACCAATGTTGAACCCCACCTGCTCTCCTGGCTGGCCGCGCGGGTTCCTGTATGGACCGCAGCCACGGATCCCGTCCTTGGGCCCTTTTGGACGACTACAAATGCCGGTGGAATCAACGACAACGGCCAGACTCCCCAGCAGTTCCTTTCAGCGACGGTGTTCGGATCTGGCCTGAGCTCGATTCTCGCCAATCAGGGCCACAAGCAGCAGAGCCTGGCGAAGTATCACTTCTCCTACATCACGAACTACCTGTTCACGTCGGGCCGCCTGAAGAACTTCTCGATTGGCGGCGGCCTGCGCTGGCAGAGCTCGGCGGTGATCGGCTACCTGGGCGTCAAGAATCCGCTGACGACTCCGGTGGCTGGAGCCATGGACACCCTCTCGCCGACCGCGGGCATCTCCAACAAGGAGCGGATCCATATGGACAACTGGATCTCGTACAACACGAAGCTGCCCTTCCTGGACGACCGGATCCGACTGAAGGTTCAATTCAACATTCGCGACACCCTCGAGAGCGGCCGGCTCGATGTGCAGGGCGTGAATCCGGACGGTACCCCGAACGTCTACCGCATCATAGCGCCGCGGCAGTACTACCTCACGACGACGTTCGATTTCTAAACCGAACCTAACCCAAGAAGCGCGGCCTTTCCGGATTCTACCGGAGGGCCGCGGTCGAGAATGCCGGCTCGCAATCCGCGGGCCGGCTTTCCGATCAAAGGCATCCCAGAATTTACCGTATTGACAGGTTATCCGGACTTAACAGTCTTCCATCGAATTCCGTAGGGGTTTCACCCTATGGACCATTTGCCCCTCCCCCTCCCTAACACCTGCCGGCGCGGCCACCTGCTTCGCCGGTCTTCTCCAACCAAGCCCCTTATGAACCGACTTCGTGTGTCTCTTGCAAAAGATGCCGCAACCGCGCTTTCCGCGGCTGCGTTTTTGATAGCTGCTGCCCTCCCCAATATTTCACACGCCCAGGCCGCGAGCTCCTCGCCGGACCAGGCAGCCGCAGTACCGACCCCTGCCCAGGTGCAGACCGGCTCGACCGCCTCTTCCGGCGGCGACGTCGTGAAGATGAGCCCGTTCGAGGTTCAGGCTTCGGACAAGGACATCGGCTACTACTCGCAAAACACGCTGGCCGGCACGCGCCTCAATTCAAAGCTCGAGGATATCGGCGCATCGATCACCGTCGTGACGAAGCAGCAGATGCAGGACACCTCGTCGGTGAACTTCAACGACATGTTTCTCTACGAGGCCAGCACCGAAGGCACCGAGAACTATTCGGCCTACGGCGGCTTCGACAAGAGCGGCACCGCGGTTGACAGCATCCAGAGCTCCCCGCAGACGGCCAACCGCATCCGCGGACTGGGCGCTGCAGACGTCACCCGCGACTACTTCGCCTCGCTCTCGCAGATTCAGCCCGATGTCTACAATGTGGACAGCGTCGAAATCAGCCGCGGTCCCAACTCGACCCTCTTCGGCATCGGCAGCGCCTCGGGCATCATCAATCAGACGATCGAGAAGGCCATCCTGAACAAGGATTCGAACGAGGTCAGCATCCGCGTTGGCCGCTGGGACAACTTCCGGACGAGCGTGAACTTCAACCGGGCCCTCGTCCCCGACAAGCTCGCCATCGCGGTCGCGGGTGTCTACCAGGACAGCGAGCCCACCGGCCAGAAGCCGGCCTACGACATCCAGCGCCGCGAATTCGCCGCTGTGACCCTGAAGCCCTTCGCGAACACGACGGTCCGTGCCAACATCGAGTACTACGACAATCCGAACCGCCGCGCCAACGCTTATACGCCCAAGGATGAAATCACGCCCTGGCTCGCCAATGGCAGCCCGTCGTGGGATCCCACGACCTACACGGCCACCGTCGGCGGCACGGCCACGGCCCCGATCACGAACAGCCTCCTCCTGCCTTCCGGCCTCGTGAGCGGCATCGGCAATCCAAACGTGACCCATCCGTATTTCTACATCGTCCAGGGCCAGGTGCAGCTCTGGGAGGAATCCCAGCTCGGAACGAACATCAACGTCCCCGGAACGCCGCTCACCGCGAAGAGCACGTCGAACGTTTTCGGACCGATCGGCAACGAGCGGCTCGTCACATCGGGCGGCGACTTCATCAAGTTCTCGAGCGCCGGACCGACCGGCCAGGTTACCTATCCGCTCTTTCACGAGCCGGGCATCCACAGCTCGAACCTGCTCAATTGGCAGGGAATCAACACGGTTTCCGACAACGGCGGCGAGGACAAGGCGCACATCTACAATGTCGAAGTCGAGCAGCAGGTCATCGAAGGCCTCTTTCTCGAGGCCGGCTGGTACCGTGAGCAGTTCGATACCGTCCAGCGCAATTATCTCGGCCAGAACGTCGGCCCCGTTGCCGAAATCGACCCGAACATCCGCCTGCTGAACGGCGCGCCGAATCCGTTCTTCGGACGGCCCTTTGTCGACCTCCAGCAGCCCGACGATCTGGATACCCAGTTCCTGAACGAGCAGCAGCGCGTTGCGCTTGCCTACCAGCTGGACTTCACGAAGCACGACGGACTCATCCAGTGGCTCGGGCATCACAACATGCTGGCCTTCTACCAGCATCGGGAAAACGATTCGTTCAACGTTCGTTATCGCCCGCAGGTTGTCGACGCCCACAGCTGGGATACGACGACGAACACGGCCAATGCAGCCTCGGGAAGCACCCAGGGCGCGATTCAGCGGAAGTTCTACCTCAGCAATTCAGGCTCCTCGATCGCGTTCGGCCCGGGGCTCTTCAGCAACAACAGCCTGACCTATCCCCTGACCTGGTTCAATACCAGCCTTGGAGCTTCCGGCGCCTGGACGAATGAAAACGCAACGGTCGCCCCCGTGATCTTCCCGGCGACGACCCAGAAGACGCAGCAGCAGACCTGGTCCTATTCCTACAGCCTCCAGGATTACTTCCTGAAGGACAGGCTGGTGCTCACCTTCGGCCAGCGGCACGACTACAATCGCAACCGCTCAAGCCTTGGACTCCCGGTCGACCCGAGCTCCGGTGCAACCGACCTCCTGAACCTGAACAACTTCAGCAACTGGGTCGGCGACTCCGGCATCACCCGCCAGGCGGGCGGCGTCTTCCACATCACGAACTGGCTGAGCGTCCACTACAACCAGTCCGACAACTTCTCGCCGCTGAATCTCGCGGAGGATCTCTTCGGAAACATTCTTCCCGATCCGCACGGCCACGGAAAGGACTACGGCTTCTCGGTGTCGTTCTTCGACGACAAGCTCGTTGCCGAGCTGAACTTCTACAAGTCGGATGCGTCCAACTCGCGCAGCGTGACGACCTTCCTCGACCGGGCGCAGCGCATCGACAGCTCGATGTTCATCCTCTGGTCGCAGGAAGTTGCCACGAACACGCTCGGGGCGGGCGCCAGCGGTTCTGCAATCAACGCGTTCGCGGCCGGCATCATCAAGCAGCCCGGCGTATTCCCCGGATCGAACTTCGAGGGAGACACGCAGAGCCTTGCCGCAAAGGGCTGGGAGCTCAACCTGATCTACAATCCCCTGCGTAACTGGAACATGAAGCTGACGGGCACCCAGGACAATTCGACCTTCAGCAATGTCGAACCCCACTTGGTTGCCTGGCTCGCTGCCCGTCTCCCGGTTTGGACCGCCGCCACGGACCCGATCCTCGGGCCCTTCTGGACGACGATCAGCGCTGGCGGAACCAATGACAACAACGGCTCTCCCCAGACGTTCCTCCTCGGCACGGTGTACGCGGCCGGCTTGAGCACGCTTTTGGCCCAGCAGGGTCACAAGTCTCAAAGCCTGTCGAAGTACCACTTCTCATACATAACGAACTACCTGTTCACCTCAGGTCCGCTGAAGAACTTCGCGGTCGGCGGCGGACTTCGCTGGCAGAGCAATTACGCCGTCGGCTACCTTGCCGCCCCGGCCGATTCCACTGCTGGCGGCGCAATCACGTCGCTCTCGCCGACTGCGGCGGTGTATGACAAGGAACGGATCCACCTCGACACCTGGGTTTCGTACAACACGAAGCTCCCGTTCCTCGACAATCGGATCCGTGCGAAGATCCAGCTCAACGTGCGCGATCTGCTGGAAAGCGGCCGCCTCGATGTGCAGGGCATCAACCCCGATGGGACCCCGTCGGTCTACCGCATCATTCCGCCGCGGCAGATCTTCCTGACGACAACGTTCGACTTCTAAGACGAACGTTTTCGATAGCGAAACGCCCGAATATTTGGGCGTTTCGAAATCGCAAAGGCCTTCCCGCTTCCAAGCGGGAAGGCCTTTTGCTTTGAAAATGTGGAATGCGTTCAAAAATGGTACAGGTGTCCGCGAAAGATTTTATCGCCTTGGGGAAATGCATTTGTTGGATTTGGGAACCCCCTAAGTAGCCGAGCTGGTAGCCGCTTTCTGCGGCGTGGCTTCGGCTTTCCCTAACACCATCCCTATGACCAAGATTCGTGTGTCCGTTGCTGCGCGTACCGCGACCGCATTTTCTGCGATCGCGTTTTTGCTATCCACGTTTTCGACGCCTGCCCATGCGCAGGCTGCGAGTTCCCCGACCGATCAGACGACAGCCGCAACGGCCGTGCCGACCCCTGCCCAGGTGCAGACGGGTTCCGCCGGCACTTCGGGCAGCGACGTCGTCAAGCTGAGCCCGTTCGAAGTCCAGGCCTCGGACAAGGACATCGGCTATTACAGCCAGAACACCCTGGCCGGCACCCGCATGAATTCGAAGCTGGAGGACATCGGCGCCTCGATCACGGTGGTGACGAAGCAGCAGATGCAGGACACGTCCTCGGTGAACCTGAATGACATGTTCCTTTACGAGGCGAGCACGGAGGGCACCGAGAATTACTCGGCCTATGCCGGATTCGACAAGAGCGGAACGGTCGTCGACAGCATCCAGAGCAATCCGCAGACCGCCAACCGCATCCGCGGTCTCGGGAATGCAGACATCACCCGCGACTATTTCGCCATATTCAATTCCCAGATCCAGGTCGACTCGTACAACATCGACAGCGTCGAGGTCAGCCGCGGTCCGAATTCGACGCTCTTCGGCATCGGCAGCCCCTCGGGCGTCGTCAACCAGACGATCGAGAAGGCTGTCCTCAACAAGAACACGAACGAGGTCTCCGTGCGCTTCGGGAGCTTTGGAAACTTCCGCGGTTCGGTTAACTTCAACCGGAGCCTGATTCCCGACAAGCTCGCGATCGCCGTCGCCGGGCTCTACCAGAACAACCTGGCGACAGACCAGAAACCGGCCTTCGACATCCAGCGCCGCGAATTCGCGGCCATGACGCTCAAGCCCTTCCCTTCGCTGACCGTGCGGGCGAATGTCGAATTCTACGACAATCCCAACCGCCGCGCCGACGCCTTCACCCCCAAGGACGAAATCACGCCCTGGCTGGTCAACGGCAGCCCGCAATGGGATCCCGTGACCTATTCGGCCACCGTCAACGGCGTGAACACCGGGCCCATCACGAACAACCAGTTCGTGCCGGCCGGCCTGGGAACGAGCATCGGCAACACGAGCGACGGACAGCCGAACTTTTACATCGTCCAGGGCCAGGTTCAGCTCTGGGAGCAGGCCCAGCTCGGAACGAATTTCGGCAGCATTCTCTCGGGCGTGACGAGCTTCAAGGGTCCGCTCACCCCGGTCAGTTCCTCCAATCCCTTCGGCCCGATCGGCTTCGAGCGCATCCTGACGACCGCCGGCAACTACATCAAGTACTCCTCGACACCCGGACCGGTGGGGCAGGTGACCTATCCGCTCTTCCACGAGCCGAGCATCAGCAATCCCGCGCTCCTCAACTGGCAGAAGATCAACACGATCTCGACGAACGGCGGCGAGGACAAGGTGAAGATCTACAATGTGGAGATCGAACAGCAGATCACCGACGATCTCTTTCTGGAGGCCGGCTGGTATCGCGAGGTCTATGATTCCATCCAGCACAATGAATTCGGCCAGAACGTCGGCCCGGTCGCCGAAGTGGACCCGAATATCCGCCTGCTGAACGGCGCCCCGAATCCCTACTTTGGCCGGCCCTTTGTGGACGAGATCCAGCCGGACGACTTCGACAGCACATCCCTCAATGAACAGGAGCGGATCGCGCTGGCTTACCAGCTCGACTTCACAAAGAACGACAATTGGACGCAGTGGCTCGGCCACCACAACATGCTGGCGTTCTACCAGCACCGCGAGGAGGACACGGGAAGCCTGCGCTTCCGCGCCCTCGTCACCGACGCCCACAGCTGGGATACCACGACGAATCTGACCGGCGGCAACAGCGGCAGCAGCGCCGTCTCGGGCAACATCCAGCGCCGCTTCTACCTCAGCAATTCGGGTTCTTCCATCCAGTTCGACCCCGGCCTGTTCTCGAGCCAGGCGATCACCTTCCCGGTGACCTGGTTCAACACAAGCCTCGGCACGACGGGTCTTTGGACCAATGAAAAGGCCACCGTGTCGCCGACCCTGTTCACCGCGAGCAAGAGCCACCAGCAGATCACATCCTATTCGTACGGCCTTCAGGATTACCTGCTGAAGGACCGCCTGGTGCTCACCTTCGGCCAGCGGCATGACTACAACCGCGTCCAAAACTCCGGAAACGGGTCCAACGATCCGGCCACGGGCTTCCTCGACATCCGAAACCTGAACAACTTCGGCAACTGGACGGGAGACTCCGGCATCACGCGGCAGGCGGGCGGTGTCCTTCACATCACGCACTGGCTGAGCGTCCATTACAACCAATCGGACAATTTCGCCCCGTCGAGCTTCGCCGAGGATCTGTTCGGAAACTTCCTGCCCGACCCGCACGGCCACGGAAAGGATTACGGCTTCGCCGTATCCTTCTTCGACGACAAGCTCGTGGCTGAGCTGAACTGGTACAAGTCCGACGCCTCGAATTCCCGCACGTCGACGACCTTCGTCGATCGTTCGCAGCGTGAGGACACCAGCTTCTTCATCCCGTGGGCGCTTCAGATTGCGACGAACACCTTGGGTGTCGGCGCCGGCCAGGCGGCGCTCAATGCGTTTGCCGCAGGCATCGTCAAGAGCCCCGGCAACTTCCCCGGATCGAACTTCGAGGGTGACACGCAGAGCGTCGCCGCCAAGGGCGTTGAGCTGAACCTGATCTACAACCCGATGCGCAACTGGAACATGAAGCTGACCGGCACGAAGGACAGCGCCGTGAACAGCCAGGTCGAGCCGCATCTTCTCGCCTGGCTCGCGGTCCGCATCCCGGTCTGGTCGGCGGCCACGGATCCCATCCTCGGGCCCTTCTGGACGACGACCAACGCCGGCGGCATCAACGAAAACGGCGGGTCGCCGCAGTCGTTCCTTCTCGGAACCGTGTTCGCCGGCGGCCTGGATACCATCCTCGCAGCCCAGAATCACGAGTCGCAGAGCCTCTCGAAGTATCACTTCTCGTACATCACGAACTACCTCTTCACCTCCGGCAGGCTGAAGAACTTCGCGGTGGGCGGCGGCCTGCGGTGGCAGAGCAACTATGCCGTCGGCTACGCCTCGACGGGACCCGATTCGACTGCTGGCGGCGCGGTCACGTCGCTCTCGCCGACGATCGCCTTCTACGACAAGGAGCGCCTCCACATGGATGCGTGGGTGTCGTACACGACGAAGCTGCCGTTCCTCGACAATCGCATCAAGATGAAGGTCCAGGTCAACGTCCGCGATCTCTGGGAAAGCGGCAGGCTTTCCGTCCAGGGAACCAATCCCGACGGGGCTCCCGCGGTGTACCGCGTCGTTCCTCCCAGGCAGTGGTTCGTGACCACGACGTTCGACTTCTAAGGGAACGCCATCGAATCGGCCTGGACGGTATTTCCGGACAGGCCGTCATCGCAAAAACTTTCCTGCCTCCGGGCAGGAAAGTTTTTTTGCTTAAGAGCGCCTTTTCGGACAGGTCATCTGTGGTTTCCTCATGACCCCCGATCCTGATCCCGAGCAAGAAGGCGGCAGCCGCCATTCCGGCCTGCCCGGATTGGGAGTGTCGCTCCTTCTCGCTGCGGTGGTCTTCGCGGCCTACGCGCCATCGTGGCACGGCGGCTTCATATTCGACGACGACACCCTGATAACCAAGAATACCCTGCTCAAGGCGCCGGACGGACTCTATAGCTTCTGGTTCACGACACGGCCGACCGACTACTGGCCGGCGACCATGACCGCCCTCTGGGCCGAATGGAGGCTCTGGGGGCTCAATCCGACGGGGTATCACATCTTCAACCTGTGCCTCCACATTGGCTCCTCGCTTCTTCTCTGGCGGATTCTTCGGAGGTTGCGGATCCCGGGCGCATGGCTCGCCGCTTTCATCTTCGGCGTCCACCCGGTCAACGTGGAGTCGGTTGCCTGGATAGCCCAGATAAAGAACACGCTGTCGCAGGCGTTCTTCATGCTCTCGGTCTACCTGTTCCTGCGGACGCGGTGGTTCGAACGAACAGAAGGGGTCGGGTCTCGGAAATCGTTATTCGTCCAGCGGGACAAATATCAGTTTCCGAGACCCGACCCCTTCTACATTCTCAGCCTGCTGGCCTTCCTCCTAGCGATGCTGAGCAAGGGATCGGTCGCGGTCCTGCCGCTGATTCTTCTTGGGATCATAGCCTGGCGACGGCCCTTGAAGGCTGGCGATGCCTTGAGGATTGCGGCTTTCTTCGCGGTCGCGGCGGCTCTGACCCTGGTCAACGTGCATTTCCAGGCGCGAGGACTCATAACGCCCATCCGGACGGCCGGCCTCGTCGAGCGCCTCCTTGGGGCGGGAGCGGTGATCTGGTTCTATCTCGGGAAAGCCCTGCTGCCCCTGGACCTTATCTTCGTCTATCCCCAATGGCGGATATCGGCTGATAACCCGCTTTGGTGGCTGCCGCTCCTGGCGGCGCTGGCCTTGACAGGGGTTCTCTGGTTCCGCAGGGGCCGGCTGAAACCCTTGTTCTTTGCCTGGCTTTACTTTTGCGCCGGGCTGATCCCGGTGATGGGCCTGACGGACATCTATTTCATGAAGTTCTCGCTCGTTGCCGACCACTACGAGTACGTCGCGATGATCGGCGTGGCGGTCGCCGCCGGATCCGGCTGGTCGTGGTGGGCCCGCCGCGCCACGGGGGGAGGCGCTCTGCTCGCACGCTCGGCCGCTGTCGCTGCAGTCGGCATCCTCGCAGCCCTCACGTGGCGCCAGTCGGGCATCTACCGGGATGCGGAGACGCTCTACCGGGTTACGCTTGAGCGCAATCCGTTGTGCTGGCTCGCCGACAACAATCTCGGGAACGTCGAAATCGACTCCGGCCGGCGCACCCAGGCTTTCGCACATTATGCGGAGGCCCTGCGTCTTAACCCGGACTACGGGGAGGCCCATTTCAACCTGGGCCTCCTGCTCAAGGACGCCGGCGATGCGCCGGCGGCGCTGCAGCATTTCGAGCGCGCGGTTGAGCTCCGGCCGGATTATGCCCCGGCCCACTACTATTTCGCCAACAGCCTGCGCGGGGTTGGCCGCTCCGACGAGGCGGTCGCCCAATACGGCCTGGCGCTGCGATACAAGGCGGATTTTCCGGAGGCTGAGAACAACATGGGCATCACCCTGGCCTCGGCGGGGCGGGTGGGGGAGGCCCTGCCGCATTTCGAGAAGGCGGTCCTTCTCAACCCCGGCTTTGCCGAGGCACAGCTCAATCTTGCCTATGCCCTGCGCGCGGTCGGGCGGACCGACGAGGCCGTGGCTCACTTTTCCGAGGCCGTGCGGCTCGATCCCCGAAATGGCAGGCTTCCATCCGGCTCCCCGTGAGGGAGTGCTGGACTCGGCCCGGGCTTATCAGCGAAGATTCGCGCCTGACGATGCCGGCAAAACGCTTCAGCAGCCAGGCGCGGACCCTGCAATGGCTCGACCGGCGGGTCGGTGCGCCGGTCTGCCTCCTATTCACGCTCATGAGGCGCGTGGGCGCCTGGTTTGGCGGCGCACCTCCCGGCCAGCCCGTTCGGAGCATCCTTTTCCTGAAGCTGGCCGAGCAGGGGTCCACGGTCCTGGCCCATGAGGCGGTGCGCCTGGCGGCCGAGCAGGTGGGGCGGGACCAGGTCTACTTCCTCGTCTTCGAGGAGAATCGGTTCATCGTGGACCTTCTCGGGCTCGTTCCGCCCGCGAACGTCCTGACGATCCGGACCCACTCTCCCGCGGCGATGGCGTCCAGCTGTTTTAGACGCCTGCTCGAGATCCGGCGCCGGCGGTTCGATGCCTGCATAGACCTCGAGTTCTTCGCCCGTTTTTCGGCCGCGATCGCCTGGCTGACCGGCGCGCGATGGCGGGTGGGATTCCACGCGTATTTTGGCGAAGGCCCCTACCGGGGCGACCTCCTGACGCATCGCGTGCTTTATAACGCGCACCTCCACGCAAGCCGGACATTCACCAGCCTCGTCCTTGCACTTGGCGTCCCGCCGCGGGATCTGCCGACTTTCCCCGTCGTCCCGCCGCCGAGCCCGCCGTTGCCTCCATTCCGCCCGGATGACGGGGAAAAGGATGCGGTTCGCAGCCTGCTTGCCGGGCTCGGGCTTCCCGAAGGCGCCCGGCTGATCCTCCTGAATGCGAACGCGAGCGATCTCCTTCCGCTCAGGAAATGGGACGCGGGGAACTATGTCGCCCTCGCCCGCCTCCTCCTCGCCGAATTTCCCGGGCTCTGTGTCGGATTCACCGGAGCGCCCGACGAGGCATCGCGCGTGGGCGAACTTGTGGGAGAGGTCGGCTCCCCCCGCTGCCTGTGCCTGGCCGGACGCACGACCCTCCGGCAGCTTCTCGTGGCCTATGGATTCGCGGAAGTCCTGGTGACTAACGACAGCGGACCGGCTCATTTCGCGGCGCTGACGACGATTGACGTCGTTGCGCTGTTCGGTCCCGAGACGCCCCTTCTGTTCTCGGCCCCGGGCCCGCGCAGCCACGCCCTCTGGGCTGGAATCGCCTGCAGCCCGTGCGTGAACGCGTTCAACAACCGCCAGACCGCCTGCCGCAACAATCTTTGCATGCAGGCGATCACGGTGGGACAGGTATACGACAAGGTGCGCTCGATCTATCTCCAGCGGATAAGGGGTCAGGTCTAGGAAGTTGCATTCCGCCTGCAGGCGGAATGCAACTTCCTAGACCTGACCCCTTCCTGACCTTCGGTGATCCCCAAGAAATTCACAACTGGCGGCCTGACCCCTTTGCTTCTCCCCGCGCTCGCGATCGTGCTGGGCGCGTTGTTCGTCTACGGTCCGGTGCTGCATGGCGACTGGCTCTGGGACGACGATATCTACATCACGCAGAACCCCGTGCTACGCTCTCTTTCCGGCCTCTGGAGGATTTGGTTCGCGCCGCGGGACGTGACCTATTTCCCCCTGACATCCTCCGTGGAATGGATCCAGTGGAGCCTCTGGGGGGACGCCCCGTTTTGGTATCACGTCACGAATGTCGTCCTCCATATCGCAAGCGCCTTCCTGATCTGGCGGCTGTTGCATCTCTTGGGCGTCAAGTGGGCATGGACGGGCGGCCTGCTTTTCGCCGTCCATCCGATCATGGTCGAGTCGGTGGCCTGGATAACCGAGCTCAAGAACACGCTGTCGCTGCCCCTGCTGCTGATGGCCGCGATCGCATACGTGAGATTCGATCAGAAGGGGTCAGATTTAGGAAATTGCTTTCTGCCCACGGAGGGAGCGGAAGGGGTCAGGTCTCGGAAATTGATATTTGTCCCGCGGGGCAAATATCAACTTCCGAGACCTGACCCCATTTATCTGCTCAGCCTGCTTTTCTTCCTCCTCGCCATGCTCGCCAAGAGCACAGCCGTAATGTTCCCGGCCGTGCTTCTTCTCTACGGCTGGTGGAAGCGCGGGAGGATCGGCCGGGCCGACTGGCTGGCGAGCGCGCCTTTTTTCGCCGTGTCCCTCGCGCTGGGTCTGCTCACCGTCTGGTTTGAACAGAACAAGTCGATCGGTACGGGAGTCGTCCTTCTGGGGGGAATTCCCTCGCGGCTGGCATGCGCCGGGCTGGCTACTTCGTTTTATATTTCGAAGTTCATGCTGCCGCTGGAGCTGCTCCCCATCTATCCCCGCTGGGAGCTGGATCCGCCTTCGGCCCTACAGCTCCTTCCGCTGCCACTCCTTGCCGGGATCCTGGCTTGGCTCTGGATGAAGCGTTCGACTTGGGGCCGCCCCGCGCTCCTCGGGTTCGGCTGGTTTCTTCTGAACGTGGCTCCGATGGCCGGCCTGGTGCCGATCGGCTACATGGCCAATTCCTGGGTGGCCGACCATTTTGTCTACCTCCCTGCGATCGGCCTCGTCGGGCTGGTTGCGGCGGCCTTCAGCCGCATCGGCCGCTTCCCGCCAGCCTGGATCTGCGGAGGTGTCGCCCTTGCTGTTCTCGCCTGCGAGGGACGGGCCTATACGGCTGTCTTCCTCAATCAGGAGGCGATGTGGAGCTACACCATGCGGCACAATCCCGGCTCCTGGCTCGCCCACAACAACCTGGGCTCGCTGCGGGTGCAACAGGGCCGGCTTGCGGAGGGAAGCGCCGAGCTCGAGGAAGCGCTCCGGATCAACCCCAGGGTGTTCACGGTGCACAGGAGCCTGGGAAACATCCTCCTCTTCGAAGGGCGTCTGCCGGAGGCCATCGACCAATACCGGCAGGCCATTGCTCTCGGGGGCGGGCAAGTCGCCGATATGCGGGAAAAATTTGGCGAGGCTCTGCTCAAGAGCGGGCGGATCGCGGAGGCCGGCGAGCAATTCGCCTCGGCGGTGGGCCTGAATTCTGAAAATGCGCGCGCGCACGACCGCCTGGGCGTGGCTCTTGCGATGCAGGGCCGGCCCGAGGAGTCCCTGCCGGAATTCGAGGCGTCGCTGCGGATCGACCCCGGCAACGCGGAGACGCATGCCGACCTCGGCAACGCCCTTTTCCTGATGCGGCAGCTGCAGCAGGCGGGTGAGCAGTACGCCGAGGCGGTCCAGCTGAATCCCGGATACGCCGATGCGCACGCGAATCTTGGCAATGTCCTCTACCTGGCGGGTCGCCGGGATGAGGCGATCGGGCAGTACCGGGCCGCATTGCAACTGAATCCCGGCGATCCGAGAACCCGGGCCGCGCTCGATAGGGCGCTCCGCCAGCCATGACCGGGCAATCCGAAACGGAGGACGACCGGTTGCTGGAGGTCCTGCGGGAGCGTCAGCTGTACCGCAGCCGCTACTGGACGCGAAACGACCCCCTGCTTTCCGAGCGGCTTCTCTGGCGGGCCCAGACATTCCGGCACCTGGTCCATCTGCTGCCTGGGCAGACGGTGCTGGAGTTGGGCCACGATCCCGCTTTTAGGACCCGGCTTGCCGAGGTCGCGCGCGGCCGCAATCCGATCGTTTCGGTGTCCTTCGACGGGACCTTCCCCGCCGCGAATTCCGACGGTTCCGTGCTCGGCGGCGCGGAATTCCTGCGGCAGGCCAGCCTCGGGCCGATCGCGGATTGCGCGGTGGGCATCGACCTCCTGGACGAGCGGAACGCGCAGCATCTCCTGGCGGCCGTCCTGCGCGCGCTAAGGCCGGGCGGCCAGCTCATCCTCTTTGAGAGCAATCCCTGGAATCCCTGGCTTCGGCTGCGCCGCGCCGCCGGCATTGCCGCGGGCGACAGCCGCCGTCTCTTCAGCCGCTCGGATCTCTACCGGATTTGCGCCGAGGCCGGCTTCACGGACGTCTTCGCGGTCTTCAACGACTTTGTGTACGGGCCGGCGGCGCGGGTCGCCCGTTCGGCGCTCGAGAGCCTGTCCGTCGTCGCGGAGAACGTGCCGCTGCTCAACCGCTTCGCCGGCGGGATCATCATCCACGCGCGAAAGGCCGGCCATGCCGACCGCCCCCGCGTTTCGCTGGCGGAGCATCCGGGGCTGATAAATGCCGTCTCGGTTGTGGTTCCCTGCCACAACGAGGAATCGAATATCGCGGCCCTGGTCGATGCGCTGCGGACCTATTACGGCCCCTACATCCATGAGATCATCCTGGTGGACGACAACAGCGCCGACGGCACCTGGCGCGAGATCGGGGGCCTCGCTGCTGCGGATTCCCGGATTGTGCCGGTGCGGCGCTCGCCGCCGAACGGGGTGGGGCGGGCCCTCAAGGAAGGCTATGCCCGATCCACGGGCCGTTTTGTCCTGTCGCTCGATGCGGACTTCCAGCATCTGCTTCCCGAACTCCAGGACCTGTTTGCGGCGGCCGAAGGCGGTGCCGACGTCGTGATCGGCAGCCGGTTCTCGCGGCACAGCGTCCTCCTGAACTATCCCTGGCCGAAGATCGTCGCCAACCGGGGATTTCACATGCTCGCGGGCATCCTTTTTCGCCGGCGGTTCCGCGATCTCACGAACAACCTCAAGATATTCCGCCGGGAGGCGCTCGATGGAATGGACCTCCATTCCCCGGGCTTTTCCGTGAATGCCGAGACCGGGCTCATTCCGCTACTCCAGGGACGTGCGATCAGGGAGGTGCCGATTTCCTGGATCAACCGAACCCCGGGCATGGGCGTCTCCTCCTTCCGCCTGCCCAAGGTCATGCCGGGCTATGGCGCCGTCCTCTGGAGGCTCTGGTGGAAGGGGTCGGGCCGATGAACTCCGGAAAAATCACTCCGCGCGGCTTGATCCCTGCCTTTTTGATCCTGCTCGCGGCCGGTTATGTCTTTGCCCCCGCGGTCCACGGCGGCTGGCTCTGGGATGACGACCAGGAGGTGACCCGGAACCCGGTTCTCGCCGAGCCGGCGGGACTCGCGAAGATCTGGTCCGGAAGCGCGGGCGCGGACTACTTTCCCCTCAAGACCACGGTCCAGTGGGTTGGCTGGCGGCTGTGGGGGGCGAATCCCGCCGGCTACCATGCGCTCAGCATTCTCCTGCATGTGACAAGCGCCTTCCTGTTCTGGAGGCTGCTCGCCAAACTGGGGCTTCGCGCGGCCTGGGTGGGCGGACTCCTGTTTGTCGTTCATCCGCTTGCCGTCGAGTCGGTGGCCTGGGCCGCCGAGCTGAAGAACACCCTGTCGCTGCCTCTCCTGCTGTTGGCGATGATCGCGTATGTGGATTTCGACCAGAAGGGGTCAGGCCGCGGAATTGCAAATCCGGCTGCCGGATTTCGCAATTTGCGGCCTGACCCCTTTTATTCGCTGAGCCTGGCGCTCTTTCTCCTCGCCATGCTGGCCAAGAGCTCGGTCGTGATGTTCCCCGTCGTCATCCTCCTCCACGCGTGGTGGAGGCGCGGGAGGATCGGGGCTGCCGATGTTCGCGCCAGCATTCCTTTCTTTGCGGTTTCAGCCGGGCTGGGCCTCGTCACATTCTGGTTCCAGCACCATCGGGCGATGCAGAGCGACCTGGTTCTGGCTGGCGGGCCGCTGTCCCGCATGGCCTGTGCGGGGCTGGCGCTCGCGTTCTACCTCGGGAAAAGCGTGTTTCCCTTCGCGCTCTCGCCGATCTATCCGCGGTGGGAGATCGATCCGCCATCCCTCGCCCAGATGGCTCCGTGGCCGGTCTTTGCCATCCTGATCGGATGGCTGTGGAGCGGGCGCGCGGGGTGGGGGCGCCACGTTCTCTTCGGCCTTGGGTTCTTCGCGATAAACCTGCTGCCTGTGGCCGGCCTGGTCACAATAAGCTACATGCACGTCACCTGGGTCGCGGATCATTTTGCATACCTGCCGCTCCTTGGGGTCATCGGCCTCGCGGTGGCCGGACTCGGGCGCTGCGCCTCGCAGCCGATGCTCTGGGTCCTGGCCCTCCTTGTCGGCGCGGGGCTCGCGTGGCAGAGCCGCGCCTATGCCGCCGTTTTCCGGGACGAAGATGCCCTGTGGACATACACCCTGAGGCGGAATCCGGATGCCTGGGCCGCTCACTACAACCTGGCCACCTACCTCGCCCATCGCGGAGAGTGGGAACGCTCCGCCTCGGAATACACCGAAACCCTCAGGCTGCGCCCCGCGTTTTTCGAAGCCCGCGTCAATTTTGGAAATGTTCTGGCCTACGAGGGCCGGCCCGCCGAGGCCGCCGCCCAGTACGAGGAGGCCCTGAGGCTCAATCCCGCCTATGCGGATGCCCGGGTCGGCCTCGGCAATCTCCTTGCACGCGCCCATCGCCTACCCGAGGCCATTGCGGAATACGCCGAGGCCCTGCGCCTGCGCCCCGACTACGCGGAGGTCCGGACCAACTTGGGGAACGCACTCTTCATAGCCGGCCGGACCGAGGAGGCCATCGTGCAATATGAGGAGGCGCTCCGCCAGAAGCCCGGGGACCTTCGCACCCAGAGAAGCCTCGAAGTTGCCAGGCAGGCGTTGCGGGGCGACGGGGCGGAACCGCGTTGATTCGCAGGGGTCGGAATGCAATCAGCGCCAAAGACCTCCGATCGCCGATCCCTTCCGTGAAAAATGCCGGCTGCAGCCTGCTCGTTATCGGCGCCCTTTGCGCCGGGGCCATTCGCGCCCCGTCGCAAACCATCGAGCCGGCCGGCGATCCCGTAAAGCTGCCTCCTTACGAGGTGATCGATTCGAGGCTCGAATCCGCCCAAATCCATCCAGGCTACGAGAAGATCAACCACCTTTTCGACGGGCCCTTCCCGCAGCTGAGAAGCGGCCCGCTGATCGAGGCCATTCTGTGGCGGCACCGGTACCTGGTCGCCCATCCCGACGAGGGGGCTGTCATCATCACGGGACAGGACGGGGAGCGGATCAAGTCCGCCACGACGATCTACACGCGTGCGGGCAAGCTGTACGCCAGCAGCAACGCGCTCGGCGAGGAGCGGCCGCTGAAGGGGTTTGCCGCGGCCGACATCCGGGATCCGAAGAAGATCGAGAAGATCAAGGGGCTGATCCAGGCCCTGAGGGACATCTACCTGCCGGGCGGACTCACGCGAGCCGACCAGGAGGCCGCGGCCGACGCTGGTGAGAACGCTGACCTCTACGGAGGGCTTCCAACGATGGGGAAGCTGCTGGTCATGGCCGAGGAAGAGGGCGACTACAGCGTCCTCATGCTGCAGGCCGGAGGGCAGGGCGCAAACCAGAGGGGCTCATCTTACGCGGCCCTGAAGAGCGCCATGGTGCAGACTTTTGCCGAGCCCTCGTCCGAGGTGCTGAGCTGGACCTATGGCGCGCTCCGCGATCCGGAGCGCGCCGGGATTGTTCCGGTGGCCCTGAGCCACGTCACTGTCATCACCAACGAGGGGAAAAACCTTTCGATCCAGGCGCTCGTCTTCGACTGGGATGGCCAGCACATCATTTATGACCCAGACCGCGGAACCCATGCGAAGCCCCTGCCGCTCGACCCGCTGACCGGACTGCCGTACCTCTGCGTCAGGAATGGCGGGCTGCTCGAGTGCGTCAACTTTTGCGCCACGTATTCCCGCGCCCATCCCGGGGAGAAGGCGGCCCTCCTTCCCGGCGAACCCGCCGCGGCGGCTTTCACGATCAAGGGGGGCATGGGAATCTTCAGTCCGGCGCTGGGAATCTACCAATTGCCGAGAAAGATCGGCGCGGAAGTGATTGCCGACGTGCCCGGCCTGGCGCGGCTCCGGGACCGCCTCGCCGCCCAGACTGGCCCGCGCAAGGCGATACCCGAGGAACTTCCGGGGGACGATGCCGACATGGAACTCCGCCGCGCCTTCGTCGGCTTCCAGGCGGCCGGCGTGCCCTCGTCCTTCACGCGGGGCGAGCAGACGGGAGTCCGGTTCACCTGGGAGGGGGCCAGTTATGCTTATGGCCTCGACCAGAA
>CAZJNA010000033.1:0-28074 GCA_964547325.1 uncultured Opitutaceae bacterium | reverse complement strand
AAACTCTGTGTGATTCATGCTTAGGTTGCCACGTCAACTGGCAACCTAGCTTCGCGAAAAACTTAAGTCTCGTGGGACAAGAGCTTAAGCTGGCGTCCCCACGGGGATTCGAACCCCGGTTCTCACCGTGAAAGGGTGGTGTCCTGACCGGGCTAGACGATGGGGACCAACCCAGGAATCGGGCACCCTATTCAGTGGGGCCCAGCGAGCAAGCTGTTTTCGGGCCGGTTCCAACTGCCTGCCTGGCCGATTATTGCGCTAAAGCTACCCGAGATTGGCCCGATGTTTGCCAGAATAAGGCCTTATATTCCCATTAAAGCCCTAGAATCCTCGAAATGCACATCGGCCACATGGACGCCCAAGCCTTCGCAGCGAGCGCTGCGCAGGAAGCCTTGGACGCACGCATTCGCGCCAAGGTCGAACTGACCCGGCGCGAACGGCTGGCCATGCTTGGAAAGCTGAGGGCGGAGAACGCCGAGAATCCCGAATTTGCCGTCGAGGCGCCTTTTGATCCCGAGGAAGACGGTGAAGCGGCCGGCGGCGGCCACGAGTCCTCCGGCGGTTCCCTGAACGCAAAGGCCTGAAATTCCTTCTTTCCTGCCCGCGGATTTTCGGCTTCTTGGGTGGGCATGAATTTTGCCTCAATTGCCTCCGCGCTGCCCGAGAAGGCGGTGACTTCGATCGACGGCCTGCCCTACCCTCGAATCGCCTCTGGAAAGGTCCGGGAAATCTTCGATCTGGGCGACGCGCTTCTGCTCTCGGCGAGCGACCGCCTCTCCGCCTTCGACGTCATCCTGCCGGATGGCATACCCGGCAAGGGCATCATACTCACCCAGATGAGCCTCTGGTGGTTCGCCCAAACGGGGGGCATCATCGCAAATCACCTTCTGCCGGACCAGGCGGGGGAATTCTCCCGCCGCGGGCTCAAGGACCGCGACCTGCAGCTGCGAAGCATGGTCGTTCGCAAGCTGAAGCCCCTGACCATTGAGTGCGTCGTGCGCGGCTATCTCGTCGGCAGCGGCTGGAGCTCGTACCAGAAGTCCGGCACCGTGTGCGGCATACGGCTGCCCTCGGGGCTGCGCCAGGCAGACCGCCTCCCGGAGCCGATTTTTACGCCGACGACGAAAGCGCCCAAGGGCCAGCATGACGAGCCGATCAACGACGCCCAGGGTGAGGCCGCCGTGGGGGCCGACATTTATCGCAAGGCTAAGGCCGTCAGCCTCGAACTCTACCGGTACGGCCATGATCGGGCGGCGAAGGCCGGGATGATTTTGGCGGACACCAAGTTCGAGTTCGGCATGGACGCCAAGGGCGACCTTATCCTCATCGACGAGGTGCTGACGCCGGACTCCTCGCGCTACTGGCCCGCGGAAAACTACGCTCCCGGGCAGTCGCCTCCCAGCTACGACAAGCAGTTCGTTCGCGACCATCTCCTCGAGCTCAAGTGGGACCAGAAGCCGCCGGCGCCGCGCCTGCCGGCCGAGGTCATCGGGCGCACCCGCGACAAGTACCTGGCGGCGCTCCAGAACCTACTGCATAACGCCTGACGGGGCCGCGGCGGCTTGGCCATCCCGGCGGGCGCGGACGAGTTCCCGGCGGAGCCAGTCGATGGCGGCATTCACCGCCCGGCGCTTGACCGTGGGCCTCGGGCCGGGATAGCTCAATTTCTTCGACCAGACGCCCTGGGGCGCGTGGAGCGCGACATAGATCGTGCCGACCGGATTCTCGTTCGCCCCGGTGCAGGAGCCGGAAAAGCCCGTGATCGCCAGGGCATAGTCGGCGCCCAGCTTCTCCGCAGCTCCGGTGGCCAGGGCGACGGCGCATTCCGCGCTGACCGCGCCATGCTGCAGGATCAGGCATTCGGGCACATCGAGCAGCTGCATCTTGGCCTCGTTCGAGCAACAGATGCAGCCTCCCGCAAAGAACTTGGCCGCTCCGCAGACCTCGGTGAAAGCATTTGCGAGCAGGCCCCCGGTGCCAGCCTCGCTCACCGCGAGCTTCCGCTCCTGGGAGCGCAGGAGATCGGCGCAGACCTTTGCGAGCGAATCGTGGCCGTGGCAGACAAAATCGTCCCCGATCAGGGCGGCGCACTCGGCGGCGATTCCCTCGAGCCGCGCCAGGCTGAGACCGCCCCCGGGGGAGCTGAGGCGGCAGTCGACGTGGCCGGCATGGGCGCAGAACGCCGCGCTGAGCGCCTCGCCGAAGCGGCCAAAGATCGGCTGCAGGATCGTCTCGAGCCTCGATTCGCCAACGCCGGCCGTCCGGATCTGGACGAAGGCCTCGCGATCAAGCAAAAGCCCGCGAGCGGCAAGGCGGGGAAGGACTTGCTCCAGAAACAGGGGCTGCATCTCGTTCGGCGGGCCCGGGAGCATGCAGAGCACCTTCCCGTCCTGTTCGACCCAGAGCCCCGGCGCAGTGCCGTTCGCATTCGGCAACACCTCCCCGCGCTCGAAGCGGTAGGCCTGGCGGTGGTTGTTCGGGGTCATCGGACGGCCAAAGAGCGCAAATCTCTCGGCGATCGCCTGCTCGATGCCGGGATCGAAGACGAGCTTCTGGCCGAGCGCCTCTGCGAGCGTCTCCCGCGTCCGGTCGTCGCAGGTCGGCCCGAGGCCCCCGGTGGTGATGACGACATCGGAAACGGCCCAGCTCTCGCGGAACTGGCGGGCGATGGCCGCCGCCTCGTCAGTCAGGGTGATGTTGCGCTGCAGCGTGACGCCGCGCCGCCCAAGCTCGGCCCCTATGAAGGTGAGGTGACTGTTCGCCGTGAGGCCGAGCAGAAGCTCGTCGCCAAGGGTGAGAAGCTCGTATCGGACCTCGGAAACCGGCTTGCGCCGGGCGGCGCAGGGGGATGTTGCTGGCGAAACCATTGCTTGCGGATGCTAAATTTAGGCTAATCTGGATGAAAATGCCAGTCACGGTTCCAGATATCGCCGCGCCGGCGACGCTTAAGGAGAAGGTGCGCCACCTTCCCGATCGTCCGGGAATCTACCTGATGAAGGACCGGCTGGGGCGCATCATCTACGTGGGCAAGGCCAAGAGCCTGAGGAAGCGCGTGGGATCCTACTTTCAGCGGGGCCGGGGCACCGGAATGCATCCGAAGATCCGGGCGCTCATAAGCCTTATCGCCGATTTCGACATCGTGGAGGTGAAATCCGAGCCGGAGGCCCTCCTGCTCGAGGGCCGTCTGATCAAGCAGTGGCGGCCCAAATACAACAGCGATTTCACGGATGACAAACGCTTCCTCCTCGTGCGGCTGGATCCGGGTGAGGAGCTGCCGCGCTTTCGCCTCACCCGGTTTCGCAAGGACGATCGCTCGCGCTACTTCGGCCCATTCGCGCACAGCGGCCTGCTCCGCAAGACGCTCGCCCAGCTTCGCCGCCAGTTCGGCATCCTCCTCGGCGACACGAGCCCCCGTAAGCTTCCCGACGGCCGGTGGCAGCTCTACGACGACGTTCGCCAGGAGCTTTCGGGCTTCCCGAACATCGTCACCGCGGCCGATTATCGCCGGCGGGCCGAGGACGCCTCTGCCTTCCTGGAAGGCAAGTCCCGCGAATGGCTCGCGTCCATGCGCCGCGAAATGGAGGCGGCGGCATCCGCGCGGGAATTCGAGAAGGCCGCGGAGCTTCGGGACGTGATCTTCGCCCTGAGGAGCACGCTCGCCAGGACGCGGCGCTTCGAGCGCACCGACCCCACGGCGATCGGCGCAAACGAGACCGCGACCCGGATGCTGGGCGAGGCCCTGGGAATGGATGCCCCACCCCAGGCCCTCGAATGCTTCGATATCTCGCACATTTCCGGGACTTTCGTCGTCGCCTCGCTCGCCCGTTTCACGGAAGGGCGGCCGGACAAGGACCAGTATCGCCGGTTCCAGATCAAGAGCTTCATCGGCAACGACGACACGCGCGCCATGGAGGAGGTGGTCGGGCGCCGCTACCGCCGGCTTCACACGGAAAAGCGCTCATTCCCGGACCTCGTCGTGATCGACGGCGGCCCGGGACAGGTGGGCGCGGCGCTGAAGGCGTTCCTGGCCCTGGATATCCCGCCGCCGCCCCTGATCGGCCTGGCAAAGAGGCGGGAGACGATCGTCTTTGCCGACGGACGCCCGCCCCTCAACCTGCCGCTCGCCCACCCGGGATTGCAGCTTCTGCAGCGGCTGCGCGACGAGGCCCATCGCTTCGCCAACACCTACAACGCGGACCTGCGTTCAAGGAAGATCCGCGAGTCGATTCTCGATGACATGCCGGGGCTCGGCTCGGTCCGCCGCGCGGCCCTGCTCTCCCACTTCGGCGACATCGGCCGCCTGCGGGCCGCGAGCGCCTCGGGTATCCGCGAGGTGCCCGGGTTCGGCCCGAAGCTCGCGGGAGAACTCCATCAATTTCTGTCGCGGACCCGGGAGGACGGCCCTAAAACGCCGTTGCCATGAAATCACCGCTGCCCGGCCTGGCGCTCGCACTCCTCGGCGCCATCAGCCTGCGGGCGGACGTCTCGCTGGCTCCTCTCTTCACCGACCACGCCGTCCTGCAGCAGGGCAAAGCCGTGCCGGTCTGGGGGCGGGCCGATCCCGGCGAGCTGGTCAGCGTCGCATTTCACGGGCAGACGGTGCGGGCGACGACCGGGCAGGACGGCCGCTGGATCGCGCTCCTGGGCGCCCTTCCCGCAACTTCAGATGGGGCAGACCTCGTCGCGTCGGGCGGGAAGGGAGCGGTCGTGAGGCACGATGTCGTAGTCGGCGAGGTATGGCTCTGCTCGGGGCAGTCGAACATGGCCTTCACGATGGACGATCCGCGCCATCCGGCGTTCCATCTCCAGAATGCCGCGCAGGAGGTCGCCGCGGCAAATTTCCCGCTGATCCGCCAATTCGAGGTGGCCCGAAAGGTATCCGGGATTCCCATGGAGAACGCCACAGGCTCGTGGGTCCCCTGCTCGCCGGCCACGGCGGGCCCGTTCACCGCAGTGGGTTACTTTTTTGCGCGCAACATCCAGCAGAGGCTTCACGTGCCGGTCGGCATCATCCTCTGCTGCTGGAGCGGAACGCCCATCGAGCCCTGGCTGAGCCCGTACGCGCTCGGGAGCGATCCGGCATTCGATGTTGTCGGCCCGCGGTGGAAGCAGACGCCGCCCGACTATCCCCACAAGGACTCCTGGATGCCCGCCGGCCTCTTCAACGGGATGATAAACCCGCTGCTGCCCTATTCGGTGCGCGGGATCCTCTGGTACCAGGGAGAGAGCAACGCCGCGCGCGCCCGGGAATACGAAAGGCTCTTCGCCGCGCTCATAACCACGTGGCGGGCCCACCTGGGCCAGGCCGACGTGCCGTTCTATTGGGTGCAGCTCGCAAGCTACCAGACGCCGGGAGATCCCGGCGGGATGACATGGGCCTTCCTGCGCGAGGCGCAAGCGCAGGCGCTCGTCCTCCCAAACACTGGAATGGCGGTTTCGATCGATATCGGGGACCCAAAGGACATCCATCCGCACAACAAGCAGGAGGTCGGACGCAGGCTCGCCCTCATCGCAAAGGCGCGGGCCTACGGGATCACGGGTGACTTTTCGGGCCCGGTCTTTTCGGCCGCGGAGCGCGTCGGCTCAGGGATGCGCGTCCGGTTCAGATACGCCGAGGCGGGGCTGACCGCCGCCGACAAGCCGCTGCAGTCCTTCGAACTCGCGGGGCCTGACCACAGGTTTCACCAGGCCGCGGCGGCCATCGCCGGCGACACCGTGCTCGTAAAATGCCCCGAGGTGCCCAATCCCGTCGCCGTGCGCTACGCCTGGACAAACAACCCCGATGCCAATCTCTACAACGGAGCCGGCCTTCCGGCCGTTCCGTTTCGCAGCGACACCTGGTAGGATCGGCGCCGGCCGGTCCTACTGCGACAGCGTGTAGACTTCGACGCGAACCGAACCCGCCCCTCCGTTCGCATCGGTGACCTGCGCCGTGTAGGCGCCCGAAGGAAGCTTGAGGACGACAGCCGAGTCGGCGTTTCCGGAAAGCAAGGCTGGCGCGCCCGCGCTTGCGGCGGCGGAGGCGATGCCCGCGGAATCGGACGCCGGATAGGCCGCGTTGACCGTCGCGGGGTTGCCCCAGCCGGCATTGCGCGCAAGGACGTTGCCCTGGCTGTCATACACGGTGAGCACCGGGGAGGCCATGCCTGCCGCGCCCAGGGCCGGGCCCACGGCGCGAACAAGAACCGTCCTCGCCGACGAGCCGGCGACCACGAAGCCCCCCGTCAGGGATTCCCCGCCGGGGACATCCGTGTCGGCAGAGGCGGATGAGATCTGCTGTGAAACCAAAAGGGGATTGGCATCGGCGTCGTATACCTCAGCCAGAGCAACGCCAGCCTGACCGCCGGTGCCACCGACCTGCAGGGTGTACGATCCCGGAGGAAGGACGGCCAGCGCGGCGGCGTCCGAGCTGCCGACGGCAAGCGGGAACGCACCGACCTCGGCGAATGCGGCCGCGAGGCTGCTGTCGCCGTTCCATCCCGTGTTCGCCAGCACCAACCGGCCCGAACCGTCGTAGAGTTGGAGGTAGGGATTGGCGACCACGCCCTGAACTCCGAAAATTCCAAGGCCCGGGCCGACTGCGCGAAGGAGGATCGCCTTGGAGGCGGGACCGGCGATCGTGAATCCGGCGACGAGCGGGCTGTCGGCCGCAACATCGGCGCGGGATGCAAAGGTGATGAGCCGGACTCCCGACCCCACAGGGGCAACTCCCGCGAAAGGAACCGACAGGCTGGCGGCGGACGCCAGAGCGCCCGCCTTCGAGCTCCCCGCAGAGGAGGATGCGCTTGTCGCGCCCACGGAGGAACCCGAAGATACGCCGCCAAGGCTCACGCTGCTGCCGGTCGCTCCGGTCGCGGAGTCAAATTCCTGCACCGTCTCGATCAGGCTGGATGAGCCGAATTGCGAATTCGGAGTCATGCCGAGCGTCCTCAGGAAGAAGACGGAGCTGCCCGGCAAGCTGACGCCCGTGATCTGCCAGTTGCTGGTCGTCCCCACGCGGGATCCCGCGGCAAGGTTCGTCCAGTTCGTCGAGTCCGTCGAAACCTGGAACTCGACCTGGGCAATCTCGGGGCCCGTGCCCGTCCGGGTCCACGTGGCGCTCGTGAAATTGCCGCTGACCGAGATCGACTGGCTCGAACCGCCTGTCTCGCCGAGGCGGGCGAAGCGGAAGCGGCTCAGGCCGTTGACATGGCTGAAGGACCCGCCCAGGAACAGCTTCCCGTCCGGCTGGAGCGCGAGTGCCGCAACCGCGCCGTCGGCGCTCGCGGTGAACGACGTGTCGGGCGCTCCGCTGGAACTTATCCTCGCGAGGTTCGCCTGGGCGGTCCCTCCCACGCTGCTGAACGAACCTCCCAGGATGATCTGGCCGCTCGTTTGAAGCACGAGCGCGTTGACCGTCCCATTGACGGTCGGATTGAAGGACGTGTCGAGCGAGCCATCCGAGTTCACCCGCGCAAGATTGCTTCGGGCGATGCCGCCGACGCTCGTGAAGGAACCCGCGAGGACCACCTGCCCGTTGGGCTGCACAGCAAGCGCGTTGATCGTCCCATTGACATTCGGATTGAAGGACGCGTCGAGCGAGCCATCCGAGTTCACCCGCGCAAGATTGCTTCGGGCGATGCCGCCGACGCTCGTGAAGGAACCCGCGAGGACCACCTGCCCGTTCCCCTGGAGGGCCGCGACCTGAACGGTGCCGTTGGCATTCGGATTGAAGGACGTGTCGAGCGAGCCCGTGGCGCTTATCCGGGCGACGCGGCCGCGGGCGGTTCCGGAGATGGTTGAGAAGGAGCCCGCCACGATCACGCGGCTGTCGGCCTGCACGGCAATTGAATAGACGGTCCCGTTCGGATTCCCCTGGAAGGACGTGTTGGGCGAGCCGTCGGCATTGAGCAGCGCAAGATTCGCCACAGCGATATTGCTCACATTGGCAAACGAACCGCCGATGTAGATCGCCCCGGTTGGCTGCAGATTGTTGAACGATCCGCCGAGGACGATGGATCCGTCCGACTGAAGGGCGACTGCGTTGACCTGCCCGTTGGGAGCGGGATCCAAGCTGGCGTCGATGGTCCCGTCGGTCTTGATGAGGGCGACACGGCTGCGGGTCGTCGGCGCAGGAGCGCCGTTCGGCTGGAGGGTCAGGAATGTGCCCGCGGCAATGATCTCGCCATTGGGCTCGGGCGTGAGCGCGTTGACCTGCCCGTTGGTATTGGGGTCGTACGTCATGTCCACCGATCCGTCCGAGTTCACCCGCGCGATGCTGTTCCGGGTCACGATGGTCGTGCCCAGATTCGGCTGGATGGTCGTGAAGGCGCCGCCGAGAACGACTTTGCCGTCCGACTGGAGGACGAACGCGTTGACCTGGCCGTTGGGCTCTGGATCAAAACCGTTGTCGACCGTGCCGTCGGAATTCAGCCGCGCCACGAAATTGCGCGTAATGTTGTCGCCGGTCCCGTTCGGCTGGAGGGTCGTGAACGGACCCCCGATCAAGATCTGCCCATTGGGCTGCACAAGGATCGAGACGACTCCGCCCGCGATGTTCGGATTGAAATTGCTGTCCACCGTGCCGTCCGTGTTCAGGCGGGCCATGCCAAACCGGGTCACAGCCGTCGCGCTTCCGTTCGGCTGCAGCGCGCCAAAGGTGCCCCCGATCAGGATCCGTCCGTCCGACTGGAGGGCCATGGTCGTGATCGGATTGTTGGCATTCGGGTCGAAGGCGGTGTCGAGCGACCCGTCGGTGTTCAGGCGCGCGATGAAATTCCGGATCGCGTTGTCGAGGCCGGTGAACGCTCCGACCACGATGATCTTGCCGTCGGACTGGATCGCCATTCCCGAAATGAGATTGTTCGGATTCGGATTGAAACTCGTGTCCAGCGTGCCGTTCGCATTCAGCCGAAGGATGTTGTTGCCGGTGGCGCCGCTGTTATTCTTGAAATTGCCGCCAACGATGACCTTTCCATCGGATTGCACGGCCACGCAGGAGACCGACCCGTTTATCTGCGCGATGGTGTCGGATCCAAATCCGGCGCGAAGCGCACCGGTCGCGGTGATCCAAGCGACGCCGGAATCCTGGGTGGATACGGCCGCGCTCCCGGGAAGGACGGCCGCCGCGTTCACGGCCCCGTCGGTGCTGGCATTGAATGTGGCGTCGGGAGAGCTGTCGGGGTTGAAGCGCGCCACATTGACGCCGCGAGCCCCCCCGAGCCCAGAGAATGACCCGGCCGCGAGAATGCCCCCGTCGGGCTGGAGCGCGATGCCGCCAACCGCGCTCGTCGCGAAGCCGGTCGCCTGCGCCGAAAACCCCGAATTCAGCGTTCCGTTTGCATTGAACAGCACGAGGTGGTCGGCGGCGGCGTTGCTTATGCTCGTGAAGCCGCCAGCCGCGAAGAAGCTGCCGTCGGCCTGCACGAGGACCGCGTTCACGTTCGTGTTCGGATTGGGAATAAAGCCCTGGTCGACGGAGCCGTCCACATTCAGCCGCGCAAAGTTGTAGCGCGAGAAGACGGCCACGCCCTCATTCGGCTGGACGGTCGTGAAGACGCCCCCGATGAAGACATGCCCGTCCGGCTGAACGGCGATCAGGGTGACGTTGTTGTTCGGATTGGGATCGAAATTCGTGTCGACCGTGCCGTCGCTGTTGAGCCGCGCCACATGGCTGCGGATCGTGACCGCTCCCTCATTGGGGGCAGCACGGGAAAATCCCCCGCCCACGAGGATCCGCCCGTCCGACTGGAGGGCGATGACGCTCACGCTGTTGTCGAAATTCGGATCGAAATTCGCGTCGAGCGTGCCGTCCGAGTTGAATCGGGCGATAAAGTTGCGCGAAGTGAAGATAGTCGCCCCGTTCGGGGCCACGCCCGTGAACTCGCCGGCGATGATTATCTTCCCGTCGGTTTGGACGGCCACCGCGTTCACGCGGGAATTCGGCTCGAGGTTCGGAAAGTTCGTGTCCAGCGAACCGTCGGTGTTGAGGCGCGCGATGCCATTCATCGCGGTCGAGGTTGTCGCTCCGTTTGCCTGAATCCCGCTGAACGAGCCGGCGATGAGCAGCCTTCCATCCGATTGCAGCGCCATGGAAAGGACGGCCGCATTCGGATTGGGGTTGAATCCGGCGTCGAGCGTGCCGTCCGAGTTCAGGCGCGCCACGCCGTTCCGGGTCACGCCGTTGATATTGTTGAAATTGCCGGAAATGAGGACCTTTCCGTCAGACTGGGCGAGAACCTGCGTCACGGTGCCGTTCACCGTGGGGTTGAAGGACGCGTCGAGGACGCCCGTCGCGCTGATGCGGGCCAGGTTGGTGCGCGTCACGCCGCCAACGCTGGTCAGCGTCCCGCCGAGGAGCACGCTGCCGTCCGGCTGTCGCGCCAGGGTCAGGATTCGTCCGTTGTCGTCCGGGTTGAAGGTGACATCCAGCGATCCGTCGGGATTGACGCGGGCGATGTTGTTCCGCTGCGACGTGGCGACCGCGGCATTTGCAAATAGCTGGGTGAAGTTTCCGCCGAGGACGATCCGGCCGTCCTTTTGAACCGCGATCGCATTCACGATGCCGTTGCTGCTGGGATCAAAGGATCCGTCGATGCTGCCGTCGACGTTCAGCCTCGCGACATGTTCGAACGCGGTGCCCGTCGTCGCTCCGATGGGAAATAGCTGGAAGAAGGCGCCTCCGAGCAGGATCTTTCCATCCGACTGGAGAACGATCGCATTGACCACCGAGCTGGGATTGGGACCGAAGGCGGTGTCGAGAGTCCCGTCTGAATTGACGCGGGCGAGGTTGCTGCGGCTGGAAGGCGTGGCGGCTCCGTTGGGCGACAGCATCGTGAACGTGCCTGAAAACAGGATCTTGCCGTCCGCCTGCACCGCAAGGGCGCCGATGCTGGCATTGGGGCTGGGATCAAAACCGCCGTCGACGGTGCCATCGGTGTTCAGGCGCGCGACGTGGCTCCGAATGGTCGGGTTGGCAGCCCCATTGGGCTGCAATGTCGAAAACGCCCCGCCGATCACTATCTGCCCGTTTGTCTGCAGGGCAATGGCGTCGACCGCGGCGCTGGCATTCGGGTTGAATCCGGTATCGAGGGACCCGTCGGCATTGAGCCGGGCGATATGGTTCCGTGTCGTCGCGGTGGCGGCTCCATTGGGCTGCAATGTCGAAAAGGCCCCGCCGATCACTATCCTGCCGTCGGATTGGACCGCAACGCAGTACACCTGACCAACGAACGTCCCGTTGGCATTGGGATTGAAGCCGGCGTCGAGGGACCCGTCGGCATTGAGCCGGGCGATATGGTTCCGTGTCGTCGCGGCGGCCGCTCCATTGGGCTGCAGCGTCGTAAAGGCGCCGCCGATCACTATCTTGCCGTCGGTTTGCACGGCTATCGCATAGATCTGGTTGTTGGCGTTGGGGTCGAAACTCGCGTCAAGGGACCCGTCGGCATTGAGCCGGGCGATTCGATTCCGGGTGGTGGCGTTTGCCGCCCCGTTCGGCTGCAGGGTCGTAAACGTTCCGCCGATCAACACCTTGCCATCGGCTTGGAGCGCCATCGCGCCCACAAGGCCGTTGGCATTCGGATCAAAACCGTCGCTGACCGAAGGGCTTTGCGCCCGGAGCGCAACAAAAGGCGAGGCCATCGCGCAGGCGCCGACCAAGCTGAAAAGGCGGACGCAGGTGCGGAGGAACGAAGCTGAAGGCATACCGGGGAGCAGAGGGTGGTGTGATGCGGCGAGGCGCGAAGGGTCAAAATAGCACGAATGCAGCCGGTCTTAGCGAGCCAAAACCGCAGGAAAGGGTGTGGGTCGGTTAGTGTTGTCGCCGGCCCCGAAGGTTCCAGAAAAATCTGCCCGGCCGCTTGCGAATTCCAGGGACCGGGTTAAGGCTGGCCGGCCATGAAAAATACCCCCGCCATCCTGGCCACAGCATTCCTAGCCATGTTCTCATTCGCCAAGGCGGATCCCCTGAAAGTCGGCGACAAGGCGCCCGAGGTCGCCGGTGTCACGGAGACCGGGGCATCCCTCAATCTCGCCGACGTCTACAAGCAGCAGGCGTATACCCTCGTCTACTTTTATCCCCGCGCCGGAACATCCGGCTGCACCAAGCAGGGGTGCTCCCTGCGCGATTCCTACGGGGAGCTGACCAGGAAGGGCGTGGCCGTCGTCGGCGTGAGCACGGACACGGTGGCCGCACAGGCGAAATTCAAGGAGGCCCAGCACTTTCCCTTCACCCTGATCGCGGATACCGATCGGACCGTAATCAACGCCTTCGGTGTGCCGACCCACGAGATTCCCGTCATCGGCACGATCGCATCCCGCCAGGCCTTCCTGATAAAGGATGGGAAGGTCGTCTGGGCCGACTACAAGGCCTCCACGACCCAGCAGGCCGCCGACGTCCTCAAGGTCCTGGCCGCCCAGGGCGGCTAGCCCGGATATTTCATGAACATGGGAGAAAGATCGTACAAAGCGGTGGAGCAGAAAGGGAAGAAGGCGACCGAAGGTGGCCTAACAGGCCATCGAGGGAGCATGAGGCACTTTCTGCCCGGCGATTTGTGCGAGATTGGCCCGTGTTCATGAAATATCCGGGCTAACTCCCCGGCGCCGCGTCGCGCGCGGCCCGCGTGACCAGCACCTTCTCGACCCGGTGGCGGTCCATTCCGGCGACCTCGAACCGCCATCCGGCCCATTCGAATCCGTCGCCGGCCGCGGGAATGCGCCCGAACTGGGTGACGACGAATCCCCCCACGGTTTGGAATTCCGCGGCACGCTCCTGGGGAAGAGCCGCCTCGATGCCGAGAAGCGTCTTGAGGTCTCCCGTCGGCAGCGCGGAGTCGATCATCCACGATCCGTCGTCCCGCCGCTTCGCCTCCGGCTCGCCCCGGCGGCCGGCCTCGGGCAGGTCGCCGACGATCGCCTCGAACACGTCGATCAGCGTGACCAGGCCCTGAACGGCGCCGAATTCGTCGGTCACGACGGCGATGTGCCTCCCCTCCTTCTTGAACTTCTCGAGAAGCTGGTTCGCCATCATCGTTTCAGGAACGATCAGGGGCGGCACGAGCAGGTTCTTCAAGGTCGCCGGCAGCCCTATGGCCGAGTGCGCCCACAGCGCCTTGACCGCGACCATGCCCAGGACGCGGTCGCGGTCGTGCTGGTAGACGGGAAAATAGGAGTGGCCGCTCGTCACGATCTTCCGCCAATTCGTCTCCTCGGGGTCGTCGAGGTTGAGGAAAACGATCCTCGGCCGGGGGGTCATCAGCGCCGTCACGCGCATCTGGTCGAGGGCCAGGACTCCCTCGACCATCTCCTTCTCGGCGCGCTGAAAGACCCCGGCATGAAGACCCTGCTCGACCAGCGCGCGCACCTCGTCGTCCCCGACGCTTTCCGCGGCCGGCCGGGAACGCAGGCCGAAAAGGCGGGCCGAGCCGTCGGTGGCGAGTTCGAGAACGCGCAGGAGCGGCGCCGCCAGGGCGAGGGGAGCGCGGAGGGGCCCTGCCAGCAGGACCGCCACCTTTTCCGGGTGCGCCAGCCCAATCCGCTTGGGCAAAAGCTCCCCGAAAAACAAGAGGAATACTACGAGCGCAATGCCGACCAGCGCGAGCGCGAGCGGCCCGGAGACCGGGGCGAACGCGGGCACCCGAGCCAGCAGGGGAGCCAGGCGCAGGGCGAGTCCCCTGCCCCCGAGCACCCCGGCGACGACGGCCGAAAAGGTCAGCCAGAATTGGACGAGGCCCAGAAACCGCGCCGGCTGCTCGGCGAGGGCGAGCGCCCGCGCGGCATGCCCGCCGCCCTTCTTTGCAAGCGAACGCAGCTTTGTCCGGCGCGCGGACACAATGGCCGTTTCAGCCATGGTGAGAATTCCGTTGGCGAGCGCCAGCAGGACCAGGATCACCAGCTCGGTCGAAAGGCTCCGCACGGTCGGCAAACCTAGGCCGCTCTCCCAGCGACGCAATCCTTGTGTGCGCGCCTGCGGCGACCCAGGCTCCGGGAATGCCCGACGGCGCGCAGGAAGCTCCCTTCCTTCCCACCCGCAAGAAGCCGCACTTTCCGGTGAGCTCCGGATTGCGCGCCTACCTCCGCCGCTACAAGAGGGAGCGCGAGCTCCCGGTCACCTATGACCGGCTTCGCGACTTTCAGGAAGGCATCCCGCTCGTGGACGCCGACGGCAAGCCCACCCTTTGGGACACGGTCATCTATCACGCGAGCGAGATGCCGGCCCTGAACGACGCCCTCAAGCAGGTTTACGCCATTCTCAAGGTCGACGGCGACTTTTCCGTCATCCAGCACCTCTACGTCGACCGCGTGGACTTCTGCACGTTTGGGAACTCGACGCCCTTCCGGATCCGGATCGTCAACGCGTTCAATGACAACCAGGACTACTTCTACATCAAGAAGGCGGACGCCTCCCGCGCCTATGGGCTCGAGCTGGAGCATCTCCTCTCCCCGAACCGCCTCAATTTCCTGACCCATGGGGACACGCTGGTCGAGGAGCACATCCCCGGGATTCCGGGCGACATCTTCATCAAGGACTGGCTGTCCCGGCCGGACCTCCGGCCGGTGCGGGTCGCGAAGGAGCTCGTGAAATTCAACGAGCGCTGCTTCGTCCGCCTCCTCGGCGACATGCGCTCCTACAATTTCGTCTTTGTCGTCACGCCCGACTTCGAGGACGCGCAGCTGCGGATCCGCGCCATGGACTTCGACCAGCAGTCCTACGACGGCCGCAAGAATTTCTACCTCCCCCAGTTCTTCAAGGAGAACCGGCCCCTGGCGCTGTTCTGCGCCCGCCACCTCCACCTCGAGACGGCCTACCAATACCAGCGCGAGGAGCAGACGCTCATGCTCCAGCGCGCGGAGCTCGCGGCGGACCGGCTCGGCAGGCTTCTCCAGGAGATGTCGGCCGATCCCATCGCCCCTCCAGAGAAGGTTCGCCAGCTGCGCGAGTCGCTCGCCGAGCACTACAAGAGGACCGACTACCTGCGCTGCGCGTCGATGGGCGCCCTCGTGCGCGAGAATCTCGAATCGATCCGGCAGCACCTGGGCAGGCCGGTCGGGAATCGGGAGATCGAACGGAAGGGCTTGGGGCCCGGATTTTGACGTCTTCAAAGAAGACATCAAAATACGAGACCCGACCCCTTACTCGATCCTGCCCTCGTCAAAATCGAGGAGGTCGGGCACGCTTTTGATTTCTTCCGTCCGGTCGGCGCATCCCATCGCGGTCAGGGCCTCCCGAAGGAATTCCCGGCCTGCCGGCGTCATGCCTTTCTGTGCGAGCTCCCGGTTCCATTGCGCAGCCCGCACGTCCGGCGGAAAGAGAGCCAGAAGCCGCCTGTCGAGTTCGGCGTCATCGGGCGATTCGTGCACGATCTTTTCCACAGCGGCGGGATCCACGCCCAGGTGCTGGCAAAGGAAGCGGTCGAGCCCGCGCTTGTAGTTTTTCGCATAGCTCGCCGGAAGCGAGCCGTGCTTCCGCACATAGCGGCACTTGGCGATGAACCGCGGAAGATAGAGGAGGCCCGTGGCCGCGTGCGGCAGGTAGGGCGACGGCAGGCAGGTCAGGACCTCGCCGGTTGAGCCGGGAATTGGCTTTGAAGGCACTACGGCAGATCCGTCGAGCCCATCAGGTAGCGGTCGCACTCGCGGGCCGCTCCGCGGCCCTCGTTGAAAGCCCATACAACCAAGCTCTGGCCGCGGCGGCAGTCGCCGGCGGCGAACACTCCCTTGAGGCTGGTCCCGTATTTTCCGTATTCGGCCTTGATGTTGCTCCGGGGGTCGGTCTCGAGACCCAGCTCCTTGACCAGGGGCTGCTCGGGCCCGAGGAAGCCCATGGCGAGGAGGACCAGCCGGGCGGGCCGCGTCTTTTCGGTCCCGGGAACTTCCTGGGGGACAAACTGGCCCTTCTCGTTCTTGCCCCACTTGATCTCGACCGTCACGAGCTCCTTCACGCGGCCCTCGGCATCGCCGATGAACTTTTTGACCGTGGTCAGGTAGACGCGGGGATCGGCGCCAAACCGGGCGGCAGCCTCCTCCTGTCCGTAATCCATCTTGTAGACCTTGGGCCACTCGGGCCAGGGATTGTCGCCCGCGCGATCCGCCGGGGGTTTGGGGAGGATCTCGATCTGAAGGAGGCTCTTGCATCCGTGGCGGATCGCGGTGCCCACGCAATCCGTCCCGGTGTCGCCGCCTCCGATGACGACGACATCCTTGTCTCCACCGTGGATGGGGCTGTGTTCCGCCCCGCCGTTCAGGACGGCCTTCGTGTTGGCGGTGAGATATTCCATGGCGAAGTGCACGCCCTTCAAATTGCGCCCTTCGATCGGGAGGTCGCGCGGCTGGGTCGCGCCGGTGCATATGACCGTGGCGTCATATTCCTTCAGAAAAATCTGCGGCTCGACGTTCTCTCCGACGTTCGCGTTGCAAATGAACCGGATGCCCTCCTGCTCCATGACCTTCAGGCGCCGCAATACGACCTCCTTCTTGTCGAGCTTCATGTTCGGAATGCCGTACATCAGAAGGCCGCCGGGACGGTCGGCCCGTTCGAAGACGGTCACCGTGTGGCCGGCGCGATTGAGCTGGGCGGCGGCGGAGAGCCCGGCGGGGCCGGAACCGATGACCGCCACCTTCTTCCCGGTGCGGACGGGGGGGGCCTCGGGGATCACCCAGCCCTCGTCCCACGCCCGGTCGATGATGGAGCACTCGATGTTCTTGATCGTCACCGGAGGAGAGCTGATGCCGAGGACGCAGGATCCCTCGCAGGGAGCCGGGCAGACGCGGCCGGTGAATTCCGGAAAATTATTCGTCTTGTGGAGGCGGTCGAGCGCCTCCTTCCAAAGGCCGCGATAGACGAGGTCGTTCCATTCCGGGATCAGATTGTTAATCGGGCATCCGCTGGCCATGCCGCTGATGACCGTTCCGGTGTGGCAGAAGGGAACCCCGCAGTCCATGCAGCGGGCCCCCTGCTGGCGGAGCTTCTTCTCCTCCATGTGGGGGTGGAATTCCCGCCAGTCGCCGGAACGCTCGTTCGGCGGGCGATCCACGGGAAGCTCCCGCAGGTATTCGATGAATCCGGTTGGTTTGCCCATCGTGCTAGGTTGAGGTGGAAAATCAGTTCCCGCCGACGCGCGAGAGGTCGCGGGCGTTCTCCTCGAACGCCGCCATGATCGCCTCGTCGCCCGTGAGCCCCTGCCCGTGAGCCCGCTCGATGCAGGTGAGCATGCGCTTGTAATCCTTCGGCATGATCTTGACGAAGCGGGGCGTCATTTCAGCCCAGGCGTCGAGGACCTGGCGGGCGCGAGAACTCTGCGTGTAGGCCAGGTGCCTTTCGATCATCCCGCGGACCTCGGCGATTTCGGCCGGGGACTCGAGCTTTTCGATCCCGACCATCTGGGCGTTCACCCGGCTCGGAAAATCGCCGCTCTCGTCCAGGACATAGGCGATGCCGCCGGACATTCCGGCCGCGAAATTCCTGCCGGCGGGCCCCAGGACGACAACACGGCCGCCGGTCATGTACTCGCAGCCGTGGTCCCCGACGGATTCGACGACCGCGTTGACCCCGCTGTTGCGGACACAGAAGCGCTCGCCCGCCATGCCCCGGATGTAAGCATCGCCAGCCGTCGCGCCATAGAAGGCGACGTTGCCGATGATGATGTTCTCCTCCGGCACGAAGGTCGATCCCTTCGGCGGAAACACGATGATCTTTCCGCCGGAAAGGCCCTTGCCGACATAGTCGTTCGCATCCCCCTCGAGGGTGAAGGTCATTCCCTTTGGCATGAAAGCCCCGAAGCTCTGGCCGGCCGAACCCTTGAAGCCTATCTGGATCGTGTCCTCGGGCAGCCCGGCCGAGCCCCACTTCTTCGTCAGCTCGCCGCCCGTGATCGTTCCGACGACACGGTGGACGTTTCGAATCGGCATCTCGGCCGACACCTTCTCGCCGCGTTCGATGGCGGGCCGGCAGATCTCAAGGAGCGAGGTCAGGTCGATTGATTTTTCCAGGCCGTGGTCCTGCTTTATCTGGCAGAAGCGCCCGACTTCCGGCCCCACGTCGGGCTGGTACAGGATGTTGCTGAAATCGAGCCCCTTGGCCTTCCAGTGGTCCACAGCCTTGCGGGCCTCGAGCCGGTCGACCCTGCCGACCATCTCCTCGATGGTGCGGAAGCCGAGGAGCGCCATGATTTCGCGCACGTCCTCGGCGATGAACTTCATGAAATTGATCACGTGCTCGGGCTTCCCCGTGAACCGGGCCCTCAGCCGGGGATCCTGGGTCGCAACGCCCACCGGACAGGTGTTGAGGTGACAGACGCGCATCATGATGCAGCCCGTTGCGACCAGGGGAGCGGTGGCAAAGCCAAACTCCTCCGCGCCAAGCAGCGCGGCGATGACGACATCCCGGCCCGTCTTGAGCTGGCCGTCGGTCTCGACCGCGATCCGGCTCCTGAGATTGTTGAGGACGAGCGTCTGGTGCGTCTCGGCGAGGCCGAGCTCCCAGGGAAGGCCCGCGTGCGTGATGGATGTCTGGGGCGACGCGCCCGTGCCGCCATCATAGCCGCTGATCAGGACGACGTCGGCGTGCGCCTTCGCCACGCCGGCGGCGACCGTGCCGACACCCACCTCGGCGACCAGCTTGACGCTGATCCGGGCATGGCGGTTGCCGTTCTTGAGGTCGTGGATCAGCTCGGCGAGGTCCTCGATCGAATAGATGTCGTGGTGAGGCGGAGGCGATATCAGGCCCACGCCGGCGGTGGTCAGGCGCGTCTTCGCAACCCACGGATAAACCTTCGCGCCGGGAAGCTGGCCTCCCTCGCCCGGCTTGGCCCCCTGAGCCATCTTGATCTGGAGCTCGCGGGCGTTGACAAGGTATTCGCTGGTCACGCCAAAGCGTCCCGACGCGACCTGCTTGATGGCGGAATTCTTCGAGTCCCCGTTGGGCATCGGCTTGTACCGGGCCGGATCCTCCCCGCCCTCCCCCGTGTTGCTCTTGCCGCCGATGCGGTTCATGGCAATGGCGAGCGTTTCGTGCGCCTCCTGGCTGATCGAGCCATAGGACATGGCCCCGCTCTTGAAGCGCTTCATGATCGCCTCCGCGGATTCGACCTCCTCGATCGGTATGGACGGACCCGACTTGAATTCGAGAAGGCCCCGCAGCGTGCACAGGTGCTGCGCCTGGTCGTTGACGAGCTTTGCGTACTCCTTGAAGACCGCAAAATTCCCGGTGCGGACCGACTTCTGCAGCCTATGGATCGTCTCGGGATTGAAAAGGTGGTACTCGCCCTCGTTGCGCCACTGGTAGAGGCCCCCGACGGGCAGCACATGCCCGTTGACCTGGCGATCGGGGAACGCGGCATGGTGCCTCAGGAGAACCTCCTGGGCGATCACGTCGAGGCCGATTCCACCCACCCGCGATGAGGTCCAGGTGAAATAGTGGTCGATCACGTCCTGCCGGAGGCCGAGCGCCTCGAAGACCTGGGCTCCCCGGTAGCTCTGGATCGCGGAAATGCCCATCTTCGACATCACCTTGACCACACCCTTGGCGGCCGCCTTGACGAAGTTCTTGCACGCGGCCTTGTGGTCGATGTTCACCAGCAGGCCCTCGCGGATCATGTCGTCGATCGTCTCGAAGGCGACGTACGGGTTGATCGCGCTGCATCCGTATCCGATCAGGAGGGAGAAGTGATGGACCTCGCGCGCCTCTCCCGTCTCGAGGACCAGGCTCACCCGGGTGCGCAGCCCCTCCCGGATCAGATAGTGGTGGAGCCCGGCGATCGCAAGGAGCGCTGGAACCGGGGCATAGTCGCGGTTCACGCCGCGGTCGCTGAGGATCAGGATGTTGATCTCGTCCTCCTCGATCATCCGGCGGGCCATGACAGATAGCTCCTCCATGGACTTGGCCAGTCCCTGGGCGCCGCGCGATACCCGGAAGAGAATCGGAAGGACACCCACGCGGAGTCCCGGCATGTCCAGACGCCGGATCTTGGCCAGATCCTCGTTCGTCAGGACCGGCCACTTCAGCTCGACCCGACGGCATGCGGACGGCTCGGGGTGCAGGAGATTACCCTCCGAACCGAGCCGGGTCTCCGCCGAGGTGACGAGCTCCTCGCGGATGCAATCGATCGGCGGGTTCGTGACCTGGGCGAAAAGCTGCTTGAAATAGTCGTAGAGCAGGCGCGGCCGGTTCGACAGGACTGCGAGGGCGGCGTCGTTGCCCATGGAACCCATCGCCTCGACGCCGTCGCGGGCCATGGGGACGAGAAGGATGCGCTCGTCCTCATGCGTGTAGCCGAAGGCGATCTGCCGCTGGAGGAGCGTCTTGTGGTCCGGCAGCGGGACCTCCGGCGCCGTCGGCAGGTCCTCGAGATGCACCAGGTATTCGCGGAGCCACTGCCGGTAGGGGCGCTCGGAGACGAACTTCTGCTTGATCTCCTCGTCCTCGATGATGCGCCCCTGCTCAGTGTCGACCAGGAACATGCGGCCGGGCTGGAGCCGGCCCTTCCGGAGGATATTTTCCGGCGGAATCTCGAGAACGCCGGCCTCCGAGGCCATGATGACGAGCCCGTCCTTCGTGACATAGTAGCGGGAAGGCCGCAGACCGTTCCGGTCCAGAATCGCGCCAACCTGCACTCCATCCGTGAAGGCGATGGAGGCCGGGCCGTCCCAAGGCTCCATCAGGCAGGAATGATACTGGTAGAAGGCCCGCCGGGCGTCATCCATGCTCTCGTGGTAGGACCATGGCTCCGGAATCATCATCATCATCGCGTGCGCCAGGGGACGGCCAGCGAGGACGAGGAGCTCAAGCGTGTTGTCGAACATCGCCGAGTCGCTTCCCTGCGGATTGATGACCGGCAGGATCTTCTTCATGTCCTCGCCGAAAAGCTTGGAATCGAACAGGGCCTGCCTTGCGTGCATCCAGTTGATGTTGCCGCGAAGGGTGTTTATCTCGCCGTTGTGCGCTATGTATCGGTAGGGATGCGCCCGGTCCCAGCTGGGAAAGGTGTTGGTGCTGAAGCGCGAGTGGACGAGGGCGAGCGCCGTCTCCATCGCCGGGTTCTGCAGGTCGGTGTAGTAGCGGTCCAGCTGCTCGGTTAGGAGCATCCCCTTGTAGACAAATGTCTTGTACGAAAGACTCGGGACGTACCAGTACTCGGCGCCATCGATCGTCGAGGTCCGAATCTCGCTGTAGGCGCGCTTGCGGATGACGTACAGCTTGCGCTCGAACGCGAGCTCGTCGGGAAGCGCCGGATTCCGGCCGATGAAGACCTGCCGCATGAACGGCTCGCTGGACTTGGCGGTCTCGCCCAGGGATGAATTGTCCGTCGGAACCGTGCGCCAGCCGAGAAAGGTCTGGCCCTCGGCCTGCACGATCTGCTCAAAACGCTCCTCGACCCTCCGGCGCTTGACGCGGTCCCTGGGCAGAAAGACGAGGCCGGTGCCGTACTCTCCAGGCGCCGGAAGCGTGATCCGCGCCTTCCGGGCCGCTTCCTTGAAAAACACATGGGGGGTCTGGATCAGAACACCGGCGCCATCGCCGGTGTTCGCCTCGCTGCCCGCGGCCCCGCGGTGGTCCAAATTCTTCAGTATCTGGATCGCCTGCTTGAGGATCTGGTTCGACTTCCGGCCGTGCATATCCACGACAAAGCCGGTGCCGCAGGCGTCGTGCTCGAACGCCGGATCGTAAAGCCCCTGCTTGGGCGGGGGACCGAGGGTCCGGCGCCTGGGGCTGGGGGTGCTGTCCTTGCTGCGGTGCATGAAGGTTGTCTCGATGCGCAAAAAAAGGGCCGGTCAAGCGGTGCGAGAGCCGGCCCTGGAAAACTTGGAGAGTCTAAGCTGGGCCGCCCATCAAAAGAAGCGGATCGTTTTCGTGGCCATCTTGGCATGCTCCTCGTCGGAGCATCCCGCATTGGTCGCTGTTTCCACCACGGACCCGCTCGGCTTTGCGAGGTCGTTGCTGAGCAAATAGTTTTCAACTTCCTCTCCGGACACATCGGCAAGCATGACACCGTCGATTTCCACGCAGGGGGAAAGCGGCTGCCCTGACTTGCGCACCATCTCGGCATAGTTCTCTCTGTTGTTGATGATGTCTATGTCAGCATATTCGAGGCCATACTTGCCAAGAATCGCGCGGACGCCGTTGGACCATCCGCATTGCGGCTTGAGATAGGCTTTGATGTTCATAACGGGAATATAGGCACAGGCGGAAACGGCGCAAGGTAAAGGGCCCCGATTGCGCCAATCAAGCACTGTCTTGTGATTTTTTCCCCCACTTCCCATGAAAACCATCCTCCTCCTGATCGGCTCCAACATTTTCATGACCTGCGCCTGGTATGGACATCTCAAGTGGCTCGCCGGGCGGCCGCTACTGCTCACCATCCTGATCTCCTGGGGCATCGCCTTCTTCGAATACTGCCTGCAGGTGCCCGCCAACCGCATCGGCTTCGTCTCCGGCCGTTTTGACGGCTACCAGCTCAAGATCATCCAGGAGGTCATCACCCTGTGCGTCTTCATCGCCTTTGCCTGGGTCGTTCTCAAGGAGAGGCCTTCCTGGAACTACGTCGTGAGCTTTGCGTTCATGGTCCTCGCGGTCTATTTTGCCATGGCCTTCCGCCCCCAAGGCGGTCCGCCGGCCGGGGGTTGAGGGGAGAGGCCCGCCGGGAGGCTGCGGGCTTGCTACTATGGTTGGTGCAGCCATGAAATCTCTCCTTCCCTTCCCCGCCGTTTAATACTCACCCTTTCCCCATGTCCAAAGCAACTCCCGCCAAAGCCACCGAGACGAAAGCCGCCGCCGGCCCCGCCGCCCACGTCCGCGACAAGAACATCGAGCTGGCGCTGTCCTCGATCAGCAAAGAGTTCGGCGAGGGCTCGATCATGCGTCTCGGCAGCAATGCCAAGATGAAGATCGAGACGCTCTCGACCGGATCCCTCGCCATCGACCTCGCGCTCGGCGTCGGCGGCCTGCCGCTCGGCCGCATCATCGAGATCTACGGCCCGGAATCCTCCGGCAAGACCACCTTCTGCCTGAGCGCGATCGCCGAGGCCCAGCGCAAGGGCGGGCTCGCCGCCTTCATCGACGTCGAGCACGCGCTCGACCCGAAATACGCCCGCGTCGTCGGCGTGAAGCTCGACGACCTGCTGGTGGCGCAGCCCGACAGCGGCGAGGACGCGCTCAACATCATGGAGACCCTGATCCGCTCCAACTCGATCGACATCATCGTGCTCGATTCCGTGGCGGCGTTGATCACGAAGGCCGAGCTCGACGGCCAGATGGGTGACATGACCATGGGCAGCCAGGCCCGCCTTATGTCGCAGGCCATGCGCCGGCTCACCGCGGTCGTGAGCAAGACCAAGTGCGTCTGCATCTTCACGAACCAGATCCGGGAGAAGATCGGCGTGATGTTTGGATGCTTTCCTTACCAGACCAAAGTCATGCTGCAGGGCGGGCGCAGCGAGCTAATCGGCACCCTGGTGAATGGTCAAAAGCGGGCCGAAGTCATTTCCTGGAATCCCGAAACCAAGAGGTTCGCTCCGACCGAGGTGGTTCGGCGGTTCAAGCACGGCCGCAACATCACTAACTTCAATCTCGATGACAACGAGATCGGCGCGCTGCGCACCGCTTACCGGACCCTCGTCTTCCGCTACCCCAACGACGCCGGCTTCAATAAATTCAGCTGCACGCCCAACCATACTATTTTCACTCCCGTTGGCGAAGTTAGCGCCGAGGAGCTGTCGATCGGGGATCAGATCCTGGTGCGCCACAAAGGAGTGAAATTCTCCAGCGATCTGCAGGATTTGCTCCTGGGCAGCATGCTCGGCGACGGCAGCATCAAGCAAGAAGGCCGCATGGCCGCGTTTTATCGCGAGGAACATGGCCAGGCGCAAAAGGCCTACGTGCAATGGAAAGAACGGGCATTCGGAAAACTCTGCCGGAAGCCTTCGGACAACGCGCACGGCTATGGCTTCAGCACCGTCACGCTGCACGAACTCGCGCGGATCCGCCCCAAATTCTATTCCCTCAACAAGCGCTACAAGCACATCACGACCGAGCTCCTCGAACAGTTGAGTCCGCTCTCCCTCGCGGTCTGGTACATGGATGACGGCACCAACGATCGGCAAAAACGCGGCGGCAACAAAAAGACCATCTACCTGCATCGCTTGACCGAGGAAGAATGCCGTGCCTTTGAGGCCGTGTTTGCGAGCAAGTTCGGTCTGAAGTGCGGGATCAAATATTACCCCAAGGGGGCATCCTCCCGGATCGCGTTTTACGGAAAAGAGGCGGACAAATTCGAGGATATCGTTCGTCCCTACTGCCACCCCTCGATGGCGTACAAGTTGACCCAGCACACTGAGATTGGCAGCAAGCTATCTGAGCTGGATTTCAGCACCCGCGAGGTCGAAGAAGCCATTCCCTGCGAGATCTTCGAATGCCGCGAGAAGTTCATCGAGGGCAAGCTCGGCGTCCGTTACAACGTCGAGGTCAAGAACAACGCGAACTTTCTGCTGGCCAGCGGGGCGATCGTCCACAATTCCCCTGAAACCACGTCCGGCGGCCGCGCGCTCAAGTTCTTCTCCTCGATCCGCATCGACATCCGGCGCAAGGACCAGATCAAGACCCCTGAGGGCAAGGTCATCGGCAACCGCACCAAGATCAAGGTGGTGAAGAACAAGGTCGCCCCGCCTTTCACCGAGTGCGAGTTCGACATCATGTACGACGAGGGCATCTCGCACTCGGGGTCACTCGTCGACCTCGCGCTGGAGCACCGCATCCTGGAGAAGAAGGGCGCCTGGATCGCCTATCAGGGCGAGCTCGTCGGCCAGGGCCGCGACGCCGCCAAGAAGGAGATCAAGGAGAAGCCCGAGCTCGCCGCCAAGCTGACCAAGGCGATCATGGACAAGGTCACGGTCACCGGCGGCACCGCGCTGGCGGTCGCCGACGGCCCCGCCTAGCGGGTCTTGCCTTCGCGCCCGGCGCGCTTTGCCTTTTAAGCCCGGACATTTCATGAAATATCCAGGCTAGGCATGGCGCGCTCTTCCGACACGATTGCCGCACTGGCCACGCCGCCCGGCACGTCCGCCCTGGCCGTGATCCGTGTCAGCGGTCCGGATACGCAGCGCCTTGCCCGGGAAATATTCGGCGGGGCTCCCCTGCCCCGCTCCGCGCGCCACGGCCGCTACAGGGACCGCGCCGGCACGGAGGTGGACGAGGTGCTTTTCACCGTTTTCGCCGGACCGCATTCGTACACCGGCGAGGACTCGCTCGAGATTTCCTGCCATGGCAACCCGTTCATCGCTCAACGGATTCTTGAGGACCTGTTTGCCCGCGGCTGCCGGCCGGCAGAGCCGGGTGAATATACCCAGCGGGCGTTCCTCAACGGCCGGATGGACCTAAGCCAGGCCGAAGCCGTCATGGACGTGATCCACGCCCGCGGTGAACGCGCGCTCGCCGCAGCGCAGCGGATGCTTTGCGGCGCGCTCGGCCGGCACATGCAGGTGTTGACCGATGGGCTTCTAGGCATCCTTGCCCGGATCGAGGCCTACATCGATTTTCCCGATGAAGACCTCCCGCCGGAGGACCGCGGCGCCGTTCGCGGCGCCCTGGAGTCGATCCAGCTCGGCGCCTGCCGCCTGCTTGCCACGCAGCGCTACGGCGACCTCCTGCGCGACGGAATCAAGACCGTGATCGTCGGCGAACCCAATGTCGGCAAGAGCTCGCTCCTCAACCGGCTGGTCGGGAGCGACCGGGCGATCGTAAGCGCCGAACCCGGGACGACCCGGGACTTCATAGAAGAGCGTGTCATCATCGGACCGCATTGCTTCCGACTGATCGATACGGCCGGGCTGAACGCGGCGCCGGGCACGGTCGAGAAGCTGGGAATCGAAAAGACGCGTGAGCGCCTGGCCGAAGCCGATCTGGTGCTGCTCGTCCTGGACGCCACCCGCCCCACCCTGCCGCCGGAGGCCCGTCTCGCAGAACGCCTTCTTGCGGGGCGCGCAGCCGTCGCGCTCAACAAGATCGATGCGCTTCCCGGCTCGCCGGGCCTGCCGCCCGCACTGCCGGCGGGCGTCCCACTCGTCCCGCTGTCGGCCGCGACCGGCCAGGGAATAGAAAATTTGACCGGGACGCTCGTGCGCCTGGCCGACGCGCTTTGCCCCGAGGGCGGCGACGACGGCATTTTCATAAACGCGCGCCACGCGCATGCGCTCTCGGAGGCGCGGACGTGCCTGGCCGACGCCCTCACGAAGCTCGGGGGCAGCGGGCCGATCGAGCTCATCGCCAGCGACCTCCGCGGGGCGCTCGACGCCTTCGGGGAGATTTCCGGCAAGATCGACAACGAACGCATGCTCGACCTCCTCTTCGCCGAGTTCTGCATCGGGAAGTAGCGGGAGTTTTTTTCCGGATACGGTCAGGGGCCGTGGCTCTTTGGGACGAACACGCGTATAAGGGAGGAAAAAATCTCGAGTGCGGCCAGATAGATACCGCCGGCGACGAGCAGCGCGACGAAGGAAAACAGAAAGGAGTGCTCAAAGACACGCCGGTGGTATCCGACGTACGCCGCAGGCGGCATTGAATCCATCTTCCCCAGAGCATGTTCGTCAAGGATGCGGAAAAGGCCGGCGGCACACAGCGTGACGGGGACCAGCGCAATTACCCGAGAGAGGAGGCTGCGGCTTGGGGCGGATTCCATGGGATTTTTTTGGCGGCGGTGCGGATCAATGTAAAGCTGATGCGCCACCCGCCGTCCGGTTGTGTATCATTTGGCGGGAGCATGCCATCCAGAGGAGTTGCTGCCTGCATCCGACGCCTTTGTGTCCTCGGCTGCCCCAAGGGCACCCGCCGAGGCCATCCCTGCAGGACGCGACCTGCGGTCGCACCATCTCCGCGCTGTCGCGCTGCGTGGGCCGCCATCCGGCCGGCAACTGGCCGGCGGATCTTGGCGGCCGGCGTTGGCGGCGGTCTGGGGATTGGCAGCACCGACAATGGAGGCATGCTCCCGGCAAAATGATACACTAGCCGCCGTCCCACCGGCTTGCCCTTGGCCACGAACACCGCAAAGATTTTAGCCCCTTGCCAATCCTCATTAGGTATTCATTGTTTGGTTACAGTATCGGTTCGTCGTGATCTTCGACAAGACACCGTTCGACGTCATCGTGTGCGGCGCCGGCCACGCCGGCGTTGAGGCTGCGCTCGCGGCTTCGAGGATGGGGGCCTCCACCCTGCTCCTGACCGGCAACATCGACACGATTGCGCAGATGAGCTGCAACCCGGCGATCGGCGGCCAGGCGAAGGGCCAGCTCGTTCGGGAGATCGACGCCCTGGGCGGCGAGATGGCGATCAACGCCGACGTGACGGGAATTCAGTTTCGCCTTCTAAACGAATCGAAGGGCCCCGCCGTGCAATCGCCGCGGGCCCAGTGCGACAAGAAGGCCTATCAGTTCCGGCTCAAGCATACGCTGGAGCTCCAGGCCAACCTGAGGATTTTCCAGGCCACAGTGACCGGCCTTCTCTTCAAGGGTGGCAAGGTGATCGGCTGCCAGACGAACTTGGACATAGATTTTCTCGGACATACTGTGGTCGTCACCACAGGCACATTCCTGCGAGGCCTGATGCATATCGGGCAAAACAAGAATGAAGGCGGACGCCTCGGTGATTTTAGCTCTAAGACATTATCCACCAGTTTGATACAGGTTGGAATTGAGCTGCTGCGCCTGAAGACAGGCACCCCGCCGCGTCTGCTCGGGCGAACCATTGATTTTAGCAAGATGGTGGAGCAGAAGGGCGATGCGTCCCCTACTCTGTTTGCCTTTCACGATACTCGGGATCCGGAAGATTTGTTCCACGTGGAACAAACCGGTGAACAGCGCCTCGGATGGGCGCCTGGATCCCGCAGCGTCTCCTGCTGGATGACCCACACGACACCTGAAACCGCGGAGATTGTCCGCAGCAATCTAAGCAAGTCCGCTATGTACAGTGGCGAGATCGAAGGCGTCGGCCCAAGGTATTGCCCAAGCATTGAAGACAAGTTTGTTCGATTTGCCGACAAACCCAGACATCTTCTTTTTCTGTAGCCCGAAGGGTTATCGACGAACGAATTTTATGTGAATGGCTTGTCAACAAGT
>CAZJNA010000032.1:0-28107 GCA_964547325.1 uncultured Opitutaceae bacterium | reverse complement strand
CGCGACCGAATCCTATCCCCTCTCGACAGGGACCTATGACCACATCCTCTCGCTGAACTTCCGCGACTTGATCGCCTACGAGCTGGCCACAAGCATCATCGACCGTCGGGCGCTTTCGGGATCGGATCAGCTCGTCAAATGGTTCGAATAGGCGGCGCGCAAACGCCCCTCCGCGGAAATACCCGCGGCGGCCAAGTCGCGGCTTGAACTTTGCCCCGACTTGATGGTTTCTGCCTGGCCAGCCCCCAGTCGGCTGCACTTCTGCCACTCATACAGCGCCATCGGTTCATGAGGGTCGCCCGCCGCCGGTTTCCCGATCCAGCCGCGGCAATGCCCTATTGCCTCGAACCATGTTTCTAAAAAATGTCCTGTTTGTCGGCGGCCCCGAGGGTTTCTCCAGCGTGCGCATGCGCTGTGTGGACATGGCGAAGAGGCTGGGTTGCGCCTTCTGCACGGGCGCCCGTTCCGTGGACGACCTGCCCCGCGGCTACCGCGCGTACATCCTGGTAAAACCCGCGATATCCAGGAGGGAGCTCAGGCAACTCGCGAAGCAGGCGGTCGTCATGTGGGATGTCATCGACCGCATGCCGCCCGCCTGGCCCGAATTGGAATGCTGCATCGTAAGCACGGCCGCAGCCGGGAAGGCGCTCGGCGAAGGACGAAAGACCGTGCTCATACCCCATTACCACTGCAACCTAAGCTCGGTCCCCAATCGCCCCGACCTGCGCGAGCCGGCATATATCGGCAGCTCGCAATGGTGCCCCCTGGCGCCGGGATTCACCTACGACTTCCATGACAGCACGCAGATGAAGCGCAGAGACGTCGCAAGCGCCTACCGCAGCGTCGGAATCGGCCTGAACCTGCGATGGCCCGCCCCCGGCGCCGAGCTGCACGTGTCGATCAACAGCGGAATCAAACTCATCAATTGCCTTGGATTCGGGATTCCGTCCGTGTCGGCCGATGAGCCGGCATACCGGGAAATCGGTGGCGATTGCACCCTTTTCGCCACCCCGGACACGTGCGTGAAGTGGGTCCGCAAACTGCAAACGGACAAGGCGCTCTATGACCGCCTTCGGGCAAATTGTCTTCGCAAGGCGGACGCCTACCATATCGATTCCATCGCCAAGCGCTACAGGGCATTCATCCAAAGCCTGTGAAATCATCCCGCCGCCCAGCCGCCCGCGCCAGGAAGGACGATGCCATCACCGTCTATACTGCGGTTGTCGGGTCCCGCGACTCCCTGAGGGAGGATCAGAACACCCAGGGCGCCCGCTTTAGCGCCTTTGTCAGCCGGAAATCGGGCTCGAAGGTCTGGCGGGAATGCGACGCATGCGACACGTTCCGCTCCGCCCGGAGGAATTCGAGGATTCACAAGATTCTTTCGCATCAGTACGTGCAAAGCCGCTATTCGCTCTGGATGGACGCCAACGTTTCCCTGCGCGTTCCGGCATGGCAGCTGGTGGAAGAGTATCTGGGGGATTGCGATCTGGCCACATTCCAGCACCGCACAAGGGGTTGCACCTATGACGAAGCCGGCGTCTGCATTGCAATGAACCTGGACGATCCTGCGACGATCCGAAGGCAGATCCGGAAATACAAGGCGGCCGGCCTGGAGGCGGGCCTGGGTCTGCCCGAGAACACCGTCATCCTCCGCAGGCACACGGAGGCGGTCGAATCCTTCAACAATGCTTGGTGGAGCGAGCTGAGCTGCCATTCAGTCCGGGATCAGCTCTCCTTCGTCTATGCGGCTTCGGCCACGGGATTGCGGGTCAGGTTAATAACCCCCACCAAGTATGAAAATCCCCGGTTCGACATCATCCCGCGCGACGCTGGCGCCGAACCGGCGAGGTCCCGCTAGCTGGTGATAAAAGTGGTGGGGCCGGCGGGACTTGAACCCACAACCCTTTCCTTAGGACGGAACAGCTCTATCCAATTGAGCTACGGCCCCCGCTTTTCGACGCCACGCTGGCCCCCGAAAACGGGGCTGGCAAGTGACGAGTGCGGCGTTGACAGGCCCGGCCCGGGGATGCACGATCATCCCCTTATCTCAATGAGCACCGAACCGAGCCAGCAGAGCCTGACGCCCCTCGAACTGCCGTTCACCACGCCGCAGGCGATGAGCCGCTACGTCACAGACACAGGTAAGATCCTGCCCCGCAAGTACACCGGCCTTTCCGCAAAGCAGCAGCGCGCGATCACCCGCACGCTCAAGCGCTCGCGGAACATGCTGCTGGCTCCGTGAAGCGGAGCGGCGCGCGCATCCACTGCGGCACGCCGCGCGACCTCTCTCTCCTCGCCCGGCGGCTGCGCGCCGGGGAACTGGTGGCCGTTCCGACCGAGACAGTCTATGGACTGGCCGCCGACGCATTCAACGCGGGCGCCTGCCGGCGCATATTTTCCGTCAAAAGGCGGCCGGCCACGGATCCGCTGATCGTCCACATAGCCTCGGTGCGCGATCTGTCGCGCGTCGCAGCGCCGAATGAAGCCGCCCTGCGGCTTGCCAAGGCGTTCTGGCCCGGGCCCCTGACCATCGTCCTTCCCAAGAACGAGGCTGTGCCCGACGTCGTATCCGCGGGTCTCCCGAGCGTGGCGGTCCGGCTTCCGGCGCATCCGCTCTTCCGCAGGCTCATTCGGCTCGCCGGAACACCGCTCGCGGCTCCGAGTGCGAACCCTTTCGGCTATGTGAGCCCGACCACGGCCGACCACGTCCAACGCGGGCTCGGGGGCAGGATCCGCCACATCCTCGACGGCGGCCCGTCGAGGGTCGGCCTGGAATCGACGATCGTCGACTTGCGCAATCCGAGCCGCCCCCGGCTCCTCCGGCCGGGGGGGATCTCCCACCAGGAGATTGTTCGAGTTCTCGGGATCCCGGTCGCGCGCCCGCGGCGGAAGGCCGGCTCCGCCGCGCCCCAGGTCGCACCGGGGCAGCTCGCCCGCCACTACAGTCCGCGCGCATTCGTTGTCCTGCACGAACGGCTGCCGGATCGCGCGGGCACCGGAGCCACCGCGGGGGAGGCATGGCTTTTCCTCCGCAAGCCCGCGCGGGCCAGGGGGAAAAACATCTATTGGCTGAGCCCGCGAGGCGAACTCCCCCAAGCGGCCAGAAACCTCTTCGCCGCCCTTCGGAGGATGGACGAGGCGGGCTATTCCAGGATCCATGCCGAGCTTTCGCGGGCCCCCGGGCTTGGCGAGGCGATCAACGACCGGTTGCGCCGCGCGGCGGCTCGCTGAAGCGGGAGCCCCTACCCCTTCGCGAGCACCGCCATCTCGGCGAGCAGCCGCTCGTTCTGCGTGGCGGTGCCAACGGTTATCCGGATCCATTCGGGCAGGCCGTAGGGCTGGAGAGGCCGGACGATCAGCCCCCGCCGCTGGAGCGCGGCGAACCAGCGGGGTCCGTCGCCAACCCTGACGAGCAGGAAATTCGCGGAACTCGGCGCGCATTCGAGCCCGAGCGCGCGCGCGCCGTCGGCGATCCGCGCGAGCCCCGAGCGATTCTCCCGGACGCAGCGCGCAACAAACTCGCCGTCGTCGAGGGCGGCGATGGCCGCCGCCTGCGCGATCGCATTCACGTTGAACGGCTGGCGCACGCGATTGAGCAGGGCCGCCATCTCGGCGCTGCCGTATCCGTAGCCGATGCGCAGCGAGGCAAGGCCGTAGATCTTCGAGAACGTCCGCAGCCCGATGACTTTCCGGCCCTCGGCGATCAGCGGCCGCAGGTCGGCCGCGTGCTCGTCGTATTCGGCGTAGGCCTCGTCCATCGCGAGAATGACGTGCTCCGGAAGGTCGCGGGCAAAGGCCATGAGTTCGTCGGCCGGATTCGAAGCGCCCGTCGGATTGTTCGGGCTGCCGACGAAGACGAGCTTCGTCCGGGCGGTGATCGCCCGGGCCATCGCGGGAAGGTCGTGCTTGAAGTCCCGCATCGGGATCTCGACGGCAGCCGCCCCGAAAAGAAGCGTGGCGAGCTTGTACACCACGAACGCGGGGACCCCCATGACGACCTCGTCCCCGGGCCCGAGAAACACGTGCCCGAGGAGTTCGATGATCTCGTTCGACCCATTCCCGGCGATGAACTGCTCGGGGCGGAGACCGTGCCGCTCAGCCAGCTTCTGGCGGAGCGCAAAGCATCCGCCGTCGGGGTACAGCTGGCCCTGCTCGAGCGCCTTTCGGGCGGCGGCGACCGCCTTCGGCGACGGTCCGAACGGGTTCTCGTTCGATGCCAGCTTGACGATCGTCGCCGGATCGAGGCCGAGCTCCCGGGCGACATCCTCGATCGGACGCCCGGGCTCGTAGACGGGCTGACGCAGCGCCGACGGCTTGGCCAGGGACTCGAGTTTCATCCGGCGATTGAAGACGATTGGGCCGCCCGGCCAAAGCCTAAACGCGCCGGCTGGGGACGTGGACCACCCGCATTCCGGCGGCGCGGGCGGCGACGATCCCGGGCTCCGCATCCTCGAAGACAAGGCAGTCCTTCGCCACGACCCCCATCCGCTCGGCGGCGAGGAGGAACATGTCCGGATGAGGCTTGCCTCGGCCCGGCGGAACGTCGTGAGGCGTGATCACGATCTGAAACAGCTTCCCGAGGCCGGTGGCGGTCAGGGCCGGTCCCGCGATTTCGGGCGTGCCGCCGGTCACAATCGCCACTGGATACAGGGCGGCCACCCGCCGCGCCACGGCGACGACCGGCTCGATCGTCTTCACCGTGTCCAGCCGATCGAGGTAGATCTGCTCCTTGGCCGTCATGACCGCGTCCGGGTCGAGGGTTAGGCCGTAGTGCCCGCCGAAGATTTCGGCGACCTGCCGCGTAGGAACGCCGCCCAGGCCGTAGAACATATCCTCGTCGAGCGGCTCCCCCAGGCCGAAGGTCCGCAGCGCCGCATCCCAGGCGGTGTAATGGAGCGGCATCGAATCGATGAGCGTGCCATCGAGGTCGAAGATGTATCCGGCGAATTCCCCGGGCGGCAGGTCGAGTTGCATTCGAATCACGTTGTCTTCAGCGACCCCCAGCCACAAGCTTCTCCCTCGCTGCGCGGCGCGTGTTTGCCTGTCCGTAACCCCCTAAAAATGAAAAAGTACCTGGTCGAATTCATCGGCACCTTCTTCCTCGTCTTCACAGTCGGCAGCGTGGTCATTCCGCCGGGAGCGGGCGACGTGGCGCCGATCGCGATCGGCGCCGCCCTGATGGTGATGATCTTTGCCGGGGGCCATATATCCGGCGGCCATTTCAACCCCGCGGTCACGCTCGCCGTCTGGATCCGCGGCCGCTGTCCGGCGCGGGACGTGATTCCCTACTGGATCGCGCAGATTGCTGCCGCCTTCGTCGCCGCGTGGCTGATGCAGTTCTTCAAGGTTCCGGGCGCCGCCCACATCCTTCCGATCGGCGTCAAGGCGGCGCTCCTTGCGGAGCTCCTCTTCACCTTCGCCCTTGCCTGGGTCGTCCTCAACACCGCGACCGCCAAGGGGACGAGCGGCAATTCCTTCTACGGCCTGGCGATCGGGATGACCGTGATGACCGGCGCCTTCGCGGTCGGTGGCGTCTCCGGCGGGGCGTTCAATCCCGCGGTCGCAACCGGGATCACCCTGATGGGCCTCTCCAGCTGGGGCAACTACTGGCTCTTCCTCGTCGGGGAATTGGGAGGGGCCGCTGCCGCGGCCCTCACCTTCAAGCTCGTCAACGGGGACGAATAGGCCCCGCGCGGCCGGCGGCTCAGCGCCGCATCCCGCGGTGCAGCCTGCTGGCGGACTTCGGGGTCGCGTCGGCCTGGATCTTCTCGTCGAAAAGGGCGGAATAGACATAGGGGAATCCCTCGATCTTCTTCCGCTCGACGGCCCTCCCCATGTAGCGCTCGATGCTCCGTGCGTCGCGCACATCCTCCTCGGTGACCAGGGTGAAGGCGTCGCCGGTATTGTGCGCCCGGCCGGTGCGGCCGATACGGTGCACATAGTCCTCTGCGTTCTCGGGCACGTCGTAATTGATCACGTGGGAGACGCCCGCGATGTCCAGGCCCCGGGCGGCGATGTCGGTTGCCACCAACACCTCGAACTTGCCGCTCTTGAATCCGTCCAGCGCCTCGACCCGCTCCCGCTGGCTCCGGTCGGAATGGAGGACCCCCACCGTGTGGCCCGTCGTCTTGAGCCGGCCGGCGATCCGATCGGCTCCCATGCGCGTCCGGCAGAAGATGAGGACGCTCTTGAATTCCGTCTGTTCCAGGAGGAGCTGCAGGAGCTCGAACTTCTGGGCGGCGACCACCGGGTAAAAGCCATGCGCGACCGTCTCGGCGGGCGCCCGCTGGCGCCCGATCTCGACGGTCGTCGGATTGCGGAGCGCCCATCCGGCAAGCTGCGCCAGCTCCGGAGGGAGGGTGGCCGTGAAAAACAGGGTCTGCCGCGCAGCCGGGCACTTCTGGACGATCCGCCTGACGTCGGGAAGGAATCCCATGTCGAGCATCCGGTCCACCTCGTCGAGGACGAGGATGTCGATCTTGTCCAGCGAGCAGTTGCGCTGCTCGAGGTGGTCGAGGAGCCTGCCGGGAGTCGCGGCGAGGATGTCCATCCCCCGCCTCAAATCATCGGTCTGCTTTCCGTACCCCACCCCGCCGTAGACGATGGTCACGCGAAGATCCGTGAACTTGGCGAATTTTTGAAACGCCTCCTCGACCTGGAGCGCGAGTTCGCGCGTCGGCTCGAGCACAAGGCAGCGCAGCGCGCCATGGGTCCCGAGCCGCTGGATGATCGGGAGGGCGAAGGCTGCCGTCTTTCCGGTTCCGGTCTGGGCCGAACCGATGACATCGCCGCCGCCCAGGATGACCGGGATGGCCTGGGCCTGAATGGGTGTCGGCTCCAAATAGCCCATCTCCTGCACCGCGAAAGCGAGGGCATCGGAGAGCCCGAGCTTTGAAAAGGACGTGTCCATCTTGGGAACGTCGACCGGGATGGCTGGTTTCACCGGCTCGCTGCGGGGATGCTCAAAATCGTCGCGCGCGGGCCGGGCCCGGCGCTCACCGCCCGAACGTCCCTGACCGCCGTGGCTGGCGTACCCGCCGTGGCCGCCTCCGCCGCCCCGACGCGAACTCCGCTCCTCGCGCCGCGGATGGGATTCCTGGGGCTTCGCAGAATGCTGGGCGGGCCCGGCTTGTCCCTGCTTTCGGCCCTGGTGCCTTGGGCTCTGCCCGCGCCCTCCTCCGCCATCACGGTGGGATGCCTGGGGGCGGGCGGGGACGGGAGCTGGCGCGGAAGGTCGTTTTTCGGCGGCAGGCGCGGACTCGCCGCGCAGCTTCGCAAATAGCTTACGTAACATGAAAGAGCCTTAACCTCCCCCTTTCCCACCTCCTTTGCAACCCCCTAGTACAGGGCGCGAAAACCCGCGATTCCGGCAAATTCCAGTCAGCCGCTCATTGCGGACGCATATCCCCAACCGCGCGGACAAAGGCGTCGGGATCGCGATCAGGGACCACATGCACCCTTGCCGCATCCAGCGGAAACGACCGCTTTGCGCACTCCTTCTCGGCCTCAGAGGAAAAGATCACCCCAGTCGCGTCGCGCAGCACGCAGGGCCAGCCAAGCAGCCGGCGGGCCCCGCGCCAGATTTTGCCGCCCTTCATTTCGCCGTGGGGCACTAGAAAATAGGGCGTCCTGCCTCCGTGGAGGGCACGCCAGGTCACCCGGGCATGATGGCCTCGGGAGCCGTGGAGGATGACCGCATGGTAGGCGCTCCGCCTCCCGCGGAGCCAGGGGCCAAGCCTGGGAGAAAAACCCCATCGCGTTGTCGGCGATCCCCTTCCAACAATTGAAAGGGGAAATTTCTCCAGGCAGGTGGCTGATGGCATGTCCAGGGACACGGCATCCGCCTGCTGTCCGTTGCGAAAGTGCGCCAGCGCGAGCCTTGCGACGCTCCCGGCCGCCGCCTCCCGCGCCGGGTCGGCCGACCGCAGGACATGCAGGAATCTCTCACGTTTGAAAATGATATTCAATAAGGCACAATCGTTTTCGGCCGATTATTGTCAACAATTTTCAATCCGCTGCAGACCTTATCCGAAATGGGCCAGACAACCCGCTCCCAGGGGATATCCTTTACCCACGACATGTGGACGCGCATCGACGCCCGCTGCCGCGAGCTCAAGTGCGGCCGGAGCCAGTATTTTCAAATGCTGGCGGACTGGGATCTCCGGTTCATGCCCGAGATTCATGCCCACAAGAGCGATGGAAAGTGGCATTTCTTTCCGGAAGCCGACCTGAAGGCCGCGGAAGACCCCGCATCGTTTGGCTCCAAGCCATCAGGGAAGCGCAAGCGGGCCTAACGGCGGGCGACAGTCCGCTTTTCGATTTCCGCTTTCCACCTTTCATCTCCCTCCGCTTTCCGCTTTTCATCTCTCCTCCGTCTTCCGATTTCCGCTTTCCGCTTTCCGCTTTTCATCCCCCTCCGCCTACCGCTTTCCGCTTTCCGCTTTCCGCTTTTCATCTCCCATGTCCCTGCCCACCCAATTCGAAGGCGTCACCGTCACGACCAAGGCCAATGTCTATTTCGACGGCAACGTCGTCAGCCACACCATGCTCCTGCCCGGCAAAGTGAGGAAGACCTTGGGGCTGATCCGCCCCGGGACCTATCACTTCGGCACGGGAGCCCCGGAACTCATGGAGATCGTGGCCGGCGCCTGCCGTGTCACAGTGGATGGCGGGAAGACCGCCGTGGATTATCCAGCCGGTTCGACCTTTGAGGTTCCCGGAAACAGCGGATTCACGATTTCCGTCGCGGCCGGCCTCTGCGAGTACATCTGCACCTTCCTCTGAGGGCCCCGAGCCCCAGCCCGGATATTTCATGAACACGGGAGAAAGATCGTACAAAGCGGTGGAGTAGAAAGGGCCGAAGGCGACCGAAGATGGCCTAGCAGGCCATCGAGGGAGCATGAGGCACTTTCTGCCCAGCGATTTGTGCGAGATTGGCCCGTGTTCATGAAATATCCTGGCTAGCGCCGCCAGCGCGTGCCGGTGGGCCCGAGGATGGAGTCGTCCTCGCCGCGATTGAAGACCCGGACGGCGGCCGCCCCGAGGAGACCGATTATCGTCAAGAGAACCCCGAGCGACAAAGCCGGCGGAAAGAAGTAGACCCCCAGGACGACCCCACGCATGAGGTCCACCGCATACGCCACGGGATCGAAGTGCGCCGCCGCCTGCATCCAGTGGGGAGCCATCGCCAGCGGATAGAGCGAGCCCGACAGGAACCACATGGGAAGGATGATCGTGTTGCTCACGATCGGGAAAACGGTCGTCGAGGTGAAAAGGGATGCGACAGCGACACCGATCGCGGAGAACGTCACCGCCGCCAGGATCATCGTGCCGAGGAACATGAGCCCCGACACCACGCCAAAGTGGATTCCCACGAGAAACGCGAACGGCAGCAGAATCAGGCCCTGCGCCAGCGCCTGAAGCGCCCCGGATGCAATCTTTCCGAAGGCGATCGCGGCACGCGGCAGCGGCGCAACGAGGACCGCCTTGAGAAATCCCATCTGGCGGTCGAAGACGATCGAGATGGCCATGAAGACCGAGGTGAAAAGGAGCGTGAGCCCCATCACCCCCGGAAAAATCGCGCGCTGGAAGGCCGGCCCGCTGACCCGCGAGTTGCCCGCCAGGCCCGCGCCGAGGACAAAAAGGTAGAGGAGAGGCTGCGCGAGGCCGGTGATGAGCCGGGCGCGGTCGAGCCAGGCCCGCTTCAGATCCAGGACCACGACGGCGTAGATTCCGCGGATCATGTTCCGAGCCCTCCCCGGCGCCGGCCGCTTCCGGCGGTCCATTCCCCCTCAAGCCCCTTGCCCGTGAGCTCAAGAAACACGTCCTCGAGCCCGGGCTCGTGGACCTCCGCACGCAGCACCTTGACCGGAAGGTGGCGCAGGATATCCGGAAGCACAGCCGCCGGGTCCGCATGGATCAGCATGAGCTCCGGTCCCGCGCCGGTCGGCGCAAAGCCGCGCTCGACGAGCCAGGCCCGCGCCTGCGCGTCGTCTGCCGTCTGGAGTCGGATGACGCCTCCCCCGAGCTTCGCCTTGAGCGCCCGCGGAGTGTCCAGGGCCACGATCCGACCGGAATCGATGAGCGCGATCCGGTCCGCGATTTCCGCCTCCTCCATGTAGTGGGTCGTGAAGAATGCCGTTCGGCCCGTCGCCGTCATCGCGCGGACCTCTCCCCAAAATATGCGCCGGGCGTCCACGTCCAGGCCAAGCGTGGCCTCGTCCAGGAAGATGATGCTCGGATCGATGACGAGCGCCCGCGCAAGCTCGAGCTTGCGCCGCTGTCCGCCGGAGAGGGTCTTCGCCGGCCTGTCCGCGGATTCCGCGAGCCCGAGGTGTTCGAGGAGCTCAGCGGCGCGCTTGCGCGCCGTCGCGACAGGCAGTCCGTAAAACATGCCCATGAGCAGAAGATTGTCCCGGCCGGTAAGGCGCTGCTCGATCGCCGGCTCCTGGAACACGATTCCCATCCGGCTTCGCACGGCATCCCTATCCGACGAAACGTCATGCCCGAATACGCGGGCTATGCCTGCCGTGGGTGTCCGCAGGGTCGCCAGGATGGAAAAGAGGGTCGTCTTGCCGGCGCCATTCGGCCCCAGAAGCCCAAATATCTCGCCAGGGCGAACAGTGAGATCGATCCCCTTCAAAGCCTGGACCGGGCCGTAGTTCTTTACCAAGCCGCGCACCTCGACTGCGGGAACCGTCGGGTCGGCGGACGCGTAGGCGGCTATCGGCATGCGCAACCACGACAATGAGCCGAAGCCAGGAAGTAAACTTGTTTCAGGTTGGGCGGATGCTACTTTGGGAGGCTATGTTTCGGAGCTCCTGGTTTTACCTGCTTCTTCTCGGCGGAATGCTGTTCACCCTGGCCCTGGTGGTTCGCTCCGGGCTGGTCGCCTCCAAGAACCCGGGCGAACCGATAAATGCGGCGATGCGGGCCGCCCTCGCGCAGGAGAGACCCGAACTCAGCACGGCCGATGAATTGACGATCGACCGGATCTACCCGACCGCCCACCAGATATCCTCGGGATTGCGCTATATCGTTCGCGCCCACGGAATCGGCGACCGGCTGCCCCGCATCAGCGACGAAGTCGCGGTGAGGTACACCGGAAGGCTCCTCGACGGCACCGAATTCGACAGTTCGGACCGCCACGGCGGCATACTCGCCTTTCGGGTCGGCATGGGCGACGTGATCAAGGGCTGGGACGAGGCACTCCTCCAGATGAAGAAGGGCGAAAAACGCACGCTGATCATACCATTCTGGCTGGGTTATGGCGAAACCGGCCATCCGCCGACGATTCCGCCCAAGGCGACGCTCGTCTTCGACGTCGAGCTGGTCGACTTCCACTGAGGATCAGAGGCCGACAAGGCTTCCGTTGCGCTTGATCCAGCGCTCCGCCTCGCGCCAGCCGGAGCATATCTCCTCCACCCGCATCCAGAACTTGGCGGAGTGGTTCATCTCCCACAGATGGGCCAACTCGTGGTAGATGATGTAGTCCCGGACAAATTCCGGCGACTGCACCAGCCTCCAGTTGAGCGAGAGCGTGCCCGCGGCGGAACATGATCCCCAGCGCGAACGCTGGTTGCGCACGGTCACATGTTTCAGCTCCGCCCGGGTCTGGGCGGCGAGCTCCCAAGCCCGGCCGCGCCGCACGATCTTTGCCCGCCGTGCAAACTGCGCCTCCAGAGCGGGACGGAGGTCGCCTTCTGCACTCGGCACCTTAAAGACGTCTGCTCCCAAGCTCAGCATCGGACGCGCCGACGGACGTGCTCCGTCCACAGGTATCGATGCGATGCGAATCTCGGTCATTTCCCCGCGCCACAGGACGGCGGTTCCAGGAAGCCAAATCTCCGCGACCCTCGGACGGCGCCTATGGCGGGCCCGCGCCCTCTCGAGCCAGTCGAGGTGCCCTGCCACAAATCGCTCCGCCTCCCGCTGCGAACCCCGGGCGGGTATGATCGCCAAAGCCGTGCCGTCCCTCCGCAGGGTGAGCCGGTAGTTCCGCGCCCGCAGACTGCGCTGGAAGACAATCAGTCCGCGATCCGATGATTCAATCTGCGCCGCAGCAGCCTCTAGGTGCATAGCTCAAAAACAACAGTCCGCGCCCCAACTGCAATCCCGGCGGCGGTTGTTATAATGTAACGTGCCATGTCGAACATTCTTCCAGCGATCTATACCCTGCGCGGCTTCAAGGTCATGCTGGATAGCGACCTTGCCTCGCTCTACGATATAGAGACAGGGGTCTTCAATCAATCGATGCGGCGCAATGCCCATCGGTTTCCTCCCGATTTTGCGTTTCAGATTACTCGCGAAGAAGTTACAAACTTGAGATCACAAATTGTGATCTCAAGTTCACACGGTGGCCGGCGCTATATGCCGTGGGTTTTTACCGAACACGGCGCAATCATGGCTGCCACAATTCTGCAAAGCGAACGCGCTGTCTCAATGAGCGTGTATGTCGTGCGCGCCTTTGTTCGCCTGCGGTCTGAGCTACTCGCAAACGCCGTTCTGGAAGCGAGACTCCAAAGTATCGAAAAAACGTTAATAGCTCACGACACAGGGCTTCGAGATCTTGTCGGAAAGATTCGGACTCTGCTCTTATCGCCTCCAGAGATACCGCCCAAGGAAATGGGCTTTCACACGAAAATGAAGAATCCCTAATCTGCTCTTCAAGCTTAGGCCAGTCTTGCCAGTGCCGACGGTCGCGCCTATCCAAAAACCGTGCGCAATAAGCAGCTTGTCATGGACTTACTCGCCCGCCTCCCCGAGAATGCCTCTTTGCAGACAATCGCAAAGAAAGTCGCATTCATGGCCGCTGCGAAGGAAGGTCTGGATCACTTGGATCGTGGCAAACGAGTCCCGATCAAAACAGTCGAAAAAATGGTCAGCTCGTGGACCACGGACACCGGACTTGGCCCACAGCAGAATTTCATCGCCTACCTTCGCAGCATACCAAAAGACGACTCAATCGACTTTGAACGCTCGATTGCGGCACCGCGGCAAATCGAATTTTAGCTGATTTCCAGCCGCGTAACATCACCGCCCCGGCGCAGGCTTCGCAAAAGCCGCCGGGCTGAAGTGGCCGGCCCCGTCGGATGCCTCGACGCCAAAAATCGTCTCATCCGGAAACGCGCCGGGAACCGCCGCGCTCCGCGCGTCGCCGGGCACGTCCAGCGCATGCTCCCAATACGGGGCCGTGCTCTCGCGCCAGACGATCCGATAGCCGGCCGCCGTCGGAGGGTTCCCGGTCCTCGGCGACCATCGCACCACCGAACCCATTCCCGCCGGAGCCGGCGCAAACCCGACTTCGCGCGGAGGGGACGGGGCGCGCGCAAGCGCCGCCAGGGCGGCGCTGCCCGCTCTCGCCGCATCCGCCACATAGGCAAAGTCGACGAAATCGGGAGTGTCGTCCGGACGGATCGCTCCGCCGCTCGCCTCGGTGAAGCCGACGGCGGGATAGCCGCGCTCGAGAAACGGCAGATGCCCGGGCTGGCCCCGGTAGCCGGCTGCGCGGTAGACGATGCGGATGTCCGAACCGGGAACGTAGAGGAGGCCTGCCGAGCGGACCGCACGGGCGAACGAGCGCGGCGGCGTGTCGTTCTCGCCGCCAGCCTCGATCAGCCCCTCGAGGCCGGCACTCCGTTCCGCCCGCGGCGGGACGCCCTGGGCAAAGAGCCAGAGGTCGCGGGAGCCGGCCGCTCCGCGCGGATTTCCGACCGCGTCGAAGTCGATCACCCCGTTGAGGTCGAGGTGCTGCTGCCTGGCCTGATCGGCCCAATGGGCCGCCCCGATCCCGCCCTGCTCCCCGCCGGTCGCGACCAGGAAGACGAGCGTCGCATTGAAATCGTAGGGCGCCAGCGCACGGGCCGCCTCCAGAACGGCCGCAACGCCCGAGGCGTTTTCGTCGGCGCCTGGAGCCGGACTCTGCGCGTCGAGAATGTCCCGGGCGCGCGAATCATAGTGCGCCGTGATTACGAAAATCCGCCTCCCTGACCCAGGCAGCGTGGCGACGACATTCGTGACATCGGCCGCCTGCGGGAAGAGCGGAGCCCGCGCCGGCTGCCTGAAGGTGTCGAGGTCCACCTGAAGCCGGCCCCCCGCAGCCTTCGAGGCCCGCTCGAACTCGGCCCGAATCCAGGCGGAGGCGCCCCCGATACCGTCACCGCTCGGCAGGGGATCGGACAGCGTGTGCCGGGTCTTGAAGCTCGCGAGGACGAAAATCGAGCGCTGGATCCGCTCGACGGAAATCGATGCCACCATCTTCACGATGTCGGGATCGACCGGCATCGGGGCGGGCTCGGCCCCCCGGGCGCAAATCGCCGCGGCCAAGATCGCCAAACCGGCCACGGGCCCGGATTGAAAACGCATGAGGCGATTGAGGCCCCTCCGGCAGCCAAGTCAAACAGGGGCCTGCAATGCACGGCCTGTCGCCTTCTCGAAGCACACGCTCACCGGCTTTCCAACATACTGGCCAAACGGGGGAATGTGCGAGAAGCCGCAGGATTCATAGAGGGCGATTGCCTCAGGCTGGCGGACGCCGCACTCGAGCCGAATGAGACCGTAGCCGAATCCTGCTGCCTGTCTTTCAAGCTCCGCGAGCAACTCTCGGCCGACGCCTCGCCGGCGGGCAGCCGGGGCAACGTACATTCGTTTGATCTCAACCGTCTCGTCATCCAGCGGGCGAAGGGCACCGCATCCGACGGGCCGGCCTCCGAGATAGGCGACAAAAAATCCGCTGCGAGACACCACAACGTCGTCAGGATGAAAGGACATAGCGCACGCATCCGCCAGCTCCGGATAACGCCCAGCAAGAAATGCTACGACTTCCGCTATCAGGTCGGCGGCAGTCTTCCCAAAGGGGTCCTCCCTACGGATGACTATCGATTCGGCATTCCGGGTCATTGCGGCCTTCAGGACCAGGGTGGCGCGGGTCCCGGCGAAGAACTCATAGTCCGTCTCGATGACGGTGCCCTCGATGCCGATCAGAGCGAGCTCGTCCAGCAACCGGGGGAGTTCGGGATACAGCTTCCCCCCGAGTCCGCAAATCGGATGGATCCGGACTTCGCCTGCGCTCACCCGCACGAGTTCGCGGCAAGCTGCGACATGCTGCGCGAAGTCGAATTGCCTCGCATAGAGAAACAGCAGATGGGCGCAGAGAACCAGGTCGAAGGCGCCGTCCGCAAACGGCAGCTGCGGGAGCGCGCCTGCCACATAGCGGCTCTGGGCGAAACCCACAGGGTAGTCGGATAAGAAGCGGGCCGCAGCCGCCCGCCGGTCAGTTTCGGCTGCATCGACTGAGGTATAATGTCGGAATCGAAGGAGCTCGGGCTTTCGCCTCATCTCCGCGATCATCCGGGCGTAATCGATCTGGACGTAGGCTGCGAGTGCCTCACAGGAGAGGCCGTAGAGCGGGTCCACGGCCACGGCATCGATGCCCAGGCTTCGCGCCTCCGCCGTGAAAGACGACGGTCCGGCGGCGACGTCGAGCATGCGCCGGCCAACGAGGGCGGCGGGAGCGAGGTCGAAGAAACTCGAATATTCAGCGAAGGTGCGGCCGAAAAAGGCGACACCGGTGACTTGCAGTTCGGAAGGATTGGAAATGGAGGACATGGCGGGGAGGGAGAGGATAAAACCAACAAAAAACCCGACTCGGGATGAGTCGGGTTCGGCGGAATCAGGTCAGCGTAGGCTGACCGACGCGTTCAATCGCGTCGCCATCGCCGACCCGCTGGGCTGCGCCAATGCCCAGCCATGACCGCGTGTTTCGCAGCCGAAGGGTAGTTGGCCTGGCAGAAGTCCTTCATCAATCAGATGTTGGGATGTCCTACGGGTTATCGTCGGGCAAGCGGAAAATGCAGCCATGACACAATGCGCCGGGTCAGCCATCTAGCGCCTCGCCCGGACTAAAGGGCAAAAAGTGCTTCCGCCCCAACAATACATTTTCAGACAAGGGCCCGCCGTGCCGTAGAAGAAACTGGTGCTCCATAGATACCCCACGCATGTGCCCAGGCTCGGCTCCAGTCGCCAACGACGGTTCTGGTGGGTTGCCGTGGCATTTTCGCCGATTGTTTGCGCCTTCCGCCTGGTGCTTATGATCGGACGCTCGGCCAAAGCCATCGTGCCGACTCTCAGTTCCTTGTGGTATTACTATGCACCCGCTCGTGTCCTGCACGCGATTGCGCTGCTCAGGACTCCGCGCGATATCTATTTTTCCTTCTGGAAGCGGATCCTTCGTCCCTCGCGCTAGTATTCGCTCCGCCGGGCGTACACTCCAGCCATAACCCCCCGTCCGGGTAGTGCATCATTTTGCCGGGAGCATGCTCCTCCAGAGGAGTTGCTGCCTGAATCCGACGCCTCCGGGCCGCCATCCGGCCGGCAACTGGCCGGCGGATCTTGGCGGCCGGTGTTGGCGGCGGTCCGGGAATTGGCAGCACCGACGATGGGGGGCATGCTCCCGGCAAAATGACACACTACCCCTGTCCGCGCTGGCTTGACACCCTCCCCCCCTTGAGGCACTTCCGTAACCTCTTAACGGCTTAATCTCATGCAACCCACCTTTCGCCCGCACCGCAAGAAACGCGCCCGCAAAATCGGTTTTCGCGCCCGCATGGCCACCCGGGGCGGCCGCAAAGTCCTCCGTTCCAGGAGGCTCAAGGGCCGCAAACGCCTGACGGTCGTCTGACGACCTCGGCCCGGGGGGGCCGGATCGGCGAGCTGGTTCCAACCGAACATGCGTTTTCGTCCGGAGCAACACTTGCGCCGCCAGGCCGACATCCGCGCGGCTCGGGAACAAGGCCAGCGCCTGGACTGCCGCGCATTCACCGTGTGGCGCAGGGACAGGAAGCCCGATGAGGCCGGCGGCACGAGCGGCCGAGCGGCCGTGGTCGCTTCGATCGCCGCAGTCGGGGGCGCCGTTCGGCGCAACCGCGCGAAGCGCCGCCTCCGCGAGATTTTTCGCCGGCATCAGAACGCCCTTCCGCCCGGCTGCGACTGGCTGATCGTCGCTCGCGCGGCCGTGAACCGCCGGGCGTTCGCGGACCTCGAAAAGACCTTTGTGGCAACCTGCGGGCGGAACTCGCCCACCGCCGCCAATGGCTGATCAATCCGCCAATCTCCCTGCGCGGGCGCTGCTTGCTTCCATCGGTTTCTATCAGCGGGAGGTCTCGCCCTTCCTGCCGGCCCTGTTCGGTCCCGGCTGCGGCTGCCGGTTCGCACCGACCTGCTCGCACTATGCTGGGGAGGCGATCCGCGCACATGGGCCGCTCGCCGGAACCTGGCTGGCCGTCCGCAGGATCGTCAAGTGCACGCCCTTCCACCCCGGCGGCCATGACCCGGTTCCAGCGGCCAAGATCGATTGCACCCGGATGACCGCCTGATTTTCAAAAACCTTCCCAACTCACTCGTGTTTAAAAGAGATACAGTCATCGGGGTCCTTTTCATAATCGCGGCATTCGTCTGCATCTGGATAGGCGCCAAGAATTCCCGGCGGGCGGCTGCGCCCGCGGAGGTCCGACAGGCGGTTGCCCAGGCGGAACAGTCCACTGCTCCCCGCTCGCCGGGCGTGGCGCCAAGCCCGACAAACGTCCTGGCGGCAGAGTCACAGACCACCTTCGCCCCGGCCACGCCGGATCAAGACGGAGCCACGACGATCACGCTGGAGAACGACTTTATCCAGGCGCATTTCACGGACTTTGGCGGAGCGGTCAGGGACGTGTCCCTGAAGAAATATCCCGCGGCGCTCCAAAGCCCCGATCCCTTTGTCCTGAACCGGCTGCATTCGGACCCGATGCTGGCGTTCGTCGATCTTCCGGGTCTGGACCGTTCGACCCGCTTTCAGCTCGTCTCCCAATCCGCGAACCAGGTCACCTACCGCGCGGTGCTGCACGGCCACATCGAGGTCACGCGCAGCTATGTCCTGTCCCCAAGCGAGGTTGGCAGCACCGATCCCTACGAGATCAGGTCCGAGACCACCTTCCGCAACCTCACTGAAAAGGAGATCCCCGCAATGCCGGTCGCCGTGTCGCTCGGCACGGCGGCGCCGACGGATCTCCTCGACCTCGGCCAGCAGCTGGCCGCGGGTTACTCCGACGGGAAGAACCAGACCTTCGTCCTGCGCTCCAGCCTGGAAAGCAGCAATGGGTTCTTTGGGCTCAATGCCCATGGCGCCACACCCCTGATCGAGGACAAGGCGTCCGTCGCCTGGGCCACCGTCAAGAACCGGTTCTTCAACACCATCCTAACGCCCGATCTGCCCGGCACCGGAATCGTGATCCGGCGGGTCAAGCTCTTCGGCGCCCTGCCGGACGATGCGCGAAACGCATATGGCGTCTCCGTGGCCGCGGAGCTCGTCGTACCGGCCCTTGCCCCTCACACCGCAACGACGCTGGGTGCCAGCTTCTACACCGGCCCCAACGAGTACCACCGGCTCGCCAATCCCGACGTCTTCAAGGCGGACCAGGACAAGGTCCTGCAGTTCGGCTTCTTCAAGTTCTTCAGCGAGATCCTGCTCACCCTGATGACGTGGGTGCACGCCCATGTGCCGAGCTGGGGCATGGCGATCATCGTCACGACCCTTCTCCTGCGGACGGCCATGATGGCCTTCACGATTCCGGCCGCGCGGTCCGCCCGGCGGATGCAGAAGATCCAGCCGGAGCTCAAGGTCCTCCGCGAGAAATTCAAGGACAACCCGCAGAAGCTCCAGACGGCGACGATGGAGGTCTTCAAGAAGCACAAGATCAACCCCCTGGGCGGCTGCATCCCGATGCTTATGACGCTGCCCTTCTTCTGGGGCTTCTTCGGGATGCTGCGCAGCGCACCCGAACTCCGGTTCGCTCCCTTCCTGTGGGCGAAGGATCTCTCGGCTCCGGACACGATCCTGACCTTCGGCAACGGCCATATACCCTTCTTCGGGTCGATCGACCTCAACATCCTGCCGATCCTTCTGTGCGCGACGACGTTCTACCAGATGCGCCTCACGCCGCAGCCGACGGTGGACAACGCCCAGGCCCGGATGATGAAGTTCACGCCGCTCTTCTTCATGGCGATCTGCTACAGCTATTCCTGCGCGCTCGCCTTGTATTCGACGACAAACGGCCTCTTCATGATCGGCCAGCAGATGTTCGTGAACCGGCTCAGGGACGACGGCGATCCGACCCATGCGAAGGGCCAGGACGGAAAGGCCGCTGGCAAGGCCATGAAGAACGTCACTCCCGCCAAGAAGAAATAGCCTCTTCTCCCCCGTGGCCGGTCACAGCAAGTGGGCTAAGGTCAAACGAATCAAGGCGGTCAAGGATCCGCGCAGGAGCAAGCTGTTCAGCAGGCTCTCGCGCGACATCACGGTCGCGGCGCGATCCGGGGGCGGCGACCCGGCCATGAATCCGCGGCTCCGGACGATGCTCATGAAGGCGCGCGATGCCAATATGCCGGCGGAGAACCTGGACCGGGCCATCAAGAAGGGCACCGGGGAGCTGCCGGGCGTCGTCTTCGAGGAGATCACCTATGAAGGCTACGGCCCCGGGGGCGTGGCGATGATCATCAAGGTGACAACCGACAACAAGAACCGGGCCGCCTCGGAACTGCGGAGCGTCTTCACCAAGTTTGGAGGAAACCTTGCGGGCGCCGGCGCAGTCGCATTCCAGTTCCTCCATGCCGGCCAGTTCCTGATCGCCAAGGAGGCGACGGGCGAGGACGCGCTGATGGAGATCGCCCTCGCCGTCGGCGCCGACGACGTCCTCGCGACGGATGACGGCTATGAGGTGCGCTGCGATGTCCACGCCTTCGACAAGGTCGCGCATGCCCTGGAGGAGAAGGGGATCAAGCCCGAGAACGCGGAAATCGCCCATATTCCAACGAGCACGGTCCCCGTCTCGGATCCCGAGGTCGCAAGATCCCTCATCAAACTCCATGACGGCCTCGAAGAGCTGGACGATGTCCAACAGGTCTTTTCCAACGAGGAGATCGACGAGGCGGTCGCCGCATTGGCGCACGCCTGAGCCGCCGCGTCATACGGCTCTGCCGCCCTTGCCTCGGGGGTTGATTGGTGATTTTTAACGGGCTCGTGACCGACGACGTCGACATACCCCCGGCCGCCGACTCAGCGCCGCGCCACCTCGCGGAGGGCGACGTCGGGCTCGTGCAGTCCCGTGACTTCGTCCACGCGCATCCCTTTACCCTGAAGAACGGCCAGGCGCTCTCCGGCTTCACGCTCCGCTACGAGACGTACGGGACGCTCAACGCCACCCGGACCAATGCGGTCCTGATCTGCCATGCCCTGAGCGGCGACCACCACTGCGCGGGATGGCATTCGCCGGAGGATCGGAAGCCCGGGTGGTGGAACAACCTGATCGGGCCGGGAAAGGCCGTAGACACCCGCCGTTTCTACGTCGTCTGCGCGAATGTCCTCGGCGGCTGCCAGGGCTCGACCGGGCCCTCGTCAATCGACCCCGCGACGGGGCGGCCCTACGGAAGCAGCTTCCCGTTCGTCACGATCCGCGACATGGTCCACGCCCAGAAGCTGCTGCTGGACCACCTGGGAATCGCGGAGCTGCACGCCGTCATCGGCGGCTCGATGGGCGGGATGATGGCGCTCCTCTCCGCAATCGAATTTCCCCACCTCGTCCGCCGCGTCCTGGCCATGGCCACGACGGCCCGCGAGAGCGCCCAGGCCATCGCGTTCAACGAGGTGGGCAGGCAGGCCATCATGCAGGATCCCGCCTGGAACCACGGGGATTATCCGCGGGACGGCGGCCCCCGCGTCGGCCTGGCAATCGCGCGGATGATGGCGCACATCACCTACGTGAGCGACGCCTCGATGGACCGGAAGTTTGGCCGGAGGAAGAAGGACACCGCCGCGGCGGACGCCTACACCCTCGATCCGCAGTTCGAGGTCGAGGGCTACCTGCGCCATCAGGCGCAGAGCTTCATCAACCGGTTCGACGCCAACTCGTACCTGTACATCTCCCGCGCGCTCGATGAGTTCGATCTCGAGCAGGCCTACGGCTCGCTCGAGCAGGCGTTCGCGCCGGTGCACGCCGAGTCGCTCGTCGTGGGCTTCGCCAGCGACTGGCTCTTTCCCCCGGAACAGAACCGGGCGGTCGCCCTCGCCCTCCTCCGGTCGGGCAAGCGGGCCAGCTACGCCGAGCTCGCGACCGACCTCGGCCACGATTCCTTCCTCCTGCAGAGCCCGGAGCTCTATGGGCTCGTCCGCGGCTTCCTCGAGCGCGAGTCCGTGGCGTTCGAATTCACGATCTGATCCCCATGAGCAAGCGCATCGAGAAACGCACGGTGGACATGAGGATCATCGGCGAATGGGTCGAAAAGGACGCGCGCGTCCTCGACCTCGGCTGCGGCCGCGGGGAGCTCCTCGACTACCTCCTGCAGACAAAGCAGGTCTCGGGGGTCGGGGTGGATCTGGATTTCGAGAGGATCGCCGCCTGCGTCCGCCGGGGCGTGACCGCATACCAGGGGGACATGATGGCCTTTCTCCACGCCTTCCCAGAAAAGCACTTCGACCGGGTGATTTGTTCGCGGACCGTGCAGGAGCTCAACCGGCCCGCCGAGGTCATCCTCGAGGCGCTGCGCGCCGGGCGCGCCCTGACCGTCGGCTTCGTGAACCACGGCTTCTGGAAGAACCGGCTCTACGCACTGTTCCAGGGCCGCAAGCTGCGCAACGCCGTCTACACGACCGAGTGGCACGAGAGCCGCCCGGCGAATCCCCTGAGCATCGCGGATTTCGAGGCCTTCTGCCGCGAGAAGAACATCCGGGTCACGCGCCGCGTGCACCTCTTGGGCGACTGGAAGACGCCCTGCCCGATCTTCCCGAATCTGCTGGCGGGGTACGCGCTGTACGATCTGACAAAATGAAGGGGTCAGGTTGATAAAGTTGACGTCCCCGAGGCTCGGAGACGTCAACTTTATCAACCTGGCCCCTTGATTTCACAGACGCAGTCCGACCTGTCGGCCGTCTTGAGCCATCGCGGCTTCAGCGATTTGAATTCCCGGTCGATCGCCTTCCGGAGGCCCCCGACTTCAATCAAAAGCCGGCCGCCCGGCCTGAGCAGGGTCCTCGCCTGGTCAACAAGCTTGCGAACGACGTCGAGCCCGTCGGCGCCCCCATCGAGCGCCATCCTCGGCTCGTGCTTAAACTCAGGGGGCAGTCCAGCCATGATCCCGCTCGGTTCATACGGCGGATTGCTGACGATCAGGTCGTAGGCGGCGGCAGGCACGTCATCGAATACATCGCTTCGATGGAGCCGGACGCGCTTTCCGAGGCGATGGGAGCGGATATTGATCGCCGCGACCTCGAGCGCCTGGGGGGAAAGATCGATCGCGTCCACAAGGGCTCCCGGAAACCGGTGCGCGAGCAGAATGGCGAGACAGCCGGAGCCGGTGCAGACGTCGGCGATGCGAACGGGGTCAGGCCGCCTGACCCCTTCGAACAGCTCAACAAAATAGCTCCGCGGGATGATCACCCGCTCGTCCACGTAGAAGCGGTGCCCTCCGAGCCAGGCCTCGCGCGTCAGGTAAGCCGCGGGAACGCGGTCCACGAGGCGGCGATGGAGCACGGCGTCGAGCCGCTTCTCCTCCGCAGGAGAAAGCCGCCGCTTGAGCACGCGAGCATCGCTCGTCAGCGGAAGTTCGAGCGTCCGCAGGAGCAGATAGAGCGCCTCGTCGTGCGCGTTCGTGGCGATCTGCCCGAGCGCGGCGCCGGCCTCCGCATAGGATTCCTCGGCCCGGCCCAGCCATTCGCCAAGGGTCGGGCCTTTACTCTTCACGCACGTGCTCGTGATTGAAGATGTGCTCCGGGCAGAAGCACACCGCGCCCGCGCATTTCGAGCAGTAGCGGAAGTCGAGGTTCGGATCGGTCAGGTCGGTCTTTCCGCAGACGCGGCAGCGGTGGCGCGGCTCGTTTCCGCTCGATTCGCGCGCGAAGGTCGCCGCCGCATCGAGCGCCCGCCTGCGCCTGATGACTCCCGCCGCCTGCCAGAGGTCGCGGCCGAAAAAGATGAAGAAATTCCCGACGGCCGCGATAATCTGCAGCCGAGCCGGCCAGGAGCCCATGACAAAGGACACGGCGTAGGTCGCCCAGGCAAAGAGCGCAAGCCAGCGAAGCTTGATCGGGATGATGAGGAAAAGCATCATCTCGAAGTCGGGGTTCAAGAAGGCGAAGGCCAGGAACACCGAGCCGGCCAGGAACGAATTGCTCACGACTGCCCCGGGCTCGATGAACGCGAGTCCGACCGTGAGGAGGTAACCGACCAGGAGAAAGAGATTGTAGCGGAACGCGCCCCAATATTACTCGAGGGCGCTGCCCATAAAGTAGAATGACCACCAGGCGAAGGCTATGAAGAGAAGGCTGACGGGCGGCGGAACCAGGAGGAACGTCACGAGCCGCCAGGGCTCCCCGTGAAGCACGAATTCCGGGATTAGGATGAGGAGACCCAGGTTAAGCCGCTCGAGCGCCCCGAGCAGATAGACGCCGACCTGCCCGATGACGAGGTACAGGGAGAGGCCCGGAAGGGCGAAGCGCCCGAAGGCTCGTTCCAATCTATCCAGGAGTGACATGCCGCGGAAAATCGCGGTCACTTCTTCGCTTTTTCGGCGATCTGCGCAATCAGCTTTTGCTTCTGTTCCTGCAGGGCCGGCTCGTTCACCGTGTTCAGGAGGGTCGTCGCGTAGTCGAACTTTCCCTGCTTGATCAGGATGTTGGCGGCGTGGATCCGCATGGTCTGCCGCTCAATCGCGCTCGGTGCCTTCTCCTCCAGCTGGCCCCAGACCTTGAGGGCCTGGTCCCAATCGGGCTGGGGCATGTCGTAGAAGGATTCCGCGTACCGGTAGGTGAACTCTATCCGATCGGGCGCCAGCTCGGCGGCGCGCCGAAACGCCTCGTGCTCCGCGTGGTCGAGCGAGGCGCGGGTCCAGTCCCCGCTCTTCAGGAAGTCGTCCCGGGCCTCGTGCAGGAGCGTCCCCAGCTGGTAGTGGTACAGGGGCTCGTTCGGCTCGAGCTTGATGGCCGCGATGAAATAATTGACGGCCTCGAGCGGCTTTCCCTCCTCGGCGAGGTAGTTGCCGATCTGGTTCTTCACCAGGGGAATATCCGGATCGAGCTGGTTCGCCTTGAGCATAAGACCCACGGCCTCCTTGCGCATGCCGACCTTGCTCATGAGATACCCCTCGGCCGCGTAGCCGGCCGCGAATTTCGGATTCTCCTGCAACAAGATCTCGTACTCGTGGACTATCTCCTGCAATTGCGAACGAAGGCTCTCGCTGTCGAGTTTTTCCCCCTGCTTTGCCGCATCCTCCAGGAGGCTGCGCTGGCGCTCGGCGATCAGTTTCAGCTGGCGCTCGGGCAATGTCTCCCCCTCTTCGGCGCGCACCGGCACGAGGGAAACGCCGAGGACTGCCAGAAGGAGGATGCAGGAGGGGATTCGCATGGCCGAAGTGCGACAGGATCGGCGGCCCAAAGTGCCGAGGCAAACCTTCAAGCTGGCGTTCGGCCCGCGTTCCTTACCCTTCTCCAGTCATGTGCTGCCGCTACGTGCTGCTGAAGGAGCATCTTGCGGAAATCGTCCACAAGCTGGGCCTCGAGCCGCCGGCGGAATTTGCATCGCGCTTCAACCTCGCGCCAGGGCAATTGATCCCGGCCGTGCGTGCCGCACCGGCGGGCACCGGCCTGGAGATCGCCCGGCTGAACTGGGGCCTGATTCCGGCATGGGCTTCACCGGGATCGGAGCGCCGGCCAAATGCCCGGGCCGAGACCCTCGCGTCCAAACCATCATTCCGGGATGCGTTTCGCACGCGGCGCTGCCTGTTGCCAGCGAGCGGATTCTATGAGTGGGAGAAGATCGGCAAGGCCCGGCTTCCCTGGCTCTTCCGAAGCCCCGGCTCGCAGCCCTTCTGCCTGGCAGGGATTTGGGAGAGCCGAAGCCTGCCGGACGGTACCCATTTGGAGACGTGCGCCGTCATCACCAGCGAGCCGAATGCGGTGATGCGGCCCATACACCACCGGATGCCCGTCATCCTGCTGCGGGATCAGTTCGACCGATGGCTGGACCCGCGCGCGACCCGGCCGGAGGATATGGAGCCCCTTCTCGGCCCGGCGCCCAACGGATCGCTTGCGGCCATGCGGGTCGGCACGCGCGTCAACAGCACGGCCTTCGACAACGAGTCCTGCCTGCTGCCGCCGGAGCCCGGAACCGAGGGGGCGGCCCAATTCGATTTAGGCCTCGGCTAGGCGGATCGAGCATCCCATCCTGAGCCCAGCGCCCCTCCGAGTTCCGCTTTCCCCTTTCCGCCCTCGTCCGTGAATCTCCTCGACCGCCACATCTTCAAGAGCGTCCTCGTGAGCTGCGCAGGGGCGGTCATGCTGCTCGCGTTCGTCCTCATGCTCGGGAATCTCCTGCGCGACCTGATCGGGCCCCTCCTCGCGGGGCAGCTGCCGCTCCTCAAGTTCGTCTGGCTGACCGCCCTGCTCCTCCCGTTCGTGGCGTCGTATGCGCTCCCCATGGGGATCCTCACCGGGGTGTTGCTGACGCTGGGGAGGCTTTCGGCCGACAGCGAGATCACCGCCATGCGATCGGCCGGGATCGGGATGCCTCGGATCGCCCGGCCGATCTTCATACTGGCCCTCCTCTGCGCGACCCTGGGCCTCTGGGTCAATTTCCAGTGGATGCCCCGAGCCCGGGTGGTCTACGACCGGGATCTGAACGCGGCGATGCACGCCAATCCCCTGAACCTCATCGTTCCCCGGACCTTCATCCGGGAATTCCCGGGCTACGTGCTCTACATCGGCGCCAAGGACAAGGACGGCCTCAAGGACTTTTGGCTCTGGCAGCTCGATTCGGACCATCGGGCCATACGCTTCCTGCGCGCGGCCTCGGGGCGCGTGGACTACGACGCGAAGACAAACCAGATCATCGTCGTCCTCGCCAACGCCCAGGTGCAGACGGTCGACCCAAAGGCGCCCGAGGACTTTTCCCAATCGCCCGCCATCGCGACCTTCGACCTGTCCGACCCGATCCCCCTGTCCCTCGACAGCATCTTCGGGCGCGTCGTCATTCGGCAGAAGCTTCCGTGGATGACCTACAGCGAACTCAGCGGGGAGCCCGGACTCAAGCAGGCCCTGAAGGACACGCAGGGCGACCTGGCCCGAGCGAAGATGAAGGTGGCGCTGACGATCCAGGAAAAGTTCACGACGGCATTCGCCATCCTCTCCTTCGCGCTCGTCGGCGTTCCGCTGGGCATCACGGTTTCACGCAGGGAAACGAGCGCCAACCTCGGGCTGGCCGTGCTGCTCGCCCTCACCTACTACTTTCTCACCGTGATGGTCGGATGGCTCGACCATCATCCCGAGTACCGGCCCGACCTGCTCCTCTGGGTGCCGAACGTGGCCTTCGTCTGCCTCGGCGTCTGGCTTTTCAACCGGCTGAGCCGGCGCTAGCGCGGTCGGGCTCCGAGCCGCATCGTCCGTCCGGAATAACTGCATGAGTTCGCCGGATCCAAAACAGCGTCCGATCGGCGTCGTCACGCGGATCCTCCGCCTCATGGGCCCCGGCGTGATCGCAGGCGCAGCCGACGACGATCCGTCCGGAATCGCCACCTACTCTATCGCGGGTGCGCAGCTCGGCACCCGCCTCTTATGGACGTCGCTCGTCACCTGGCCGCTCATGGGCGCCGTGCAGATGATGTGCGCGAGAATCGGGATGGTGACCGGCGAGGGATTGGCGAGCGGATTGCGGAAGAAGGTTCCGCGCGTGGTCTGCATCGCCTTCGTCGTTTTGCTCCTCGCCGCGAATACGATCAATGTCGGGGCGGACCTTTCCGGCATGGCCGACGCGGCGGAGCTCCTGACCGGTCTGAATTCGCATCTATTCGTCATCGTCTTCGGCGTCGTCATCGCGTTCGTCACCGTGAAGTTCCGCTACCACCAGATAGCGGACGTCCTGAGGTGGCTGGTCCTGAGCCTCGGGGCCTACATCCTGACCGCCTTCATCGCCCGGCCCAACTGGGCCGGCGTTCTCCACGATACCATCGTGCCGAGCTGGCCGAAGGATCGCGAATCCTGGGGAACGATCGTGGCGATCCTCGGCACAACCATCAGCCCCTACCTCTTCTTCTGGCAGGCGGCGCAGGAAGTGGAGGAGGAGCAGGCGAAGGGCCGCCGGATGATCGTCAAGCGCTACGGAGCGACCTCGGACGAGATTCTGAATCGCAAGATCGACGTCGGGCTCGGGACATTCTTTTCCAACCTCGTCATGTTCTTCGTCATCCTCTGCTGCGCCGCGACGCTCCATCAGCACGGCATCACCCAAATCACGACGACAAAGGAGGCGGCGGAGGCCTTGCGGCCGCTCGCCGGTTCGCTTGCGACCCTGCTGTACACCCTCGGGATCATCGGCGTTGGATGCCTTGCGATTCCTACCCTCGCAGGCTCCGCGGCCTATGCCTTTGCGGAGACTTTCGACTGGCCCGAGGGACTGGACGAACCGTACGAGGGAGCCCACGAATTTTACGCTGTTCTCATCCTCTCGATCGCGGTCGGCATCGTCATGAATTTCCTGGGGCTGTCGCCGATCAAAACCCTCTACTGGACGGCGGTCATCAACGGGCTCCTGGCCCCGTTTCTCCTTATCGGGATCTATCTCGTGGCGACAGACTCTAAAATCATGAACCGGCAGCCCAGTTCCCGCATGTGCCGCATCGTCGTCCTCCTGACCATCGCGGCCATGTTCGGCGCAGGCGTGGCACTGTTCGTCGTCTAGGTTTTCCATGATCGTCCCCGGAAACGTTGCCGGTAATTGAAGTAAATCAATCTTCGCGCGCCCCAACCGCATATGCGCGGAACATTTCGCAATGAGCCCTACTCACAGGAATCTCCAAGTGCCGTGGCGCGATCCCCTACCCCCTGTGACAGGCTAACCACCGGCGAAGAAGGCGATTGTATGAAGTTTCGCATGGCGCTTCTCGTTCTGTCGGTCGCAAGCGCAACGGCGGCCCCGGATAAGCCGGACGAGCCCGATATGTCGACAAACCTTTCAGTCAAATTGGAAGGCGATTTCCCCTATTCGCTGCCGACGACCAGCGACAAGTCTCTCACTCCAGATCCGACGGTCC
>CAZJNA010000031.1:0-28703 GCA_964547325.1 uncultured Opitutaceae bacterium | reverse complement strand
ATGATCACGGGCCGCACGCAAAACGTCCCCGCGCAGCCGACATCGCTCGGCAAGCGCCTGGCGATGTTCGGCCAGGAGCTTCTCCTCGGATTCGAGCACATCGACGAATTGATCGCCCGTTATCCGGTGCGCGGCCTGAAGGGCGCGGTCGGAACGCAGCTGGACCAGCTCACGCTTCTCGGCAGCGCGGCCCACAAGGTGGCGAGCCTCGAGGAGCGCGTCCTCAAGCATCTCGGATTCCGGGCTTCTCTGGGCGCCGTGGGCCAGGTCTACCCCCGCAGCCTCGATTTCGAGGTGGTCTCGGCCCTGCACCAGCTCGGGGCGGCGGCGGGGAGTTTTGCGATCACGCTCCGGCTCATGGCGGGAGCGGGCCTCGTCACCGAGGGTTTCCAGGACGGCCAGGTCGGCTCCTCGGCGATGCCCCACAAGGTGAATGCCCGCAACTGCGAGCGCATCGGCGGATTCTCGACGATCCTGAGCGGTTACGTGACGATGACAGCCGGCCTCGCCGGCCACCAGTGGAACGAGGGCGATGTCTCCTGCTCCGTCGTCCGCCGCGTCGCGCTCCCCGATGCCTTCTTCGCGATGGACGGCCTGCTCGACACCTTCATCACGGTCCTTCGGCAGATGGAGGTCTTCCCGGCGGCGGTCCTCGCGGAGAACGAGAGAAATCTGCCGTTCCTGGCCACGACCACGATTCTTATGGAGTCCGTCAAGAACGGCGCCGGCCGCGAGACGGCGCACGGCGCGATCAAGGAGCATTCGCTGGCCGCGGCGAAGGCGCTGCGCGACGGGGGCGGCGATGCCGACCTCCTCGGCAGGCTCGCCGGAGACCGGCGCATCGGACTGGGCAAGAAGGCGCTGCAGGCCATCCTGGCGGACCAGGCCCGGTTTGTCGGGTCCGCCCCGCAGCAGGTGGACGCGTTCGTCACCGAGGTTAAACCGCTGGCACGGCGCTTCAAAGGCGCCGGGGACTACCGGCCCGGCCGGTTGTTGTAATTTTCGTTTGCCTCCACCGCCCGCGGTGCGCTTTCCTGACCCTTCACGTTTTTTCGAACTCCCTTATCTCTACTCTCATGGCTGAACTCGTAGGAAATGTCTTGGTGGGCCAATCCGGCGGCCCCACCGCTGTCATCAACGCCAGCGTCGCGGGCATCATCGCCGAGGCCCTCAACCATTCCTGCGTGGAGGAGATCTATGGAGGCCTGAACGGCGTCCTCGGGATCCTTCAGGAGGACCTGATCGATCTCGCGGCCGAGTCGCAGCAGCAGATCCGCGCCCTGCGCCACACGCCCGGCGCGGCCCTGGGCACGTGCCGCTACAAGCTCAAGAAGACGCAGGATTTCGAGCGCGTGCTCGAGGTCTTCAAGGCGCACAACATCCGCTATTTCTTCTACATCGGCGGCAACGACTCCCAGGACACCGCGGACAAGATCTCGAAGCTCGCCCACGAGCAGGGCTACGAGCTTCGCGTCGTCGGCGTTCCAAAGACGATCGACAACGATCTCGCCGGCACCGACCACTGCCCCGGCTACGGCAGCGTCATCAAGTATCTCGCCACGACCGTCCGTGAAATCGCCTGCGACAACGAGGCGATGGGCCAGGGCGACCTCGTCTCGATCGTCGAGGCGATGGGCCGCAGCGCGGGCTGGATCGCCGCCGGAGCCTCGCTGGCGAAGCGCCGCGACCATCCCCACGATCCGCCGCACCTCATCCTCCTGCCCGAGGTCCCCTTCAACCAGGAAAAGGTCCTCGAGGACGTCCGCCGGGTGCTCAAGCGCGAAAAATACTGCCTGATCGTCGTTGCCGAGGGGCTCGTTGACTCGGACGGCAATTATCTCGCGGCCGATGCCGCCACCGACGCCTTCGGCCACGCCAAGCTCGGGGGCGCCGGCGAGGCGCTCGCGGAGATCATCGAGGCCGCGATTCCCAGCGCCAAGGTGCGCGTCGCCCGCCCGGGCCTCGCCCAGCGCGCCGCGGCCCATTGCGCGTCGAAGACCGACGTCGACGAGGCTTTCATGGCCGGCCAGGCGGCGGTCCGCGCGGCCGTCGGAGGCGAAACCGACAAGATGGTGACCCTGGTCCGCGGCGAGAGCGACCACTACACCTGCGAGACCGGTCTCGCCCCCTTGAGCGAGATAGCGAACGGGGTAAAGAAGCTCCCCCGCGAGTGGATCAACGAGGACAACGTCAGCATGAATTTCCAGTTCCTGCGCTATGCGCAGCCGCTGATCCAGGGCGAGGTCACCCTCCCGCACGACACGGGCGTTCCGCTCTACGCGCGCCTCGACAAGGTGCGGATCGACAAGGTTCTGCCCGCCTTCGAGGCCTGAAGGGCCGCCTGATTGTTCGTTGGACAATGGCCGCCGGACGACAAGCATCGTCCGGTAGCCGTGTCCTTCGGTAAGCTCCTCTTCCGCCAGCCCTGGCGCTGGTCAGGCGTTCTCCTCGTCGCAGCCCTCGCGGCGCTGGCGTGGCTGCAGCCGCCAACCGGCCGGCAGTACGCGAGCCTCGCCCAATTCCTGGGGCGCTTCCACCCGATCCTCGTCCACGTTCCGATCGGGCTCATCGTCCTCGTGCCGGTCCTCGAGCTTGCGGGGGCCTTCGGTCGCCGCGACGACCTGCGCAATGCGGCCGGCTTCGTCCTGAATTTCGCGGCGGCGGCGACCATCATCTCCGCTCTCGATGGCTGGTTCCTGGCGCACCATGGAGGTTATTCCGGCCCCCTCGTCATCCGCCACATGTGGTGCGGCGTGGCGCTTTCGGCGCTTTGCCTGGTCGCGGCGTGGGTGCGCCGCGCTTTTTCAGCCGACTTCCAGAAATGGCCGGGGTTTCTCTTCATCTACGGCCCCCTGCTCGTCGCCACCGTCGTCCTGATGGCCTGGACGGGCCACCAGGGCGGGCAGCTCACCCATGGGGAAACCTTCCTCACCGACCACATGCCCCGACGCCTGCGCGTCTGGCTGCGCATTCCCATCCCGATAAACCCGGCACCGCTCGAAGAGGGGGCGCCCACGGGAGAACCGACTGTTTACGGCACCCGCATCGCGCCGATATTCAAGCGAAGCTGCATCTCCTGCCATGGTGAAAAGAAGGTCAAGGGTGGCTTCCGGCTCGATACGTACGCATGGCTGATGCGCGGCGGCGAAAACGGCGCCGAAGTGGTGCCGTGGCACCCCCAGAAGATCGAACTCTACAGGCGGATCACCCTTCCGCCCGACGATGATGATTCGATGCCGGGCAACGGGAAAAACCCGCCGAGCGCCGACGAGATCAAGCTTATCGAGCAGTGGATCGCGGCGGGCGCGTCGAATACGCAGCCGCTCAATCAATAGGCGCCTCGAATGTGCGCGGCGACGTCGCTCGAATAGAAATCGGCCAGCTGCGCGTGCAGGTCGCGGCCGAGGTGCGCCAGCGACGAGGCCCGGGCGTTTCCTGCGGCCTGCTCCGGATTCTTCGCCCCGGGGATGATCACGCTGACAGCGTCGAAATCGAGGCACCACCGGAGCGCCATGTCGGCCATGCTCATGCCCTCCGGGACGAGCGGCTTGAGTGCGTCCGAGAGCTCGACTCCCTTCTCGAAGGGAAGCCCCGCGAATGTCTCGCCCACGTTGAATTCCTGCCCGTCGCGGTTGAAGTTGCGGTGATCCTCCGCCGGGAACTTCGTCGCCTTGGTCATCTTCCCTCCGAGGAGCCCGCTCGCCAGGGGAAGCCGGATGATGAGGGCGACATTCTTGCGCTTGGCCTCGCTGAATAGCGTGTGAATCGGCTTCTGCCGGAAAATATTGAAGATGATCTGCAAGGCGGCGATCCCCTCGTGGCGGAGGCACGCCATCGCCTCTTCCATCGACTCGACGCTTGCCCCGAAATCGCGGATCTTGCCCTCGCCCTTCAGCTCGCGCAGCCATTGGAAAATTTCGCCGCGCTGCATGACGTCGAACGGGAGGCAGTGCAGCTGCGTGAGGTCCACGGCGTCCATCCCGAGCCGGCTGAGGGATGCCTCGGTGTGCTTCCGCACGACTTCCCGCGTGAAATTCTGCGGCCAGCCGGGCGGGCTGAATCGCCCGAACTTGGTGGCGACGTAGATCGGCGCCCGTGTCTCCTTGAGAAAGCGCCCAATCAGGGTCTCGCTCCGGCCCATTCCATAGACGTCCGCGGTGTCGAAGAACGTGGTGCCGGCGGCGTAAGCCGCGCGCAGCGTGGCCATGGCCGTATCGTCGGTCACGTTTCCCCAGCCGGCCCCCAGCTGCCAGGTGCCCAGACCCACTTCCCCCACCGCCCGGCCCGATCGTCCGAAAATGCGCGTTTTCATGGTTTGTAGGAAATGCGAAGGCGCCGGAGGAGGGCAAGCATCCTGGATGGATCATGCAGGCGCCAATTGCATCCCGGTTTGCTTCTCCGCCGTAACATCCCCACCCTCCCATGATGCAGCTTCGGCGCCTCCGTCTGCTTCCCCTTGCGCTGCTCGCGCTTGCGCCCCACTTCCTGCGCGGCCAGGTCAAGGCCTCGCTCGTCGCGGCCGATATCTCGGTCCACGCCGGCCAGCCGATCACAGTCGCCCTGCGTCTGGTGCACGAGCCGCACTGGCACACCTATTGGATCAACCCCGGCACGGGCGTCGCGACATCGATCAAATGGACCCTTCCCGCGGGCTGGAAGGCCGGGGACATCCAATGGCCAGCGCCCAGCGTGCTCAAGGATGCCACGGGCGCCGTGATCGGGAACGGCTACGACGGCGACCTGCTCCTGCCCGTCACGCTCACGCCGCCCGCCGATCTCGGCCTCGCCCAGGCAGCGGAGATCAAGGCCTCTGTCGAATGGCTGATGTGCCGGGACGTATGCAAGCCCGGCAGCGCTGGCGTAAGCCTGTCCCTCCCGGTCTCGAAGGATCCCGCAGAGCCCGATCCAAATTGGGGCGCCAGAATTCGCTCCGTGATCGCCGGCCTGCCGCGCCCGGATCCTGCGTGGACCGCGCGCGCATACCGGAGTGGACAGGCCGTGAAGCTCGCGCTCGTCCCGGGCGGCCCGAAAGCCCCGGGCGACGCAAAACCCGATCTCCATTTCTTCGGCCAGGATGACTTGGTGGCCTTTGACCAGCCGCAGGTGATCGCAGGCGACGGTTCGGGCGGCTTTGTCATCACCCTTCCGGTTGCTATCGATGCCCCCGCCGGCGCATCCCGGCTCACTGGAGTCGTCACCTCCGAATCCGGATGGCTGCCCGGAGGCTCCCTGCGCGGGCTAAGCGTCGACACCCCTCTGGAACTGGCAGCGGCGCCGGCTGCCGCTGCCTCCCCGGAGGAAGCCCCCGCCGGACAAAGCTCCCTTCCCGCGACCCTCCTCCTCGCCCTCGCAGGCGGCCTGATATTGAACCTGATGCCGTGCGTATTTCCGGTCATCGGAATCAAGATCCTGGGGTTTGTGAACCAGGCGGGAAACGAGCGGCGCAAGGTCGTGGCGCACGGACTCGCATTCAGCGCGGGCGTCCTCATTTCGTTCTGGGCGCTGGCGGGGCTCCTTGCCGTCCTGCGCGCCGGGGGGGCCCAACTCGGCTGGGGCTTCCAACTGCAGTCGGCCGCATTCGTCTTCGGCCTCGCCGCGGCGATGCTCGTCTTCGCCCTCAACATGAGCGGCGTCTTCGAGTTCGGCCTCGCGGCCACGTCCATCGGTTCGGATCTTCAGTCCAAGTCCGGGCTGACCGGATCCCTCCTGACCGGGATGCTCGCGACCGTGGTCGCCACGCCCTGCTCGGCCCCTTTCCTTGCGCCGGCCCTGGGGGCCGCTCTCGCCCTCTCGACCGTCGATTCATTCCTCATCTTCACGGCGATCGCAGTCGGTCTCTCGACTCCCTATCTGCTCCTCTCGGCCTTCCCGGCGGCCGTAAAGATTCTTCCCAGGCCGGGCGAATGGATGGTCACGTTCCGGCAGCTGCTGGCCTTTCCCCTGTATGGGACAGTCGGCTATCTGATCTGGGTCCTGGCCGGCCAGGTTGCCGAGAACGATCTGCTGATGGTCATTGTCGGTCTGGTTTTCGTGGCAATGGGCGCATGGGCCTACGGCCGCTGGCAGTCTTCAGGAGCGAAGCCCGGGGTCGCGCGCCTCGGGATCTGGGCGGCAGTGGCGTTCCTCGCGATCGGAGCATGGACCGGCTGGCCCCGCCCGCCCGCCGCAACCGACATAGCCTGGGAGAAGTGGAGCCCCGAGGCGGTCGCCCAAATGCGGGCCGACCACCGCATTGTCTACGTGGACTTCACGGCCCGCTGGTGCGCCACCTGCCAGGCGAACAAGAGGCTCGTTTTCCATTCCCCGGAAGTGCTCCGCGTCTTCCACGACAAGAACATCGCCACCCTGAGGGCCGATTGGACGAACAAGGATCCGAAAATCACGGCCGAACTCGCCAAGTACCATCGGAGTGCGGTGCCTTTTAACCTCGTATGGTTCCCCGACCGGGAGGATCCGGTCATCCTTCCGTCGCTGCTCACGCCTGGAATCGTCCTCAACTCGGTAAAGGAGTAGGCCTTTCCCGCGGTTTTTGGGCTAAAGCACCCGGAATTCTCCGGAATTATCGGATGGCAAATTATGCCATTCGGACAGTCAAGTATCTTAAATATGGCAAAAAATAGGCCGTTTTTGGCAAAAAATGCCTCATTTCATGGTTCACGAGTTGCGGAAAATTATTGACAAGTGAAACTGAGTCTCATTCATTATCGTCTTTAAACCGGAGCTCTAAATGCCCGCCGCCACCCTTGAGCCGTTTCGTCCGAAGCGCATGACATTGATCGATTTGCCCATTGGGGCGACCGGGCGCGTCTGCGCACTCGCCGGTGAAGCAAATGTTTGCTCTCGACTGCGCGAGCTCGGTTTCTGCGAATCGGCCGTCATCCAGAAGATCTCGGGCCGAAAGACCCTGCTCTGCCAGCTCTGCGGGACGCGCATAGCGCTGAGCGACCGGACAGCGGCCCATATCCTCGTCGAACTTATCCGGGGTGGAGGCTGATGTGCCGGTGGAACTCAAGCTTTCCGACCTGACGGTCGGCGGATCGGCTGTCGTCCGCGGTTATCCCAAATCGGGCGATGCCTACCTGCGGCTGCGCGAGATGGGCGTCCTCCCGGGCACGAAAGTGACCCTGGTCCGCACGGCGCCCCTGGGCGATCCCCTGGAAATCAAGGTTCGCGGGTACCACCTCACGCTCCGCCGGAGCGAGGCCGACCATGTCCTCGTCGAGACCTTGGACGAAGGCTCATGAGCCCCCCGGCAAAGTCCCCCGGTTCCGGGCGCTCGCCGGTCTACGCGATCGTCGGCAACCCCAACTGCGGAAAAAGCACGCTCTTCAACGCCCTCACCGGGTTGAAGCAAAAGGTGGGCAACTACCCTGGGGTGACGGTGGAGAAGAAGGTCGGAACGGCGTATTCGCAGCACGGCCTGCCGCTGACGGTGATCGACCTTCCCGGCACCTATTCGCTCGCTGCGCGCTCACCCGACGAGGCGGTCACCCGCGACGTGCTGCTCGGCCGGCGCGCCGACACCCCGCAGCCGGACCGGATCCTCTGCATCGTCGACGCGACGAACCTCGAGCGGAATCTCTACCTGGTCCACCAGGTCCTCGACCTCGGCCGGCCCGTCATCCTCGTCCTCAACATGATGGATCTCGCGGCGGAGGCGGGGCTCGAGGTCCGAGTCGCCCGTCTCGAACACGCCCTCGGCATACCGGTGATTGCCTGCGAAGCGGTCAACGGGAAGGGCCTGATCGAGCTCAAGCTGGCGATGAGCCGGCCCGACCTTCCCCTTTCCCGGCATGCCTGGGACATCCCCGCCGCCATCGCCCCCGCAGTCGCCGAACTGCAGGCTTCCCTGGCCGGAATCGAGGGGAAATCACCCTTGATCGCACGGGCCGAGGCCCTGCTTCTGCTCACCGACCAGGATTCGGTGCGCGTCGCCGGCTCGACGCCATTGAACGAACGGACGAGCGAAATACTCCGGGTCTGGCAAAAAAGGTGGGCCGATGGCGGCATGGACTGGGCCGGGACCCTCGTGGGCTCGCGCTATGACGCGATAGGGCTCCTCGCGGCCGATGCCGTCCACGCAGGGGCCCCCGCGGGGCGAAGCCGGAGCGACCGGATAGACGCTGTGGTGACGCATCCCCTGTGGGGCTGGATCGTTCTTGGCGCGGTGATGACGCTCCTGTTTCTCAGCATCTTCACCCTCGCGGAATACCCCATGGACTGGATCGGGGTCCAGGTGGCGGGCCTCGCCAACTGGGTGAAGGGCGCCATGGCGCCGGGCGACCTTCGCGACCTCATCACGGACGGGGCGATCGCCGGCGTCGGCACGATCATCACCTTCCTTCCCCAGATCCTGATCCTGTTCTTCTTCATCGGGCTCCTGGAGAACACGGGCTACATGGCGCGGGCCGCTTTCATCATGGACCGCCTGATGAGCCGCGTGGGACTCAACGGAAAGTCGTTCATTCCGCTCCTCAGTTCCTACGCCTGCGCCATACCGGGAATCATGGCCACCCGAACGATCGAGGATCCGAAAGACCGGCTGACGACGATCCTCGTCGCCCCGCTCATGAGTTGCTCGGCCCGGCTGCCGGTCTACCTGCTCATGATCGCGGCCCTTGTCCCCGGCGACCGCGTGCCGCTGCTGACCAAGGTGGGGCTCATGCTGCTCATGTACGCCCTGGGCACGGGGGGCGCCTTCGGCTTCGCATGGCTCTTCAAGCGGACGCTGCTCAAGGGCGCGCCGCCCTTGATGATCATGGAGCTGCCGCCCTATCGGCTGCCCCGGATCAAGGATGTGCTCCTGCACATGGCACAGCGCGCCGGCCTCTTCCTCCGCCGCGCCGGCACGGTCATCCTGGGAATCAGCATCGTCCTGTGGTTTCTGTCGGCGTACCCGAAGGCCCCCGCGGGGACGACGGCCACGGAGCAATTGAACCACAGCTTCGCGGGCATCGCCGGGCATGCGATCGAGCCGCTCATCAAGCCCATCGGCTTCGACTGGCGGATCGGCATCGGGCTCATCAGCTCCTTTGTCGCACGGGAAGTGTTCGTGAGTTCGACGGCCGTCGTCTTCAGCGTCCAGAACTTCGACGCGACCAACGCGCACGCGGACGTCACGCCGCTCCGGGTCGCCCTGCGCGATGCGCACTGGCCCGACGGGCGGGCCCTCTTCACTCCCCTCGTCTGCCTCTCCCTTATGATCTACTATGTCTTCGCGATGCAGTGCATGAGCACGATCGCAGTTGTGCGCCGGGAGACCAACGGATGGAAGTGGCCGATCTTCCAAACCGCCTACATGACTGGCACCGCGTGGGTTTTGTCGTTCATTGTCTATCAGGCCGGGCACGCGCTCGGCTTCTGACATGTCCCCCTCCTTTCAAACCATCGCCGCTCTCGCCCTTGTCGCCCTATCGGCGAGCTGGCTCCTCTGGCGCACGCTCGCCAAGCGCAAGGCCGGCTGCGGCGGCGATTGCGGCTGCCCGGCGTCCGAAATCAAGGCGACGCTCAAGCCAAAGTCATAACAGGACGGATCCTCACGTCCCGCGCCTGTTTCCGTAGAGTTCGATCTGGAGGCGGGGGGCGTAGCGGTAGCCGCGCGCCTTGCAGAGGTCGCCGAGCCACGCGGCTCGAGATCGCAGCACCTCGGGCGTTATCCCCTCGGGCATGAGCAGGACCTTGTGCCGCGGAATGTCCCGCTTCAGCTGGGCCAGCATGCCCTCGAGCTCGTCCACGTCGGCGGGCTGCGCGACGACGAACTTGAATTGGTAGCCGTAGCCGCCGTCCAGCCATGCCCGCACAACGTCGGGATTCCAGCGCGTGGCCTCGTGCTTTTTCCTCCACGTCGGATGGGCGGCGCCATCCGGCGCGGAGTTGAGCAATTTCGGGGACAGCGAGGCGAGGTCGCACGCAATCCCTCCTGGCGCCACCGTGGCCGCTGTCTCGATCGTGATATGGTAGCCGAGCAGCTTCAGCTCCGTCGCGAGTTCGCCCATGCCCTTTGCGATCATCGGCTCGCCCCCGGTAAGAACGACGTGGCGCGCCGACGGGTGGCCCTGCACCTCGGCAACGATTGCCTCGATGCCCAGGCGGGATCCCTCCGGGTCCCAGGATGCGTAGGGGGTGTCGCACCACGCGCAGCGGAGGTTGCAGCCGCTGGAGCGGACAAACACTGAGGGAACGCCGGCGAGCTCCCCCTCGCCCTGGATCGAATGGAATATTTCCGAGACGAGCATGGCCGGCGATCACCTTCCAGCTGGACGGAGCGGCAGCGGACCAGTCGCGGCGTACACCGTGGGATCAGGCAAACCCGCCTGAATAAAAGCCTCGCGGCGCTCGACGCAGGTGCCGCACTGGCCGCAATGGATGGCGCCGCCCTTGTAGCAGGACCAGGTGCGCGAAAAATCGATCCCGAGCCGGGCGCCCTCGGCGGCTATCCCGGCCTTGTCGAAGCCGATGAAGGGTCGGAGGAGCTGGATCCCGGCATAGGTGCCGCTCCGCATGGCATCGGCCATCGCGCGCATGAATTCCTCCCGGCAATCCGGATAGACGGCGTGGTCTCCCGTGTGCGCGGCAATGACGAGCCCCTCCGCGCCGAGGCTCTCCGCAAACCCCGCCGCTATCGACAGCATGATCGCGTTCCGAAAGGGCACGACCGTCTGGCGCATCGTGTCGTCGGCGTAATGGCCCTCGGGGATGTCGCTGCCGCCTGTGAGGAGCGCAGACGAAAAAAGCCTCCCGACGAAGGGCAGTTCGACCACCTCATGCCGCACGCCGAGACGGGCCGCATGCTCGGCGGCATACGGAAGCTCACGGCTGTTGTGCTTTGAGCCGTAATCGAAGCTCACCGCCGCCACCAGGGAATGCTTCCGCCCCGCCCAATAGAGCGCGGTCACGGAGTCCATCCCGCCGGAACAGAGAACGACAACCTTCATTCAGCCGGGGAGCATGGGCACATCCGATCCCGACGCAAAATCGTTCTCGTTCCGGGGCAAACCGGGACGATTTGGCCCCATGGGCCCCGCCAGGCCGCCACGAATAAATTATCGCCCTGCGTTTCGCCGCCGTTCACGCTCGTACCCCTTGTCGATGATTTCCCGTTTCCTGCCGCATCCGGTCCGCCGCTTGCTCGGTGCAACACCGCCGGTGCGACCGGCCCACTATCATTTGATTGACCAGCCCGGCCAGCTCGGGCCGCTTCTCGATGCGCTGGATAAGAGCGACGAGGTCGCGCTCGATACCGAGGCCGACAACATGTACCGTTACCGGGTCCGCGTCTGCCTGCTGCAGTTCCTGGTCAATGGTGAGGTCTACCTGGTCGACGCCCTTGCCCCGATCGATCTTAAGCCACTCTGGTCGCGCCTGGAGAAGAAGCATCTTGTGATGCACGGCAGCGATTTCGACCTTCGCCTGCTGCACGATCTCTGCAACTTCCGCACCCACAGCCTGTTCGACACGATGCTCGCCGCACAGCTCCTGGGGCGAAAGCGGATCGGGCTCGCCTCCCTGCTGGAGGAGCATTTCGGGGTGAAGCTCGACAAGGACAGCCAGAAGGCGAACTGGTCGAAGCGCCCCCTGACAAAGCGGCTCCTCGATTACGCCTCGCTCGATGTGTGGCACCTGCCCGCTCTCAGGGACCTCCTGACAAAGCAGCTGGCGAAGCTCGGCCGCCGGGAATGGCTGGAACAGCAATGCAAGAAGCAGATCGGCGACGGCTCCGAGGGCTTCGCGCCGGCGGGAGACAACGACTGGCGGATAGGCCACTCCGAAAGGCTGCGAGGCCCGGGCCTGAGCGTCCTCCATGCCGTCTGGCATTGGCGCCAGCAGCAGGCCGAGCGCCTGGACACTCCCCCATTCAAGGTCTGCTCGAACGATGTCCTGCTCAAATTGTCCCAGGCCGCGGAAGGGGGCGAAACTGAGGAGGCCATCCTGGCCACAGTCCATCTCGGCAAGCGCCATCCCCGCTTGCTCGGCTCCCTGACCGCCGCCGTGCGCGCCGGGCTGGAGCGGGATCCCCAGACGCTGCCGCGTCGCGCCCGCCGGGATTCCGGCCACGCGCCGCTGACGAACGCCGAGATCGCGCGTCTCGACAGGATCAAGGAGGACCGCGACAAGATAGCGGCGCGCCTCGGGATCGAGTCCACCCTGATCGCCAACCGCTCCCAGCTCGCGCAGATCGCCCGTGCGCCGCGCCAGCTCGATGCGATCCTCCTGCCCTGGCAGGCGGACCTCCTGCGCGACATCCCCTCGTTGCGCGATTGAAGATTTCGTGGCTGCGCCAGCCAACGCGAACATCGCCCGGCATCTCGGCTCGATGGCGGCCGCGCGGCCGAAGGCGCCGGCGCTGAAGATCCCGCGGGGACGCACCGGCGCGGGCGAGATAGATTACCTCGCGCTGACATTCGCGGAGCTCGCAGCCGAAGTAGCTGCCTGGGAGACCCGGCTTTCGCAGCGCGGCGTCCGGCGGGGCGACCGCGCGCTCGTGATGGTCCGCCCGGGACTTCCCTTGATCGCCGCCGCCTTTGGCCTCTTCAAGCTCGGCGCCGTCCCGGTCGTCATCGATCCGGGAATGGGGCTGAAAAGCTTCCTCAGCTGTGTCGCCCGCACCCGTCCCCGCGCCCTCGTTGGGATTCCCCTGGCCCAAATCGTCAGCCGGGTGTTTCGCACGCCCTTCCGGTCCCTCGAAGTGCGGGTTCCCGTCCCCAATTCGCTCACTGCCCGCCTCGATGCAACCGGCGCGGGCGAGCCCAGGCCCGCCGCCCTATGCGCCCCGGACGATCTGGCTGCCATCCTGTTCACGTCGGGCTCGACAGGCGCCCCGAAGGGCGTCCGCTACGAGCACGGGATGTTCGAGGCGCAGATAAGCCTGCTTAAGGAGACCTACGGGATATCCCCCGGGGAGGTGGACCTCCCGCTCCTTCCGATCTTCGCCCTCTTCAATCCCGCGCTCGGCATGACGAGCGTCATACCTGAAATCGATCCCCGCCGCCCCGCGGAGGTCGACCCGGGCAAGATCGTGCAGGCGATCCGGCAGGAGGGCGTCACCAACTCGTTCGGCTCGCCGACGCTCTGGCGGATCATCGCCGACCATTGCCGCGCGGGGCGGCTCAGTTTGCCGAGCCTCCGCCGCGTCCTGTGCGCAGGCGCGCCCGTTCCCGCAGCCCTCTGGGAAAAGGCTCCTTCATTCCTGCCGAACGGTGGCCTCCACAGCCCGTATGGGGCCACGGAGGCTCTTCCGGTGAGCACGATCGGCGCGGACGATGTCGTCGCTCTCAAGGGCACGGCGCAACGGGGCGCGCCCGTCGGGCGCCCGCTCAAGGGAATCGACGTCAAGGTGATTGCGATCGATGACCGGCCGATCGCCTCCCTGGGAGAAGCCCGCGAACTCCCCCAGGGCGAGATCGGCGAAATCGTGGTCCGAGGGGCCGTCGTCACGAAAGAGTACGACGGCCTTCCGGAGGCGACCGCGCTCGCGAAAATCCCGGACGGCGGATCCGTCTGGCATCGGATGGGCGACTGCGGCCATATCGGTACTGACGGATGCATCTGGTTTTGCGGGCGGAAAGCCGAGAGGGTCGAAACCGAGGCCGGCACCCTCCACACCGAAATCTGCGAGCAGGTTTTCCGCGTCCATCCCCGGGCCGAGCGCTGCGCCCTGATCGGCATTGGGGAACGCGGGCGCCAGCGCCCGGCCCTGGTCGCGGAAACCGCTCTCAGGGGGGACTCCGCCGGTCTCGTCGGGGAGCTTCGGAAGCTCGCCCTGGGTAATCCCGCCACCGCTGGAATCACGCTCTTTTATTTCCGGGCGAAGTTTCCCGTGGACGTCCGCCACAACGCCAAGATCCACCGCCTCGCCCTCGCCCGCTGGGCCGAGCATGCCAGGGGTTACGAGGCAGGGAAGCCATGAATGCCGACTCGACTCCCGCCCTTGTGACCGGCGGCAGCGGTTTCCTGGGGCGCAGGCTTGTGGAGCGGCTTCTGGCTGCGGGCCGCCCGGTGACGGTGCTCGGAAGGACGCCGGCGCCCGACCTCGAGGCTCGCGGCGTGCGGTTCATCCGCGCTTCGCTTGAGGACACGGCGGCGGTCGAAGCGGCATGCGCCGGGGTGGGCACCGTGTTTCATGTGGCCGCCAAGGTCGGCGTGTGGGGTTCCCATGATGACTTTTTCAAGGCGAACGTCCTCGGCACTCGCGGGGTGATTGCCGGCTGCCGCAGGCATGGTGTCCCCCGGCTCGTCTACACGAGCACGCCGAGCGTCGTCTACAACGGCCACGACCTCGCGGGTGCCGACGAATCGCTGCCCCTGACGTCCCGCTGTCCGAGCCCCTACCCGATCACCAAGGCCATCGCCGAACGCGAGGTCCTCGCGGCGGATTCCCCGGGTCTGCGCACCGTCGCCCTTAGGCCCCATCTGATCTGGGGGGTCGGCGATCCCCATCTTGTGCCGCGCGTCCTCGCGCGCGCGAAGGCCGGCCGGCTCCGGATCGTCGGGAGCGGCCTGAACCGGGTCGACATGGTCCATGTTGAAAACGCCGTGGACGCCCACCTCCAGGCCGAGACCGCCCTGACTCTTTGTAACGTAATACGTGACAAGGCCCCGGGGCCGGCGGGCTGCTCGGGACGGGCGTATTTTATAACAAACGGGGAGCCCGTCGTGCTCTGGGAGTGGATAAACGGCCTTCTGAAGGCGCTGGGAGAGCCTCCCGTGACCCGCCGGATTTCCCTGGGCCTGGCCAGCGCGCTTGGAGCCGGATGCGAAATAGCCTGGCGCGCGCTTTCCCTTCGCGGCGAGCCGCCGATGACCCGTTTTGTCGCGGCCGAGCTCGCAAAGGATCACTGGTTCGACATTGGCGCCGCGCGCCGCGATCTCGGCTATTCCCCGCGGATAAGCATGGCGCAGGGGACCGCCGAGTTGGTGGCCTCGCTCAAGCGCGGCGTCAACGACGGGCCGACCGCTGCCTGACCGCCTCAAAGAGCGTGATCGTGGCCGCCATCGCCACGTTGATCGAGTCGGCCTGGCCGGCCATCGGTATGCGAACGGGGAGGTCCGCGTTCTTCAGCCAGAACTCGCTCAGGCCGTATTGTTCGCTGCCCATGACGACGGCGAGGGGGCCGCGCAGGTTCGCCTCGGTGTAGAGCTGATCGGCCGCCGGGGTCGTGGCGACGATCCTGATCCCGCGGCCGCGAAGCCATCCGAGCACCTCTGCGCCCTCCGAAATCGCGCAGGGCACCGAAAAGAGGACTCCGGTAGATGCGCGAACCACGTTCGGATTGAAGATGTCCGTCACCGGATCGCAGACGATCACGGCATCGCACCCCGCCGCATCCGCGCTGCGGAGGATCGTGCCGAGGTTGCCCGGCTTTTCGATCGCCTCGACAATGAGATAGAAGGGGTCAGGCCCCCTTTCGATATCCGCCAGCGTCCTCTTCCACTGCGGCGCGACCGCGAGAAGGCCGTCCGGGCGCTCGCGGTAGGCGACCTTAGCAAAGGTCTCCTTGGAGAGTTCGAAGAGCTGGGCGCCCGCAGCCCGCGCCTCCTCGATCAGCTCCGGCTCGTTCTCGCCGAGAAACCAATCCGGGGCAAAATAGAGCTCCGTCAGCGCAACGGCCTTCTCCAGGGCGCGGCGAATCTCGCGGTAGCCCTCGACCAGGAATACGCCCGCCTCGTCGCGCGGGCGCCTGTCGCGCAGCCTCACGAGCTGCTTCACGCGGGGATTCTGAAGGCTGGTGATCTTTTCGGTCATGGAAATGGGGTCGGGTCTCGGATATTGACGTCTGCGTCAATATCCGAGACCTGACCCCTTCCCGCCCCCGTGTCCAAAAAGAAAAAATTCAACGACCAGCCGTTTCCCTACCACCACGAGGTCGAATTCGAGATCGGAACCCTGACCAATCTCGGGCTCGGGCTCGGCAGAATCGACCTGAACGGGCAGGGCTGGGTTGTCATGGTGCCTTTCGCGCTGCCGGGCGAGCGCGTGCGGGCGCGGATTTTCCGGAATCATAAGAACTACTCGGAAGCCGACCTCATCCAGGTGCTCACTCCGTCGCCGCATCGGATTGCGGCGCCCTGCCCGCTCTTCGGCCGCTGCGGAGGCTGCCAGTACCAGCATCTCGCCTACGCCGAGCAGCTTGCCTGGAAGCGGCGGCAGGTCTCCGAGCTTCTCGAGCACCTGGGCGGCACGAATTTTCCCGTCGATCCGGTCGTCGGCTCGCCCCGTCAATTTGGATACCGCTCGAAGATCACCCCGCACTTCAGCCCTCCGCGAGAGCCCAACTTCCCAATTGGCTTTCTCCGGCAGAGCTCCCGATTCGAGATAGTCGACGTCCCCAGGTGCGAAATCGCGACCGACGGGATCAACGCAGCCCTGACACAGGCGCGGGCCAGGGCCCGCATGGAGGCTGGAGAGGGCAACTTCCCCCGGGGCGCGACCCTGCTTCTCCGCGAGGCGGGAGGAATCGTCGCAATGGACGGCGGCGCAACAATCGCCGAGGAAATCGGATTGGAGCCTCCCCTTCGCCTGCGGTTTCTCGCCCGCGACTTCTTCCAGAACAATCCCTTTATTCTTCCCGCGTTCGTCGCTCACGTGGCGGCGCAGGCCGCGGCGTCCGGAGGGCGTTTCCTGATCGACGCCTATTGCGGGAGCGGCCTCTTCGCGCTGGCGGCGGCCCGCTCGTTCGCGCGGGTGGCGGGCGTGGAAATCAGCGAGACGAGCGTCGCGTTCGCCCGCGAAAATGCCGCGGCGAATGGAATCGCCAATGCGACTTTCCTGGCGGGCCAAGCCGGAGCCATCTTCGCCGGGCTCGATTTCCCGCCCGCTGAAACGGTCGTCGTCATCGATCCGCCGCGCCGGGGCTGCGACGAGCCTTTCCTCCGGCAGCTCTTCGCCTTCGCTCCGCGCGCGGTTGTCTACGTGAGCTGCGATCCCGCGACCCAGATGCGGGATCTCCGGCACTTCCTCGAGGCGGGCTACTCGCTCAAGCGCGTCCAGCCGTTCGACCTCTTTCCGCAGACCCGCCACCTCGAGTGCGTGATGACGCTCGAGAAATAACGGTCAGCCTTCGTTCCACTCGGGCGACGAATACTTCTCCACGAGCGCGCTCACCTCGTCTTCGTCGAGGTCCGGCCAGGGGGTCCGTTCCGCCTCGACTCCGAGGGCGCGAACGAGGCCGGCCACAAAGTCGGCTTCGAACCTGTCCCAATCCACGGCGGCGCCGGCCGCGGCTCGCCAGATCGAACCCTGGAAGAGCAATCCCCGCTTGTTGCGCTTCTGCGCCGCGCCGGCGATTTTTTCCCCGCTGCCCGAATGGATGACATCGTGCACCTCGGCCCCCTGGAAGCATACGGAGGGGATCAGGCTGCGCGTCGCACCGTCGCCTGCGTCGTCCGCGAGCCGACCCCTCTCCTCCAGCCTTGCGGGAACACCCTGCGAACCGAGCGCCTCGGCGATGCACGCGTGGATCGCGCGATAGCTTTCGGCAGCTCTTAACGCCTCCAAAGGATGCCCCCGCGGAATCACAAGGGCGTAGGTCCAGTCGCCCCGATGGTCCACGAGTCCGCCGCCAGTCGGCCGGCGACACAGGTCGTAGGCGCCTCGCTCCAGAGCCTGCGAATCATCCAAGGCATTAGGCCCTGACCCCTGTATCATAGCCATCACATCAACAAGCTTTTGAGAATATCCGAACGTGAACGCCTGGCGCCGCCATTCATAGTGCCTGAACCGGGCCGCCGCCGCGTCCGGGTAGCGCTGCAGAAGCAGGAAATCGAGCGCCATGTTTTCGGCGGCACCCGCGGTTCGGGTCGGCAGGAGGTGCAGGATCATCGGACCGGCAATTCGGAGGCTTTGTCAGTGGCCCGGGCCAATCATCTTTGGCCCCAGGTGCCATCGCTCGATCCACGGACCCGCAGGATCATTGCCCCGCTCCAGCGCGAGCACGTCGCCTTTTCGCATTGTGAAAAGCAGAGGCCATGGCGACCCGGAAACAAGCAGCGTGCCGAGCGCGCTCAAGAGGGGCTCATGTCCGACGAGGGCGAGCCCGCGCGTCGCCCCCGCCAGCTCCGCGATGACCTCCTGCGGGTCCCGATCCGGCTCGAGGATCGCGGTCTTCCTGAATGGCTTCGTCCAGCCCAGCCCCTCTCCCAGCAATTGCGCGGTTTCCCGGGCGCGGACGAGCGGGCTGTGCCAGACGTCCTCCGGCTTGAGGATGTCATTCGCCCGGAAAAATTTCACCATGCGATCGATCTGCCCACGGCCCCGCGAACTCAATTGGCGGGCAAAGTCGTCTTCTGAGTCGAGGGCGTCGGCATGGCGGATGAGGTAGAGTTCCATTTAAGGCGCCAACCGCTCGATCGTCCAATCCCCCTCGGGCGTGCGGCGGTACCGGAGGCGGTCGTGCAGGCGATTGCGGCGTCCCTGCCAGAACTCCACGGTCTCCGGCGCAAGGCGGTACCCCCCCCAATGCGGCGGCGGCGGCACATCCCTGCCGGCATATTTTTTCTCCAGGGTCTTGATGCTTTCCTCGAGCACCGAGCGACCGGCGATGATTCCGCTCTGGGAGGAAGCCCACGCCGCCAGCTGGCTCGGCCGCGGGCGGCTCTGAAAATAGGTTTCGCTCTCCTCGCGGGCGACCTTCGCCACCGGGCCCTCGACGGTCACCTGGCGCTCGAAGGCTATCCAGGGAAAAAGGAGCGTCGCCCGCGGGTTGGCCTCGAGCTCACGGCCCTTCCGGCTTTCGTAATTCGTGTAGAACACAAACCCGCGTCCATCGAGGCCTTTGAGGAGCAGGGTGCGCGCCGACGGCCGGCCATCGCGCCCGGCGGTGGCCACCACCATCGCGTTCGGCTCGTGGAGCTTCGCCGCCTCGGCCTCCGCGAACCATTTTTCGAACTGGCGGAAAGGGTCGCGCGCCAGGTCCTTTTCGATGAGACCGGCCAGCGCGTAGTCGCGGCGGAGATCGGCGTAATTTGACGGCATGGGCGGCGAAAAAAGGCTGTCCGCGGGCCGGATCGTAGCAATTCTTTCCCGCAGTGCATCTGTCGCCCTCCGCCTACCTTCTGCTGGCCGCGACAGGCCTGGTCGCCGGACTGGTGGACTCGATAGCGGGAGGAGGCGGGCTCGTCGCCCTGCCCATGCTCCTCAATCTCGGCTTCCCGGCCCCGCTCGCGCTCGGGACGAACAAGCTTCAATCGTGCGTCGGCACGTTCACGTCATCCCGCCATTACGTGCGGAGCGGAATTGTGGATCTGAATGCATGCCGCCTGGGCGTGGCCATCACCTTTCTTGGCTCCCTGCTCGGCGCCTGGACCGTCGAGCACCTGGACTCCGGTCTCCTCGCCCGCGTCATCCCCTGGCTGCTTGCGGCGATCTTCCTCTTTACGCTCTTCCGCCCCAAGGTCGGCCGCCACGACGCGCCGCCGCGCATGGGAAGAACTGCCTTCTTCGTCGCAGCCGGCCTTTGCCTGGGCTTTTACGATGGATTCTTCGGACCCGGCGTCGGTTCCCTATGGGCGATCGGTCTCGTGCTGGCGCTCGGGCAGAACTTCATGAAGGCGACCGGGTACACCAAGGTCATGAATGTCACGAGCAACACGGCCGCCATCATCCTCTTTGCGGCTGGGGGACGGATAGACTACACCGCGGGCCTGGTCATGGCGGCGGGACAGGTGTGCGGGGCGCGCCTCGGCGCTGGCCTGGTCGTCAAGAATGGCGCGCGCTTCGTCCGCCCGATCTTCCTCGTTGTCGTCGCGGTGACCGTCGCGCGTCTCATCTACGTCGCCGCCCGCCGCTAGCCGCGGACGGGGAGTGTATCGGGTTGCCGGGGGCATGCTCCCGGCAACCCGATAGGCATCCCGCGGACGCGTTGGCTCGACTGGGACTGCCGGGGCTGTATACGTGTCGGGCGCCTCCCGTGACACCCTCCGCATTCATCGACCGCCATGCCGTGGCGCTCATCCGGCGCCTTCGGGCCCTCGTGGGCACGTCGACGGTCAATCCGCCCGGCTTAAATTACGACGGGATAACCCGTTATCTCACAAGCGAGCTGAAGGCGCTCGGGTTCGAGAGCCGCCGCTATCCCATTCCCGAGCGGCTCCTGAGGAAGGCGCTCCCGCCCGCGCAGCACGCATTTCCGCGCTTCAACGTGCTCGGCAAGCTCGCCTCGCCAGGCGCAAGGAAGACCGTCCATTTCAACGCGCACTTCGACGTCGTTCCCGTCTCGGGAAAATGGCGGCATGGCAGCCCGTTCAGCGGAGCCGTGGACGGCGGCTGGATCTACGGCCGCGGCACCGCGGACATGAAGGGCTCGATCGCGAGCCTGCTGCTCGCCCTCCAGGCCCTGAAGGCGACCCGCACCGTTCCGCGCATGAATGTGGAGGTTTCGTTCACCGCCGACGAGGAAACCGATTCGGTTCTCGGCGCCGGCTGGCTCGTGCAGCACGCCCCGATCCATCCCGACTACGCGGTCGTGATGGAGGGCGGCGAAAAGTCCTCCATCTGCTGCGGGCACAACGGCGTTGTGTGGCTCGAGGTCGCGGTGCACGGGCACGCCGCCCATGGATCGAAGCCCGAGGACGGCGTCAATGCGTTCGAAAAGATGGCCGCCCTATCGCGCGCGCTCGAAGAGTACGCCGTCCGGATCGGGCGCCGGAAGTTCGTCTCGCCCGACGGACTCGTCAGGCGGGCGACGATAAACGTGGGCGGCGTCTTCACCTGCGGCGAAGGGGCCAAGGTGAATACCGTCCCGGGCTATGCGGCGTTCACGATAGACCGCCGCGTCCTTCCGCGCGAGGACCATGCGGGCGCGGAACGCGACCTGCGCGCCTTTCTCGCGGCGGCCGCCCGAAAAATTCCGCAGTGCCGGATCACGGTCTCAAAGATCTCCGAGAACTTTGCGTGCTTCCATTCGCCCCGCGACCCCTTCTTCGCGGCCATGGGAGCGAGCGTGCGGCGCGTCCGCCGCGCCCCGGCGGGATTCACCGTATCAACCGGGTTCAACGACATGCACTTTTTCGCCCACCATCTCGGCATTCCGACGCTGGGCTACGGCCCGGGCGGGCGCAACGAGCACGGCGTGGACGAGCGCGCGTCCGTCCGCGACCTTCTCGACACCGCTAGAATCTACGCGGACCTTCTGACAACATTCGACGGCACGGCCTGACCGGAACGCCCGACCCTAGCACCATGAAAATTGACGCTTCCCTGACGCCGCAGAGCCTGCGAAAGAAGACCGAGCGAGTTTTCGAGCTGGCGGGCCAGAAGATCCGGGATCTCGACGCCTCGTGGGATCCCGCCCAGGGCACGCCGGTCTTCACGGTGAAAGGCCGCTACACCTCGCGCGGCTGGACGGAGTGGACCCAGGGATTCCAGTTCGGGATGGCCCTGCTCCATTTCGACGCCACGGGAGACGACGCGATGCTGCGGCTCGGGCGCGAGAAGACCGTCAAGTTCATGGCCTCCCACGTCTCGCACGTCGGCGTCCACGACCACGGGTTCAACAACATCTCGACCTACGGCAACCTGCGCCGGCTGATGCTCGAGGGGAAAATTCCGTTCAGCCGGGACGAGCTCAATTTCACCGAGATCGCGCTCAAGGCATCCGGAGCCGTGCAGGCTGCGCGGCACGCGACGACGGCCCATGGGGAACCCTGGTCGCCCGTGCCGGGAGGGCCGGGCGTCGCGCCCAGCGGTTATGTCTACTCCTTCAACGGCCCCCAGTCCCTCTTCGCGGACACCATCCGCTCGATGCGCTCGCTCGTCGTCGCCCACCAGCTGGGGCACGTCCTCATGGGCGAAGGGGACCAGCCGATCAACCTCCTCCACCGGGCGATCGAGCACGCAGCCACGACCGCCCGCTTCAATGTCTTCTTCGGGAAGGGGCGCGATCACTACGACGTGCGCGGACGGGTCGCCCACGAGTCCATCTTCAACCGAAACGACGGCCGCTACCGCTGTCCGAGCACCCAGCAGGGCTATTCCCCGTTCAGCACCTGGACGCGAGGGGCGGCATGGATCATCTGCGGCTTCGCCGAACAGCTCGAGTTTCTGGAGAGCGTCAAGGGCACGCACCTCGATCCGGTGGGCGGGCGCCGCGCGGTGACGGATCTCTTTCTTGAGACCGCGAGCGCCGCGAGCGACCTCTACATCGGCGGCTATTCCGCCCGGGATGGCATTCCCTACTGGGACAGCGGAGCGGCCGCCCTCTGGCGGCTGGAGGACTATCAGAGCCGGCCCGCCGATCCCTTCAATTTCCACGAGCCCGTGGACAGTTCCGCCGCGGCGATCGCGGCCCAGGGCTTCCTTCGGCTCGGCCACTGGCTGTCCGGCAACGGCTCGCGCGCGGCCGGGAAGAAGTATTTTCAGGCCGGCCTCACGGTCGCCGACACGCTCTTTTCCGAGCCATACCTCTGCACCGATCGCCGGCATCAGGGTCTGCTTCTTCACAGCGTCTATCACCGTCCGAACGGCTGGGATCATGTTCCGAAGGGCCAGAAGGTTCCCTGCGGCGAATCCTCGATGTGGGGCGACTATCACGCGCTCGAGCTCGCGCTGCTCATCCAGCGCCTGTCCGCCGGGCAGTACTACACATTTTTCTAGCCCGTGTTCATGAAATGTCCGGGCTAGCCGAGGAGATCCCGGAGGGCCGCTGCAAGGCCTGAATGCCGGAAGCGGAAGCCCTCGTCGACCAGGCGGCGCGGCACGCAGCGCCGGCCCGTCAGGACGAGACCGGAATCCGCCCTCATGAGCCATCGAGCGCCCAGCTTCACCGCCCAGGCCGGAACCGGCGGGCTCCACGGGCGTCCGAGCGCCCGCCTCAGCTGCCTCATGAACTCAGAATTGGTCGCTGGCTCGGGACCCGCGGCGTTGTAGGCCCCGCTCGCTCCGGCGCGATCGACAGCCCAGCGGCACAGCCCGCAGAAATCGTCGATGTGAATCCAGCTTATGTATTGCCGGCCGCCGCCGGCCGAGCCGCCCAGGTACCACCGAGCGAGTCTGGCCAGCGGCTGCAGGGCCCCGCCGTCCCGGCCGAGGACGATGCCGATCCTCAGCGCAACACGCCTTGTGCGCGGCGTCGGCGGATCGGAGAAAAATTCCGCTTCCCAGGCCCGGCAGACGTCCGCAGAAAATCCGTGCCCGCAGGGCGCCGTCTCCTCGCACACCCGGTCGCCAGGATCGCCGTAGATGGCCAGCGAGGAAGCCTGCAGCCAGACTTGGGGCGGACGCCCGCAGGCCGCGACGGCCGCCGCCAGGACCCGTACGGAGTCGACCCGGGATTCGAGGATCTCCCGCCGATTCTCGGGCGTGTGGAGACACGCGATGCTTCGCCCCGTGAAATTTATGAGCCCCGCGGAGCCGTCCACTTCGTCCGCCCAGGCTCCCATCGTCCGCCCATCCCAGATCGCCGTCCGAATCCGGCCCTCCGCGGGCGCAGGCCGCCGCGAAAGGATCACGGCCTCGTGCCCGTCGGCTGCGAGGGAACGGGCGAGGGCCATCCCCAGGAAGCCGCGGCCGCCCGCGATCACGTATTTGCGGCTCATCGCCCATCACTACGCCTTTGGCGCGCCGTTGCAACCGTGCGCCCGAGCGCTTTGGATGCCGGCCGACCTTCCCATGGACAAGCCAACCGATCTCTACGGCCTAAACCGCGCGCAGCTGACCGGGCTCGTTTCTTCCTGGGGCTTCAGTCCGGTGCATGCGACGCTGCTCTGGCGCTACCTTTATTGGGAAAGCGCGGACTCGCTCGCCGCAATGGCGAAACTGCCCGCCAAGGTCAGGGACAGGCTCGCGGCGGAAACCTCGCTCGGGAGCCTCCCGATCGCACGGGAACAGCAATCGGCCGACGGCTTCACGCGCAAGTTCCTCCTCGGGCTCGGCGACGGCCGCGTGATCGAGACTGTCATCATGCGCTTCACGGGCCGCGTCACGGCCTGCGTCAGCAGCCAGGCGGGCTGCGCGATGGGCTGCGTCTTCTGCGCGACCGGACAGATGGGCTTCCAGCGCCATCTCTCCGCCGGTGAAATCGTGGCCCAGGCGGCGCATGTAAACCGGATGCTCGGGAGGGAATCCGGGGGCCCTCCCCTGCAGCGCCTCCGGAACATCGTCCTCATGGGAATGGGGGAGCCCTTGCACAATTACGACGCGGTCATGCAGGCCGCGGAGATTCTTCGCGATCCGAGCGGGCTCGCCCTCGGGGCGGGACGGATCACGCTGAGCACGGTCGGTGTCGTGCCCGGGATCCGGCGGCTCGCAGCGGAGCGACAGCCCATCCACCTGGCGGTCTCCCTCCACGCGGCGACCCAGGAGGAGCGGGCAGCCCTCGTGCCGGTCGCCAGGAAATGGCCTCTCGATGAGCTCATGGAGGCGTGCCGCGACTACAGCGCCCAAACCCACCGGAGGATCTTTTACGAATGGACCCTGATCGCGGGGAAAAATGACTCGCCGGACCACGCGCACGCAGTGGGCGGCCTCCTTCGCGGGCTTCCAGCCCAGGTCAACCTGATCCCCTTGAATCCGACTGGGGGCTACGCAGGGGAGCCTGCGGACCGCGCGGTCGCCCGGCGCTTCCAGGACGTCCTCACCGGCTACGGCCTTCCGAGCACCGTTCGCCAGCGGCGCGGGATCGACATCGCCGCCGGCTGCGGGCAGCTCGCCGCCGGGAGCTAGCCCAGGCCGAGAGCCGCCCTCGCCTCGCCGACGATCGGATCCCGCGAAAGGGCCGGCGCATCCGGGCCGGCGTCGAGGCCCAACGCGCGGGCGCGGGCCTGCAGGGTCAGCCATGCAAGCGAAGCCGTGGCGTCGCCTGCGGCCAGGGGAGCGAGCCGCGCCAGCATCGGGACAAGAGGGGGCAGAAGCTCGACCGGGCAAATCTTCTTGTCCGCAAGAAAAAGGCCGAGCGAGGCGCCGAGGGCGTCGATCCATGCGCTCGGCGAGGCCGGAGCCGCGTAGGGGAGCCCGTCGCCGGCGGGATAGGCCGACCATTCCATGAACTGCCTCACCTGAGCCTGCAGCCGGGACAGCTCGGCATCGGCCGTGCCCGGCGTCCAGCGGGCGGAAAACTGCTTCCGCTCCCGGAATTTCTTCATCTCCCACACACGGAGAACGACCTCGTAGTCGCCGGAATGCTGGCGCACCGATCCCGTGAAGACATAGTCGAGCCCGCCCTTCGTCGAATCCAGGAGCTGCCGGAGGTTGTCGGTCATCCACTCGGCCGCAAAGATCATCGGGCGGCGCACGCCCTCCGGTTGCTCCAGATAACCCACAGCCGCTATGGGCGAATAGGCCGGCGAGAAATAAAAGGTCTCGGCGAGCCACAGGGGGATCGCCCTCGACAGGCGGCCGAGCTCGTCCTCGGGCTCCTGCAGCGCCTGGGAGAGATTGCGCTGTCCCGGCTGGGCCAGCTGCCCAAAGGCAATCCGCCGGATGCGCTCCTCCTTCCTGGGAAGAATCCGGTCTGCCAGCGACTCCAGCCCATAAAACCAGATCGGCTTGCTGATGCTCGCGAGGGCGACCTTTGCGGCGGTTGGGGCGAGCCCGCCTCCATCCTCGATCGCCGCGGGGTCCGCGCCCGGCGCATGCTCGACTTCCTGGCTGAGATTTCCGTGCTCCCCGAGCCCGGCGCTCTGGCTCGCGATCTCCACGATGGCGTTCGAAAAACCGAAGAGGCGCTCCTCGATGTCCGGCCGGTCGAGGGAGAACAGCATGTCGAGGATGTGCTGGGCCGCCTCCGTGTTGCGGACGGAAAGGTAGGCCTGGAGGACGTTGAAGCCGATTGCCGGGCCGTGGCGCTGCGCATCGTACCGTGGAGCCACGAGATCGATGATCGGAGCGACGTGCCCCGTCGAGCCGAGGTCGCCGGACACCGTCAGGAGGACGTCCGGGCGGTCCCCCGCCCCGGCCAGCACCTCCTCGTAGATGGCCAGCGCGCCGGGGACGTCCTTCGCGTCGAGCTTTGCCCGCGCTGCGCTCAGGCGTTGGCGTGCGTCCGAAATTTCCATTCTGCCAGCAAAAAGGGCCGTTCCGGGGCGGGCGAGCGTGTTTTCGAGGTCCTGGGGCGAGAATGGCCCTCCCCGAGCTAAAGTTTCCCCCCGTCCGACCGACGTTAAAATGGAGTGAATTCAAACCCCGTCCAGATTCCGGCCGTCATCCCCGGTCCGGACGACCTTGTGCGCGACCTGGAGCAGCTGCCGGCAACCGCCGCCATACTGCCGCGCCTGCTGAAGCTCCTTGAGAGCGACAGCGCGTCCATAGGCGAGGTGATCGAACTCATTCGCGTCGACCAGGCGATAACCGCGCGCACGCTCCAGATGGGCGGCAGCGCCTACTACAGCGGCAAGGCCGGTCCCTGCGAAAACGTCGAGGACGCCGTCAACCGCGTCGGCTTCAACCAGGTGTACAAGCTCGTGTCCTATGCCGCCACGGCGCAGCTCCTGATGCGGCCGCTCGGGGCCTACGGCCTTGAGCCCGCCGACACGTGGCGCCAATCCGTAGCCTGCGCGCTCGCGGCAGAACAGCTTGCGACCCACACCGGCGTGAACCACAGCGTAGCCTATACGGCGGGCCTCCTTCACAACGTCGGCATGATCGCCATAGACACGTGGAGACAGCAGCAATGGCCCGACCTGCGCTTCACCTCGGAAGGCATCCCTAGGGAAACGACCGCGAGCGAAACCCAGCTCCTCGGCTATACGAATGCCTCGGTCGGAGCCGCGCTTCTCACCCTTTGGGAGTTTCCCCCGGACATCGTCGAGCCTGTCGGCTGCCAGTACGATCCCAGCCAGTCTCGGCAGCAGCAGGTCCTCGCCTGCCTGCTGCATGTGGCCAAGTGGCTCCGCGACGCGGCATTCATCCCCGTGGAACTGCCGCTGCCCCCGACGCCGGAGAGCTGGATACTCGAGACCCTGAAGGTCGCTCCCGAAAGCCTGGAGACGCGCCTCTATGAAGTGCGCGACGCGTTCGAGGCATTGGGCAAGCTCCTTGAGTAGCGGGGAGATCGGGCCGGTGAAAGGGCGCCGGCGACGACCGCTCCCAGCCGTCGCACGCCTTCCCTGATCCGCTCCTCGCCGGCATTGCTGAAGTTCAGGCGGAGCGTGTTGCGCCGCGGCTCGCCGACCCAGAACGGCTCGCCCGGCACAAAAGCAACCTTCTGTCGCAGCGCCGCCTGGAAGAGGCCGGCCGAGTCGAGATCCGAAGGCAGCTCAAGCCAGAGAAAGAGCCCTCCCTCGGGGCAGGTCCAGCGGCAGCCCTCCGGCATGTCGTTCGCCAGGGCCGCCAGCATCGCGTCGCGCCTTCCGCGATAGACATCGCAAAGCCGGCCGACGTGGGCATCGAGCGCGCCGGAATGACGGACATACTGCCAGACGACCCGCTGGGTAAACGAGGATGTGTGCAGGTCGGCCACCTGCTTGGCGCTGACAAGCCTTTCGAACACCGCGCGGTCGGGGGCCACAATCCAGGCAAGCCGCAGTCCGGGAGCGAGCACCTTGCTCGTCGTCCCGAGGTACAGCCAGCCGCGATCCCCCGCGAGCGTCACCAGGGCCGGCTGCGGATCGCCGCCATACCGCAGCCGGCCGTAGGGATCGTCCTCGAGGATCGGCACCCCGAATTCCGCGGCGATGGCGACGACTTCAGTCCGCCGCGCCGCCGAAAGGCTGGTGCCTGTGGGATTCTGAAACTGGGGATTGAGATAGAGCAGCTTCGGCCGGGAAGGCGCATGCTCCAAGGCCCGCCGCAATTCGTCCGGCTTGATGCCGTCGTCGTCGCAGGGGACGCCGATCGGCAGCGCTTCGGAGGCCGCGAATGCCTGAAGCGCACCCAGGTAACTCGGATTTTCGACAAGGACAAAATCGCCGGGATCGAGGAGGACCCTGGCCGCCAGATCCAGACCCTGCTGCGACCCGTTCACCATGAGCACATGGTCGGCGGACGTGCGCAATCCGACGGTCGCAGCCAGATGCTCGGCGACCCATTCCCGCAGGGGCGGATAGCCCTCGGACGTTCCATACTGCAGCGCAGCCGGCCCGTCATGAGCCAATGCCTGGTCGGCGGCCCGGCGCACCCCCTCCATGGGAAACAGCTCCGGGGCGGGCAGCCCCCCGGCAAAGGAGATGACATCCGGAGATGCCGTCGCCTTGAGGATTTCGCGGATCGCGCTCGGCCGAAGCCCGGAACATCGCGCCGCAAACCGAAACGGGGAAACGGTGCCGGTTGCGCTCATCGCGGCGGCCTCCCCTCCCGCTGTCCGGGCGGCTGCATTCCGTCGTTGTCCGGCGCCAGGTCCGGGCGCTGGTTCATCACGAGCAGGTCGTGGGTTGCTCCGTGGTACGGCGCCTGGTGGAACGGCAGGAGGGTCCGGCCGCGGTTTTCCGCACGAGGGCGGAGACCCTGCGGAAGCAGGGCCGTGGGTCTTTCGGCTTTGGTATGCATGGGATGGGCGGGTTGAGGCGCCCCTTCTCTGCCGCACCGGGCGGAGCCAAAAAAAAGCCCCCCCGGTTCGGCACCGGAGGGGCAAAAGTCGTCTTGTAAGAACGATCAGGTCCCTCTCGGCGCGTAAAGCGACGACACGGCGACGACGGCGGAGGCGCCGAAGGACGAAATCGCGATTGCTTTGCCGTGGAGGTTCATGATCGAGCCGACAGCGAAGGCCGTGAGCGGCCCAAAGTCAAGTTGAGAGTATGGGCCCTGCCGGACTCGAACCGGCAACCAAGGGATTATG
>CAZJNA010000030.1:0-29462 GCA_964547325.1 uncultured Opitutaceae bacterium | reverse complement strand
GCCAGGCGCCACCACTCGGCCAGGATGTCGGCCGGGCAGGTCCAGAGCTCCCGGTGGAGCCAGATCATCGACTCGGAATCGAGGAGCAGGGCCATCTTTTCCTTGGGCGAGAGCGCGGACGGGCCCTCCCGCAGCAGCCGCTCGCGAAGCTGGCCGAACCATTCCCGGGCCTCCTCGCTCGCCTTGCGCTGGCGCAGGAGCGCCACGTGCATCGCGTTGATGTAGGGATCGAGGACGGCCTGCATCAGCCCGTAGTCGGCGCGCAGGGGCTCGAAGGGCTGGAGGTGGCGGTAGCATTCGTCGAGATTCTTCCGGAGCTGCTTCAGCACACGCGGCGGCTGCGTCTCCTCCGGCGTCAGGAAAAGGCCCATCTCCCGCGCGTTCAGCCCCACGCTCGCCTTGCTGAAGAAGATGGAGAGCGGCACCGCGAGGACGAGGCCGGCGATGACCGGGCTCAGCCACCAGAAATATCCCGGAAGCAGGATCAGCATGGACAGGCCCCAGACGGCCCCGAAGACGGTCTGGAGCCCGTGCGTGAGGATCGCCTCCCGCCAGTCGGTCCCGTCGTCGTCCGCGCGACGCTGCTGGGCGACCCAGGAGACGCCCTGCCCGAGGAGCGTCAACACGACGAAGCGGGTGTTGAACATCATCGCTATGGGAGCGAACAGCGCGGAACTCGCCGTCTCCAGGACGGCGCTGACGACGACGCGCGCGGGGCCGCCGAACCGCTCCGCCTCCTCCGGCCGGCCCAGGATCGCGGCGACGCTCGCGAACTTCGGCAGAAAGAGGAGCAGCATCGTGAACAGGAACAGCGTGAAGGCCTCCGGCATCTCCACGCGGTAGCCGAAGACCGAGGTCGTGTCGGACGCCATCATCCCGAAGGTGACAATCGCGCTCTGGCGGAAGGCCTCGATCATCCCGAGCAGGAGGAACAGGAGCCACAGGGGCGAGGAGACGTAGGCCATGACCCCCATGAAGAGGTGGAAGCGGTTTGCGCTCCGAAATCCCCGGGCGGTCAGGAGCCAGGCATGCTGCAGGTTGCCCTGGCACCAGCGCCGGTCGCGCTTCGCGCTGTCTATGAGCGTCGGCGGGCTTTCCTCGTAGCTTCCCTCGACGTCGTGGGCGAGCCACACGGCCCAGCCCGCCTTCCGCATGAGCGCCGCCTCGACAAAATCGTGCGAGAGGATGCGGCCGCCGATCGGCTCGCTCCCGGGAAGGGCCGGAAGAGCGCAGTGCTCCATGAAGGGCTGGACGCGGATGATCGCGTTGTGACCCCAGTAGTTCCCCTCGTGCTGCTGCCAGTAGTTGATGCCGGCGAGGAAGAGCGGGCTGTAGAGCCGGTTGGCGAACGCCTGCATCCGGGCGTAGAGGGTCTCGCCGAATATGAGCCGGGGCGCCGTCTGCACGATGCCGACGTGGGGGTTCTTCTCCATCAGGCCGACCAGCTCCGCGAGCGCGGCGCCCGTCATGATGGAGTCGGCGTCCAGGACCACCATGTAGCGGTAGTTCTTTCCCCAGCGGCGGAGGAAGTCCGCAACGTTTCCCGCCTTCTTGTTTATGGGCTGGCGCCGCTTCCTGTAGAAAATCTTCCCGAAACCCTCGACCTGCTTGCAGAGCTCGGTCCAGGCCACCTCCTCCTGGATCCAGTTGTTCGGCTGGTTCGAGTCGCTCAGGATGAAGAAGTCGAAGTGCTCGAGCCTGCCCTCGGCCTCGACGGAGCGGAAGATGACGCGGAGCCCCTCGAAGACCCGGCTGACGTCCTCGTTGAAGATCGGCATGACGATCGCGGTCGAGGCGAGCGGGGGCTCCTCGCCCGGCGTCCGGGTCGCCGTGAGCCGGCAGCTGTCGCCCCCGCGGTTGACGACATAGAAGCCGACCAGCATCGAGCAGAAGCCCGTGGCGATGTGGGCGAAGAGAATGACAAAGAGCGCGAGGAGGCCGATCTCGAGCCCGGTCATCCCGTCGCGCCAGAGGAGGTCCGCCATGAACCAGGCGGCGAGCCCGGTCAGCCCGACGATCGACGAGAAAAAGAGAAAGCGGCGCCGGTTGAGGCGCCGCGCGTCCATGCGCTCATTGAAGAAGATCCGCATGCGGGCTATCGGGTCGCGTGGAAGATCGCGGCAAGCGCCCCGGCGAAGAGGAGCCACAGGAGGAGCGTGCGCAGGACGGGCCAGCGCTCAAAGCGCTCCAGGGTCTCGCCGGCCGCCTCGGTGATCGGGCCCAGGTCGATCGGCCGCGGCACCATGCTCGAGACCGCCAAGTCGGGGCCGGCCCGGATGCTACTGACCCGCATCGCCTGGGCGAAATCCTCCGGTATCCGGCGCTCGTCGAGAAAGGCCTGGGGCCAGCGCTGCGGGCCGTCGCACAGGAGGAGGGCGACGCGCCCGTCCACCGCGATCCGCTCGTGCGGCTGACCGCGCTCGTCGAGGACGTCCGCGAACCAGGCGTCCATGAGGGATTCGATCTCCTCTGCCGCGAGAACCGTCGGGTCCTGGGACGGATTGGCGGCATGGCGCTCGGCCGCGCGGTCCAGGATCGTCTGGATGAGCCGGATCTGGTGCAGGCGGTTGTGCACGCGGTGGGCGCGCAGGTAGTCCTCGACGCGGATGTAGGCGAGGTTCCACGACTCGAGGCTCCCGGTCTTCGGCCGAAAGGCCGCCGGTAGCTCCAGCATCGGGTTATTGCTCATGGTTCAGCGGCGCCGCCCGGGGACGGAAGTACGATTATCCATGGCGGGGCGCATATCAAGGCTGCCAGAGATAGCTCCAGGTCTCGGTCAGCGTGTGCCCCGGATCGCGCAGATAGCAGCGCAGCTCGACCGGCCGGCCGGTCCCGTCGGGCCGCAGGGCGAAGGCGGCGCGCCAGGTGCCGTTGAATGGGTTCTTCTGCAGGGTCGCGTGCACGAGTTCGGCGCCGGCGCCGACCGTCACGTCCGGCTCGAGGGGGGCGCCGGCCGGCCGGCCGCGAAGGCCGGGGCCGTCGAAGTCCACGAGGAAGCGCTCCAGGTCCCGCTCCTGCGTCTTGGATCGTCCGTGACGCGTCGCGACCGCGTATCCGCCGGGCGGGCGGATCTGGTCCACGAACCAGTGCAGGCGGTACGCGAATTCGAGGGGCGTGCCGAAAGGCGGGAGCTCCGCGGGCACCCAGAAGGCGACGATGTTGTCGTTCGTCTCGTCCGGCGACGGCAGCTCGACCAGGCGCACGCTCCCCCGGCCCCAGGAGCCGACGGGCTCGACCCAGGCGCTCGTCCGCAGCTGGTAGGCCGCCTCGATGTCCTGGTAGTCTGCGAAGTTGCGGTTGCGCTGCAGGAGGCCGAAACCGCGGGGATTCTCGTCGCCAAAGGTCAGAGTGCGGACGTTCGCCGGATTGGTGAGGGGGTGCCAGAGCCACTCCCCCGCCCCGGTGTGCAGCATGAGTCCGTCGGAATCGTGGACCTCGGGGCGGAAGTCGTGCAGGGCCTCGGCGTTCTGCCCGTGCCAGAACATGCTCGTCAGGGGCGCCACCCCGAAGATCTTCGGATGCCGGCGGAGGTAGAGGACGGCCCTCACCTGGACGACCGTGTCCGCGCCGGGCACGACCGTGAAGCGGTACGCGCCCGCGACGCTCGGGCCCTCGAGGAGCGCGTAGATCGTCAGCTCGGTCGCCGCCCGCGAGGGACGCTCGATCCAGTACTCCTCGAAATCGGGGAATTCCTCCGGGGTCGGCTCGGCCGTGTCTATGGCGAGGCCGCGGGCGGAGAGCCCGTAGGTCGCCTTCGCACAGACCATCCGGAAATAACTCGCGCCCTGAAAGGCCGCGAGCTCGTCGCCGGGCTTGTTCAGCGGGTATAGGATGCGGAATCCGGCAAAACCCATCGACTCGGGCGGCGCTGCGAGCCGGTTCTGGCCGTAGTCGAAAAGCTGGGGCGAAAAAGGGATGGGGCGGGCCGTTCCCTCGTCGACCTCGGAAATCTGGACAGTGGACTTGAAGATGAAGCCGGGGTGGAAGAACTGGAGCTCGAAGGGAAGCTGGTCGCGCAGCCACCAGGACTGCGCGGGCCGGTAGCGGATGTCGCGGTACTGGTCGTAGCTCAGGCGCCTGAGGTCCTCGGGCACGCGGCTGGGCCGCGGCGCGTAGGGCTGCGAGGCGAGAAGCTTGGCGCGGGCGCACAGGCCCGCGAAGGAGAAGGCCTCGCCGAAGGCCGGCGCGGCGGCGAGCGACGCGGCCAGGGCGGCCGCGAAGAGCCATCGGGAGGATGCGGCCAGGGGCCGCCGGGGTTTGGGGTTCATCGGTCCAGGAAGAATCTGCGCTGCTTTTCGGAAACCGGCAGGCCGGCGCGTTCCATCACCTTCAGGAGGTCCTCCCAGATCATCCGCTTCGAGCGGTTCGTCTGGTTTCTCAGGATGTAGCTCGGGTGGTACGTCACCATGAGCGGCTTTCCGGCGAATTCATGCCAGCGGCCGCGGACTTCGCCGAGCGCCTTGAAGGTCCCGGGGCCGAGGAGCCCCTGGGTCGCGGTGGCCCCGAGCGCGACGAGGATCGCGGGATCGACGATCTCGAGCTGCGCGAGGAGGTAGGGGGTGCAGTAGGCCATTTCCCCCGCGGTCGGCGGCCGGTTGCCCGTCTGCGCGCCGTCCGCGCCCGCCGGCAATTCCGGGCGCCAGTTCATTATGTTGCAGATATAGACCTCGGAGCGCTTGAGGCCCATGGCGGCGATCATCCGGTTCAGGAGCTGTCCGGCGGGGCCGACGAAGGGCTCGCCCTGGACCTCCTCCTCGGCTCCGGGCGCCTCGCCGACAAAGCAGATCCTCGCGTTCACATCGCCGACCCCGACGACGACCTGGCGGCCCGCCCGCACGTGGGAGCGGCAGTTGGGATCCTGGACAATGATCTCGCGCAGGGCGGCCCAGCGGGCCGCCTTGTCCGGAAGCGGCAGGACCCGGGCGCGGAGGGCGGCGAGGTCCGGGGGCTTCGGCCCTTCGGACGGGGGGGCGGGCGCGGGCGGCGGAGCCTTCGCGACGGGAACGGAAGCGCGGGCAGGAGCGGGCCTGCGAGCGGCGCCCCGAAGCGCGGCGAGGCTCTCCTCGGACACGGAGACGCGCTTCACTCCCTCGGACTGGAGGCGGCGCAGCTCGTCGGCGATCGCGGAAAGGGCGAGGCGCAAGGGGCGGTCAGCCGGACCGGCGGGGAAGGAGCCCTTCGACGTACTTTGCGAGGAGGTCGAACTCGAGATTGACGAGATCCCCCGCCCGCTTGTCCCGGAACGCGGTCGCAGCGAGCGTATGGGGGATCAGCCAGACGGCCACGGAGCCCGCGTCCGCCTCGGCGACCGTAAGCGAAACCCCGTCGATCGCTATGGAGCCCTTGGGGACGACGTAACGCGCACAGGGGGCCGGCACGCGGACGCGAAGGTAGTGGTCGGCGCCGCGCGGCTCCAGGACATCGATCGCGCCGGCCGCGTCTATGTGGCCGCTGACGAAATGGCCGCCGATCTTTCCGCCGAACTTCAGGCTGCGCTCGAGGTTGACCCGGGACCCGGGCCGGAGCGCCGAGAATCCCGTCAGGCGCCGGGTCTCCTCAAGGAGATCGAACCGAAGGCGCCCGGGTCCGGCGCCCGTCACCGTGAGGCAGCATCCGTTGACCGCTATGCTGTCGCCGACGGCCGCGTCCCCGGCCGCGACGTTCGCCCCAATTTCCAGCTTCCAGGCGCCGTCTCCGGGCGCGAAGGCCACGAGCTCCCCGGTCTCCTCGACGATTCCGGTGAACATGGGGTTACTTGAGCTTCACGCGGAGGATGGCCGTCTCGCCCCCCCGGCTGACGAGCAGGACGAACTCCTGGCGCTGAAGGTCGGACTCGATGGCGGCGAGCCGGGCGATCGAATCCGCGTAGCCCTTGAGCGGCGTTCCGTCGATCTCCTGGATCCAGTCGTCCACCTGCAGGCCGGCAAGCGCCGTGGGGCCGTTGGGCCGGACATAGTGGACGACGACGCCGGCCGCGTCGGCCGAGCGGACGCGCCGCGTGACCGAGTCTCCATAGACGAATTCGCGCGCGGTGAACCCGAGGTGGTCGAAGAAGGTGCGGTCCGCCTCGCGGACGAGGCGGGGCTCGTCGCCGAGCACGGCCTTGAGTTCGAGGCGGTCGGGGCCGCGCAGGACCGTGATCCCGAGGGAGTCCCCCGGCTTGCGACGGGCGATCTCGTGCTCGACGTAGTCGATGACGACATGGTCGGGCCGGAAGCGCGGAATCGGCGCCCCGTCCAGGGCCACGATGATGTCGTGCGCCTTCATGCCCGCCTTTTCCGCCGGGCTGTTTTCCAGGACCTCGCTGACCACGGCGCCCGAGGTCCGCGGAGAGAGCTTGAGAAAATTGGCGACGTCGCGGTCCATCGGCTCGAGGCTGAAGGCGCCGAGCCAGGCCAGCGGCCGCCCGTTCACGTTCCCCGGCACCCGGCCGAGATTGGGGAGCACCTCGTCGGCGAGCAGGAAGAGGCTGCTCTCCTCGAGGTCGAAGAGGATGATGGGCTCGCCGCTCCGGCTGGACTGGGAGAACTGCATGTACGTCTGGCCCCCGGAGCTGATCGCCAGCCCCACGAGCACCCCGGCGCGGTCGAAGACCGGGAGGCCGGGGCCGGCGACCTCCTGCTGCGCGACCGCGGTCCGCTGCGGGAGGAGCTGAATCAAAACGAGGCGGCTCTGCAGAAGGTAGGGCGTGAAATCCTCCTCCTTGGGCCTGAGGCCGATGCCCCACAGGTCCTCCCCGAGGATGGGGACGGGGTTCGTCCCCTTGGCCGCGAAAGCGGTGACGGGCGTCAGGAGGCCCCGCGCCTTCTCCTCCACGCGGACAAAGTGCCAGCCCGTGAAAAGATCCTCGCCGAGGTAGGTCGCCGCGTAGCCGGCGGGATCGCCGGGCAGGTAGACCTTGAAATCCTTGAGCTGCCTGGGGGAAAGCCTCTGGTCGATCGCCGCGGCGGGAAGAATGATCGTTCCCCCGGAATCGATCACGGTGCCGTAGCCCAGCGTCGGCCTGCGGTCGTTCTCGTTCTCGATCACGTATTCGACCGCGACCACGCACTTCGTGCGCTCGGCCCACAGGGAGGGAAGGTCGGCGGCGCGCGCGGCCGAAACCAAGGCGAGCGCGGCGAATGCGAGGCGGCAGGGATGGAATCTTGCGGGCATGTCGCTCAACAGCCTTCTAGGGCTTGAGTATATAGAGGGAGACGCTCCGGTTGCGCACGGCCTCGAAGAGCGTCGCATCCGGCCTGCCCATGTAGGCCTGGTGGGCCGACTTGATGACTTCGAGCGAGGTCACGATCCTGCGGTTGATCGTCGTGATGATGTCGCCCGCCGCCAGCCCGGCCACGTCGGCGGGGAAACCGGACCGGATGCCGATCACGAGGACGCCGGTGTCGTCGCTCAGGCGGTTCTCCCGGGCATAGGCCCGCGATATCTTCCGGACGCTCAGCCCCCAGCCCTCGAAGGCCGCCTCCTCCCCCACCGCACTCTCCAGCTTTTCGGTCGCGACCGAAAAATTCATTATCCTGGGACCGCGCTTGACGGTCAGGGCGAGTGTCGCGCCGACCGGCTGGTTCGCGATGAAGTTCTGGATCGGCGGGAGCTGCTCGGGGAACCGGCCGTCCACACTCCGGCCATTGATGGAAAGAAGGATGTCGCCCACCCGCAGGCCGGCGCGGGCCGCCGGCGAACCCGCGTCGATGTTGCTGAGGAGGGTGCCAGTGTTCAGGGCGAGCGCGTAGAAGTTTTCCAGGTCCTGAAGCGCGGAGGGCGCGACGCCGATGTAGCTCCGCGCTATGGAGCCGGAGCGGACGAGCCCCGCGACGACCGTCTTGGCGACGTTCGCCGGAATGGCGAAGCCGAGGTTGTTCGCCCCGAGGTAGCTGCGGGAGGTTATCCCCACGATCCGGCCATCCTCCGTGACAAGGGGCCCTCCCGAATTGCCGGGGTTGATGGCGGCATCCGTCTGCAGCCAGGTGTTGAATTCCCCGGTCTCGTAGCCGTCGATGTCGAGATCGCCCTCGAAGTACCGGTGCGTGTTTGAAATGATGCCCCGGGTCACGGTCCGCGTCAGGCCGTAGGGGGTGCCGACCGCGTAGACCGTCTCACCGGGAAACAGTTTTTCGCTGTCCCCAAACTCGGCGTGGGTGAAGGCGAGCTGCCGGCGCCTGACGTCGTCCATGTCCAGCCGCAGGAGGGCGAGGTCGGTCCAGTGATCCCAGCCGACCAGCCGGGCGCTGACGCGCTCGAGGTTCGAGAGGGTGACGTTGATCTCGACGGCCGGGGGGCTGGCGACATGCGCATTGGTCAGGACGAGCCCGTCGGCGGTGAGCACGACCCCCGAGCCGATGCTCGCCTCGAAGCGCCGGGTTCCCTGGTCAAGGGCCACCTGGTTGACGTCGATCCGCACCACGGCGTCGAGAAGCTGGGTGAATCCCCGGCTGACCGCGGCCCGGGCGGCCGGAAGGGCCGACAGGAGGGCGACGACCGCCGCGACGCGTGCAAGGCGTTGCAGGAAAGGAGGAAAGATTGACCCCGGGAATGAAAGATTCACAGTGGCTGATTCGAAACAATGGCTACCGATTGCAAAGAGTACGACTTTCGGAAGATTGAGCCTCACTGGCAATCTTTCTGGGAGGTAAACCGCTCATTCCGGGCCGTCAACGCCTCGTCGCAGCCGAAATACTACGTGCTCGACATGTTCCCCTACCCGTCCGGGGCGGGGCTGCACGTGGGGCACCCGGAGGGCTACACGGCCAGCGACATCGTGGCGCGGTACGAGCGCGCCCGCGGCCGCAACGTCCTGCATCCGATGGGGTGGGACGCGTTCGGGCTTCCCGCCGAGCAGCACGCCGTCAAGACCGGCGTTCCTCCGGCCGAGAACACGCGCAACAACATCGCCAATTTCCGGCGCCAGATCCAGGCCCTCGGCTTCTCCTACGACTGGGACCGGGAAATCGACACGACGGATCCGCGCTACTTCCGGTGGACGCAGTGGATATTCCTCCAGCTTTTCCGGCGGGGCCTCGCCTACGTGGACGAGCGGCCCGTGTGGTGGTGCCCGGAATTGAGGACGGTCCTCGCCAACGAGGAGATCGTCGACGGGCGGAGCGAGGTGGGCGGCTACCCCGTCGAGCGGCGCAACCTCCGCCAATGGGTCCTGAGGATCACCGCCTACGCGGAGCGGCTGCTTGCGGACCTCGCGGACGTGGACTGGCCCGACTCCACGAAGCGCATGCAGGCGGCCTGGATCGGAAGGAGCGAGGGCGCGGAAATATCCTTTGAGCTGGAGGACAAGGCCCTCGGCGAGCTCAGGGTTTTCACGACCCGGCCGGACACCCTGTTCGGCTGCACCTACCTCGTCCTCGCGCCCGAGCACGCGCTCGCCGACGCGCTCACCCTTCCGGCGCAGCGGCCCGCGGTGGCGGCCTACCGGAGGGTGGCGGCCGCGAAGAGCGACCTCGAGCGAACCGACCTCGCGAAGGACAAGTCCGGCGTTCCGACCGGGGCGTTCGCGATCAATCCGGCGAACGGCGCCCGCGTGCCGATATGGATCGCCGACTACGTCCTGACGGGCTACGGCACCGGGGCGATCATGGCCGTCCCTGCGCACGACGAGCGCGACCACGAGTTTGCGACCCGCTTCGGCCTCCCCATCATCCAGGTCATCGCTCCCGGGGACGCCGGACAGGCGGCCCCCCTGCCCTACGCGGGCGGCGGCGCGCTCGTCAATTCGGGCCCCTACACGGGCCTCGGCGCGGAGGAGGCGGGAAAACGGCTGACCGCCGACCTCGCCGCGCGGGGCGCCGGACGGGCAACGGTCAACTACAAGCTTCGCGACTGGCTCTTCTCCCGGCAGCGCTACTGGGGCGAGCCCTTCCCGATAGCCTGGGTCGACGAGGCCGGCTACCGCGCGGCGGCCGCGGCGCGCCCCGCGGATTTTCCGGAGCAGCCGGTCACCTTCGTCGAGGACGGAGTCCGGCACTACGCCCTGCCCCTGCCGGACGCCGCGCTGCCGCTCGAGCTTCCCAAGGTCGACTCGTACCTGCCGAGCGGAACGGGAGAGAGCCCCCTCGCCCGCGCGGCCGGCTGGGTCGACATCTGGCTCGATCCGGATACGGGCGCCTCGGCGCCCGCGGCGGGCCCGAGGCCCGCCGGGCCGTCCTGGATCCGCGCACGGCGGGAGACGAACACCATGCCGCAGTGGGCGGGATCCTGCTGGTACTACATCCGCTTCACGGACCCCTCGAACGCGCAGGCAATCGCCTCGCCGGAGGCGCTCCGGGCCTGGGGTTGCCCCGACCTCTACATCGGCGGGGCCGAGCACGCTGTGCTGCACCTTCTGTATTCACGTTTCTGGCACAAGGTCCTCTTCGACCTCGGCATCGTGCCGCAGCGCGAGCCCTTCCCGCGGCTCTTCCACCAGGGGATCATCCTCGGCGAGGACGGGGAAAAGATGTCGAAGAGCCGCGGCAACGTCGTCAGCCCGGACGCGATCATCGCGAGCCACGGTGCGGACACGCTCCGCCTCTACCTCATGTTCCTCGGCCCGCTCGAGGCGATGAAGCCCTGGAACGCCCGTGGCATCGAGGGCGTCCACCGCTTCCTCCAGAAAGTCTGGCGCGAATGCCTGTCCGAGGACGGCGCGCCGAACCCGAAGATCTCCGACGACGCCGCCGAGCCGCCCGAGCTCGCCCGGACCCTCCACGCGACCATCCGGAAGGTCGGCGAGGACATCGAGGCCCTGCGCCTCAACACCGCGATCGCGCAGATGATGACCTGCGCGAACGCGATACAGAAGGCCCCGGCCGTCCGGCGCGGCACGCTGCGCGCCTTCCTCCAGGTGCTGGCGCCATTCGCCCCGCACCTGGCCGAGGAGCTCTGGGCGAGGCTGGGCTGGGAGGGCCCGATCCATCGGACGCCCTGGCCGGCTTACGATCCCGCCGCGCTCGAGAACCTGTCGGCAAAGCTTGTCGTGCAGGTGAACGGAAAGCACCGCGGCGAGCTGCAGGTCCCGCCGGGGCTCCCGGAGGCGGAGGCCGCCGCGCTCGCGCGCTCGCTTCCCAAGGTCGCGCAGCACCTCGCCGGACGGGCGCTGAAAAGGGTGGTCTACGTGCCCAACCGCATCCTGAATTTCGTGGTCGGGGAACCGGCCGGGGATACGTAATAATACGCTGGAGTGGACAGGCCTACGAGTTTGACTTACCCTAGGGGTGTTCGGGTATATTTGTCAGCATTCTAGCTGCGGCGGCCCCGGCCACAAACGATTCCTCATGAAAACCAACTTTCGCCTCCTGTGTTGCGGCTTCCTTCTCGCCCTTGGCCCGATCGCCGCGCTCGCCGCCGACGGGGGCTTCCTCGAGAAGCTGTTCCCCCCCCTTCCGAAGACCGACGACAACCAGGTCGCGGGAATGATCTTTGTCAGTTCCGTGACGGGCAACGTCGAGGGCCGCGCGATCCGGATCAACAACCTCAAGAAGGGCGACAAGCTCCCCGGCCTGGGGACGGAGATCAGGACCGACGCGAACGCAACCGCGACGCTGGTCTTTTCGAACGGGACCAGCGTGTTCCTTCAGGAGAAGACCGATTTCCGGGTCGAGAAATTCGACCAGGAGCCGTTCACGCCGAACAACAACCTCCTGATCGAGCCCTCGAACTCGACGCTGGTCGTCTACGTCAAGGCGGGGCAGCTCGTCATCAGCACGCCGCAGCTCCTGAGCGGAACCCGCATCGTGTTCGAGAGCCCGCACGCTGCCTGCTACATCATGAACAACCAGAGCGGCGGGGAAAAGGCGTTCCTCGAGGTGACGCCCGGCCAGACCCATTTCGCAATGATCAACGGCCTCGCCCGCGTCAAGGTGAGGGGACAGGACGGGACGCTGGCCTCGATCGGCAGCACGGTGAAGACGGCCCAGCAGGCCTTCGTGCGCTACACGCTGGGCGCGAACGGCGGCGCAAACGGAAAGCCCGGCGCCGAGACGATCGCCGTGACCTCGGGCGGAGACATGTCCGCCGCCGCGGCCGCCGCGCCGGTCGGCGCACGCGACGTCTCCGTCAAGCTGCCGAGCGGCGCCTCGGTCGGCGTCAATGAATTTTCCGTCGGAAAGGTGACCGGCGACGTCACACGCTCGACTCCGGCGGGCACGGCGCAGATCGCGGAGGGCAGCTCCTACACCGGCCGCGCAAGCATCCTCAAGACCGGCCCGGGCGCCAGCGCGGTCCTGTTCTTCGCGAACGGCACGACGCTCTCCCTGGGAGAAAAGGTCGAGCTCAAGGTGGACAAGTTCGACCAGGAACCCTTCACGCCGAACAACAACCAGGACGTCGAGCCATCCAATTCCCAGAGCGTCTTCATCCTGCGCCGCGGAAAGATCGGGGTCGACACCCCGCAGCTCCTCAGCGGCACGACGCTCGCCTTCGTGACCGCGCACGGCGTCATCTCGATCGCCAACGACCAGAGCGGCGGCCAGAAGGCCTCCCTCGAGGCGACGGAAAAGAACACCCACCTCGAGGTGGTCCAGGGCAAGGCCCTCGTGAGGCCCCGCAATCCGGACGGAGCCTTCGTCTCGATCGGCTACAGTCTCATTTCCGGCCAGCTCGCCATCGTGAAGCCGACGGCCGGCGCCGATCCGAAGCTCAACGACAAGTTCGTCCTCGAGCAGCTGGGCACGGCCACCGTGGTCACGGCGGGAAATTTCTCGGTCACCAATGTGACCGGCCTCGCGGAATGCGCGACGAAGACCGGGACCGTCTCCCTTCACGCCGGCGACTCGATTCCCGCGGCAGGCGCGAGCGTGAAGACGGCCGAAGGGGCCAGGGTCACGCTGCTTCTCGCCAACCAGACGAGCCTAGCCCTCGAGCAGAACACGGAGCTCAAGGTCCAGAAATTCGTGCAGGAGGCGTTCACCGCCGGATCGGCCCCCCTGGGCGTCGAGCCTTCGAACTCCCAAACCCTCGTCCAGATCCAGACCGGGCAGGTCACCGTCAACACGCCGCAGCTCCTGAGCGGCACGAGCCTCGTCCTCGAGACCCCGTTCTCGACAATCACGATTCCGAACGGCCAGCCGGTCAGCCAGCAGGCCGCCATCGACGTGAATTCGAAGTATGCCCAATGCCGCGTCATCATGGGCGCGGCTTCGGTGAAGCCGCGCGGAGCCGACGGCACATTCGTGGCGACCGGGACCCTCCTCCAGGCGGGCCAGGTTGCGATCATCAAGCCCATCGCCGCGTCCGCCGGCTCGGCTGTCGCGACCGGCGCCAGCCTGACGACGATCTCGGCCGAGCCGGCTCCGATCGCCCCGGCGGGAACCGTCCCGACCACGGCGAAGGCGACGGCCGTGGTGCTGCGCCTGTACGGCTCGGCGACCTACAAGCTTCCGGACCAGGACGGCCAGATCGCGCTGACCCTGGAAAGCGCGGTCCCGGAAGGGGCCGTCATCGAAACAGGCGACGACGCGCAGGTCTATCTGCAGCCGTTCCCCGGGGCCGTGACCACGATCCAGCCGGGCAGCCGCATCCTGATCGAAAAGCTCGAAGTGACGACCGCCGGGGACGTGACCATGAACCGCGATTTCATCGTCGATCTGAAGAAGGGGACGGTCCTGTCGATGATCGACCCGGCGAAGCACAACATAAACCGGTACGCCATACGCACGCCCAAGGGCCTCGCGCGCGCCCAGGGCACGTCATTCACGGTCAACGTCGGGGATGACAACATGTCCGTCACGGCGACAGCCGACACGGTCTCGTTCACGACGCCCGCCGGCGCCGTCTATTCAGTCGCCGCCGGAAACGTGACGATCACGCCGCCCGGGGGCGAACCCCAGCCCCCGATCCCGCTTTCGCAGGCGGTGGCCGCCAACCCTGCGTTCTCGGCGGTCGTGCAGACCGCGATGACCACGGTGTCCAACATCGTGCAGAACAACATCGGCAACATTTCTTCGGGCTCCTCCGCGAACCTCATGTCCCAGGTCGTCGCAGTCGCGAGCGCGGCGGTGCCCGCGCAGGCGACGAATTTCGCGAGCCAGGCGATCACCGCCGTCACGGCCACGACGTCCTCGACGGCGGGGAATGCGAGCGCGGCGGCGTCGGCCGTGACCGCGGCGGCCTCCATCGCCGCACCGACCCAGGTGGCTCAGATCGCGGTGGCGGCGTCCCAGGCGGCGCCCGCCTCGATGGCCGGCGCCGTGGCCACGGCAGCGGCGCTGACGAATCCGAGCCAGGCGTCGAATATCGCGGCGGCCATGCTCCAGTCGTTCGTCCAAAGCAATCCCCAGGCATCCACGCAGGCCCTCAACCAGGCGAGCAGCTCCCTCACCGCCGCGGTGAACCTGGGCGTCACCGTGGCGCAGCAGAATTCATCCAACACGGCAGCGGGGACCACCGGAGGCGCCGCGGGAAGCCCGAGCACGCCCACCTCGGTCACCGTGCAGCAGACGAACGCCAGCACGACCGCCTCCACCGGCGGAACGACGACCGGCACGACGGGTTCAACGACGGGAACCACGGGCGGAACCACAACCGGCTCGACCACGGGAAGCACGACCGCCTCCACGGGAGGAACGACCGGAGGAGCAACGACCGGGTCGACCAATGGCAGCACGACCGCCTCCACCGGCGGGACGACAGGCGGGACCACAACCGGCTCGACCACGGGCGGCACGACCAATTCGTCCTCGTCCGGGCCCCTGCAATCGACTTCAGTCGTCATCAGCCAGATCAACGGCGGGTCGACCACGGTGACCCCGACGGGGTCCACGACGACCACGCCGACGGGATCGACCGGAGGCGCCACGTCGGGAACGTCGATCATCGTGACCCAGCTGACAGGAGGCCAGGTCAGCCAGGTGAACGCGGCCCTTGAGGCGGCGACGAACGCGCAGTCAACGGTGAGCTTCAGCACGACCACGTCCGGCAACGGGCCGCCGACAGGCAGCACCTCCACCGTCACCGCGACACCCGTCACGCCCACGACGCCGCAGGTCAACAACGTGGTGAGCCCCGCAAACATCTGAGCGTCCGGCCCACAGAACCCCTGCCGATGCGCGAACGACGCCTCACCCATGCAAGCCTTCTCCTTTTGTGCGCGATCATGACGGCGATCCCCGCACGCGCCCTGCTCACCTTCAACGACGGCAAGGATCAGATCTTTACGTCGGCCACGTACAGCTGGGGCTATGACACGAACGTCTTCGCGAACACCGCGACCCGGGGATCCGTCACCCAGGCCTTCTCCTGGGGGGCGAACTACACCCGCAAGGCGGGCGTGATCGGCGTGAACGCATCCATCGGCATGAACGCCGGGCAATTCGTGGGAATACCCGGGCAGGACTACGACGATCCGAACATCACCCTCAGTTTCAACAAGGGCGTGGGCCGCACGACCGGAAACCTGATGATCCAGGCCCAGAAGGTGAACTCGCCCGATCCGATCGCGAACAACCGGCAGGTCGGCTGGGAATACACGGCGGCGCTCAACCTGCGCTATCCGATCATCGAGCGGTTCTACATAACGAACGTGACCACCGTCGGCGGCTCGTCGTACGCGAACCGGGCCCTCTTCGCGAACCAGCAGAGCTATTCGGACGGGATCGACGTAAACTTCGTCTATGACTCGAAGCTGGACCTGAGGGCTGGCTACGGCTTCGCGCTCGAGAAGACCCACGATACGACCGCCATCCACCACGCCTTCGACGTCGGCGCAAACGGCACCATCGCGCCGCAGCTCAGCGGATCCCTCATCACGGGTTTCGTCATCGACCAGACCAGCTACAGCAGCGGCAAGGGGAAGGCGGAAACGTTCACGGGGCTGACCGCCACGGCGAACCTGAACTGGCGGTTTTCGCGGAGCCTGAGTTTCACGGGCACCGCGGCCAAGGATTTCGGAATCTCATCGACCGACGTGACGACCGACTCGACGACGCTCGGCCTCACCAGCGAGACGACCCTTTTCAAGCGGTTCCGGACGAGCGTCGGCGTCACCTACGTCGGCACGTCGTTTCTCGGCCGAAACGGGGGCGGGCGCCGGGACACGCTCTGGGAGTTGGTGGCCAACGTGGGCACCGCCCTGACGACCCATCTTCGCGCCAACCTCGCGTACGCGTACATGGTCAACTACTCCAATTTCTCGACGGCCCGGTTCATCCGCGAAACGATCACCCTTTCGGTCACCGCCACGTACTGACATCGCCGTGAAGAACACCCGTTACCTCCTTCCCCTGGCCGCCGCCTTCCTGGCCGCCGTCGCCTGCGGATGGACCGCCCGCGCCGCCGCCCCGGACAATCCGCCCGGGGGCACGCCCAAGGCCAGGTACACCTACGCCCTCACAAGCGGCGACACGATCCGGGTGGACATCCTCGGCGAGGACCCGATGGCGCCGCAGCACATCGACACCCTGGGCAACGTCACCCTTCCCCTGGTGGGCGACTTCCATGTCGCCGGCATGACGCGCGACGGGGCCCAGCAGGCCATCGCGGACGCGTATGTCAGCGGCAGGTTCATCAGGCATCCCGAGGTGACGGTCTCGATCGACGACTATGCCCCGCGCGAGGTCTCGATCCAGGGCATGGTCAAGAACCCGGGACGCTACCCCCTGCCGGTAGAGACCGCCTATTCGGTCGTCGAGCTCGTGACGAAGGCGGGCGGCTTCACGGACATCGCCAAGGGGACGGACGTTTCGATCATCCGGTCGAGCCCGGGCAAGGGAAAGCCGCAGGTGTTCCACGTGAACGTCGAGGCCATCTTCAAGGGCAAGGGCAACGTCAAGCAGGACGATCCCTCGCTTCAGCTCCTGCCGGGCGACATCGTGTACGTGCCCGAAGCCATCATCTGAACCGGTAAAACCATGTCCGATCTTTCCACAAAGTCCCAACCGATCGAGCAGGAGGATGATGCGATCCAGCGGCGCACGTTCCGCGACTATTACATCATCCTGCGCGAGCGGTTGTGGATAGCCCTTCCCCTGGCCATCCTGGTCGCCGCCAGCTACGGCTATTGGAAGGCCAAGGCGACCCCGATGTACCGGGCGACGGCGAGCATGCAGTTCGAGAAGCCCGAGACGATCGTCACGACCCAGGGCGTCATGGATCCCACGGTCCGTTCGGAGGCCGACCTCAACACCTACATCCAGGAGATCCAGAGCAACAAGGTCCGGCAGCTCGTGTTCGACTCCATGACCGACGACGAGAAGCAGATCCTCGTGCGGCCGCTGCTGAAAAAGCTTCCCACCGGGCAGGCTCCGCCGGCCCCGAACAGCGGCATGCTCGGGAACGTCAGCGTCGAAAAGGTGGCGAACAGCTTCCTCCTGAGGATAAACGTCACCCATCCCGATCCCGAGGCGACCGCCCTGGTCGCAAACCGGTACGTGAACAAGTTCATGGACTACATCATGGCGAACACGGGCGACGTGAACGAGTACGCCGTGGGCTACCTGCAGGACCGCAGCAAGCAGCTGCAGCAGGACTCCGAGGACGCCGAGGCCAAGCTCGAGAATTACATGAAGGAGAAGGGCCTGGTCTCCCTGGACAAGAGCATGGACCTCGTATCCGAGAGCCTGCGCGCCGTGCAGCTCGCGCTGACCCAGGCCCAGCTCGACCAGGTCAACCTCGCGACGACCTCGAAGGAGGTCGAGGATTACCGCGCCGCCAGCAGGAATCTGCTCGAAATCTCGTACATATCGAACCACGGGACCGTCACGTCGCTCCGCGGCCAGCTCGCCGACCTCCAGCGCCAGCAGGCCGCCCTGTCCGACCGCTATTTCGAGCGCCATCCGAAGATGATCGAGATCAACAACAAGATCCAGACGCTCCAGGACCAGCTCGACCATGAGATCACCCAGGCGATCGACGACCTGAACGCCAGCCTGAGCGCCGCCGGAGACAAGGTTCGCGCGCTCACCCAGCAGAAGGCGGACGCCGAGAAGAAGGAATTCGCCCTGCGCGCGCTCACTTCCGAGTACAACAGCCTCCAGACGCAGGCGCAGGTGGCCAAGAGCAACTACATGGCGATCCTGGACCGGCTGAACCAGACGAAGACGACGAAGAACCTGGAGCGCGTGCCCCTGCATCCGCTCGACACCGCCGTGGCGCCCGGTTCCCCGTACGATCCCGACGTTCACGCCATCGTCCGCACGAGCGTGGGGCTCGGGGCCCTCATCTTCTTCGGCGTGGCGCTGGGGCTCAGCTTCATAGACGACCGGATCAAGAGCGCCTGGGACGTCGAGGCCTTCATCGGCGTCAACCTCCTCGGCATCATCCCGGACCTCTCGGCGATGAAGGGCGACGACAAGCATTCCCTCGTCCTCAACCACCAGCAGACGCCCGGCGTCGAGGCCTTCCTCGGCGTCTACAGCGCGGTCAAGATCCAGTCCAAGCTGGATTTCCCGAAGTCCATCCTCGTCACGAGCACGATCCCCGGCGAGGGCAAGACCCTGGTCTCGAGCAACCTCGCGGGCGGCTTCGCCCGGCACGGCAAGAAGACCCTGCTGATCGACTGCGATCTTCGCCGCCCCATGCTGCACCGGCATTTCAAGCAGCAGAACAACGTCGGAATCATAACCTGGTTCGAGAGCGGCTCGAGCCTCGAGGGCGATCTCGCAACGAATCCCAACCTCGGGATCACGAAGCTCAGCGAGAACTTCTCGCTCCTGACCTCGGGTGGCCGCTCGAAGAGCCCGACCTCGATGCTGGAGCAGGCCGTCTTCGGCCAGATGCTCGAGAAGCTGAAGCGGGAATACGACGTGGTCGTGGTGGACTCGCCCCCGATGGGCGCGGTCACGGACGCCCTGCTGATCGCGGAGCGTACCGACGAGGTGATCTACGTCTGCCGCTTCAACCGCGCCTACCGGAAGCACATCAAGCTCTACATCCGGGCGCTCCTGAACGGAAAGAACGCGGTCCTCGGCATCGTCCTGAACGGCCTTTCCCCGCGCCGGATCGAATACTATTCCAATTACCGCTACTACCGCAGCTACAAGAAGTACTACGGGTCGCAGTCTTGACACCCCCTTCCGCCTTTCTCCCCGCCGGATTCGATCCGGCCAAGCCGATCGCCCTCATAGCCGGCCAGGGAGTCTACCCGAGCCTGGTCGCCGGCGCTATCCGCGAGGCAGGCCTGCGGGTCAAATTGATCGCCTTCGCGGAAGAGACCGCGCCGGAATTGACCTTCTCTTTTCCCGAGGCCGACCGGCGCGAGGTGCTGGTCGGGCAGGTCGGCAAGACGCTCCGGATACTGGAGGAGTTCGGGGCGGGCTACGCCATCATGGCGGGGCAGATCACGCCCAGGCGGCTCTTCAAGGGGCTCCATCCGGACCTCAAGGCGGCCGCCATCCTCCTGTCCCTCAAGCGCCGCAATGCCGAGACGATCTTCGGCGCGGTCTCGAAGGAGATCGAGTCCCTGGGGATCGCGCTCCTCGACGCCCGCTCGTTTCTCGACAGCCACCTGGCATCGGCGGGCTGCATGACGGGCCGATCGTTTCCCATCGATGAGGAGTACCTCGGCCACGGAATCGCGATCGCCCGGGAATGCGCGCGGCTGGACATCGGCCAGGGCTGCGTCGTGCGCAAGGGCACCGTGCTCGCGGTCGAGGCCTTCGAGGGGACGGACGAGATGCTGCGGCGCGCGGGCGCATTCGAGAGCGGCGAGGCCCTCTTCGTGAAGACGGTCAAGGCGAGGCAGGATTTCCGGTTCGACGTGCCCTGCTTCGGCCTAAAGACGCTCGACGTGATGCGCGAGGCGAAGGTGTCCGCGGCGGCGCTGGAGGCCGGCAGGGTCATCATGCTGGAGAAGCCGGAGGTCCTGGCGCAGGCGCGCGCATGGGGCATCAGCATCTGGGGATTCTGAATAAGGGGGCGTTTCTGGCGCCGACAGGAATCCTCCGGGGCTACGCTTCGCAATTCCCGGACGGTCGCCGCAGCCGGCCTCCCCCTCAAGGGGGGAATGCCCCGAGGCGACCGTGAAGCTCCGCTCATGCCCCTTCCGGATCCCTGTCGGCGCCGGAAACGCCCGATGGGCGAGGAGCGGTGGCCGTTTGCCGGAAGCATGCCCCCCATCGTCGGGTGCTGCCAATTCCCGGACCGCCGCCAACACCGGCCGCCAAGATCCGCCGGCCAGTTGCCGGCCAGATGGCGGCCCCGAGGCGCCGGATGCGGCAGCAACTCCTCTGGCGGAGCATGCTTCCGGCAAACGGCCACACTGGCTGTACGGGTGGTGGCTTGCGCTTTGGGACGGCGGGCGCCAGATTCAAGGGAAGCGCCATGCAAACGGATCTCATCCCGGTCATCGTCAAAGGCCTGATACCCACGGTGAACACGTGCGCCGTTTTCCTGGGCAACGAGGAGAAGACGTTTGTCATCTACGTGGACCACTTCGTCGGAAACGCGATCCAGATGACCCTGAGCGGCGTCAAGAAGGAGAGGCCCCTGACCCACGACCTGATAGGAAGCATCCTGCTCGGGATGGGCGCCCGGCTGGACCATGTGATCATCAACGACGCCCGGGAGTCGACGTTCTACGCGCGCGTCTTCCTGCGCATGGACAACGAGCTCGGCAAGAAGATCGTGGAAATCGACGCAAGGCCAAGCGACTCGATCGTGCTGGCGCTCCAGCAGAAGCGCCCGATCTACGTCACGCTGCCCGTCTTCAAGAAGGTCGACGACATGACGGAGGTGCTGGAGCGCGAGCTGAAGCAGCAGGCGGACCCGGGCGAAGAGGGAGAGGCCGGGGGCGACGAGGCGCCGTGAGCCTGCCGCCGCCACTGGCGCCGGGGCTGCCGCTGACCGCCCTCGCGCCGATGCAGGATGTGACCGACCTCGCGTTCATGCGCGTCGTCGCGCATTACGGGGCTCCGGATTATTTCTTCACGGAGTTCTTCCGTGTCCACGCGCAATCGAGGCCGGAAAGGCACATCCTCCGCTCGATAGACGAGAACAACACGGGCCGGCCGGTTTTCGCCCAACTGATCGGGGAGGACATACCGCACCTGGTGCGGACGGCGGCTGAGCTGAAGCGCCACAAGGTCGCGGGCATCGACCTCAACCTCGGCTGCCCGGCGCCGAAGATCTACAGGAAGAATGTCGGCGGGGGCCTCCTGAGGGACCCGGAGAGGATCGGCGAGATCCTTGCCGCGCTTCGCGCGGCGACGCCCGGCCTCTTCACGGTCAAGATGCGGATCGGATTTGCGGACACGGGCAACTTCGAGCGGATCCTGGATCTCGTCGCAGCCTGCGGGGCAAACCTGCTGACCGTGCACGGCAGGACGGTTAAGGAAATGTACCGCGGCGAGGTGCACTACGATCACATCGCGCAGGCCGCGGCGCGGGTCCCCTGCCCGGTCCTCGCAAACGGCAACGTCACCTCCGCGCCGAAGGCCGCCCAGGTGGTCGCCGGGACCCGGGCCGCCGGGGTCATGATCGGGCGCCACGCGATCCGGAATCCCTGGATATTCCGCCAGTGCCGCGAACGGTTTTCCGGGGCGGCCATTACGCGGGTCTCCCTGGCCGACGTCCGTGAATACGTGGAGCGCCTCTATCGCGAGACCCGGGGGGCCGGCGTGCCCGAGCGGGCCCATGTGAACAAGATGAAGAAATACCTGAACTTCGTGGGCCAGAGCGTCGACCCGGCGGGCGCCTTTCTCCACGACATGCGCCGGGCCGAGTCCGAGACCGAGCTTTTCGGGGTCTGCGACCGGCATCTCCTCGCCGATCCCGGCAGGGAATTTTCCCCGGAACCCTACCCGGGCGTCATCGCCCGGCCCAACTGCGAGTCCCCGGTGGCGGAAGGGTGTTCCCTGGAGACCGTGACGTCCTGACAAACTGGCTCACGCAAAGGCGCAACGTTCGCGAATCCGATCCTTTGCGTGAGTCCAGGCTATTCCAGGCCGAGGATCTTTCGGCCGGCGGGAGATATCATCTGGGGAGCCCATATGGGATCCCAGACGATATGGACCTTTGCCGTGGAAACAGCCGGCAGGGCGGCGATCTTCCCGCGCGCGTCCTCGGCGATGACGGGGCCCATGCCGCACCCCTGGGCCGTCAGCGTCATCTTCACCTCAACCGCGTGCCGGCCGTCACCGGCCTTTTCAATGGAAAGATCGTAGACGAGGCCGAGATCCACGATGTTGACGGGGATCTCGGGGTCGAAGCAGGTCCTCAGCGCGTTCCATACCGATTCCTCGCTGAAGGATTCCCCGTCGTCGGGCGCGGGCGCGCCCGACGACGCCTGGTGCCCCTCGATCGCCTTGGCATCGTCCGCCGCTATGCGGAAGAGCCCGCCGTCCGTCCGGACCGTGACATGGCCGCCCAGCGTCTGCGTTATGTATACCTCGGTCCCGGCGGGAAGGACGACCGGGTCGCCTGCAGGGATCAGGGTGGCGGGGCAGCCGGAAATCAGGCGCGACTTCATTTGAGCTCCATGTCCATCGGCAGCCGGGCGTACATGCCCTGCGGGTCGTTGAGGGAGCTCAGGATGGACAGCTCCCGATCAAGGCGGCTGGCAATCTGTCCGACGAGGCCGGTCGCGGGCGCGCGCGCGCCCTGCCCGGGAAAGCGGCCGAACATTTCCTGAAGCGCCGCGGCCAGGTCCTGCTTGCGCGGGTACTCGAGCAGGCGAAAATCGCTCCCGAGGGAGGCCTTTTGGGCTGCGTATTGGATCGCGTTGGCGAGGCCCCCGATCTGGTCGACAAGCCCGAGGCGCCTGGCAGCGGTGCCGGACCAGACACGGCCCTGAGCGATCTCCTCGACCCGGGCCCGCGGCAGCTTCCTGCCGGCCGCCACCTTGTCTATGAATTGCCCGTAGAACCAGTCGACCTGGTGCTGGACGATGGCCATCTCCTCATCGGTCTTCGGCCGGGTGACCGTGTCCGAGTCGGCGTATTTGCCGATCTTGACGCGGTCGAAGGTCACCCCGAAGTCGGCAAACAGCTTCTGAATGTCGAACTGGATCCCGAAGACGCCGATCGAGCCCGTCACGGTCGTCGGCTCCGCAAAGATGCGGTCGCTTTCCGAGGCGATCCAATAGCCCCCGGACGCGGCGTACGTTCCCATGGAGACGACCACCGGCTTCACCTGGCGGGCGAGCCTGATCTCGCGCTGGATCGCCTCGGACGCCGTCACGCTTCCGCCGGGGCTGTTCACCCGCAGGACGATCGCCTTGACGGACTTGTCCTCGCGGAGTTCGCGCAGCTCCGCGGAAAACTTCTCGCCTCCGACCTGCCCGGGGTCCCCGTTGCCGTCCACGATCTCGCCCTCGGCGTAGACGACGGCGATGCGGTTCAGGGAGCGGCCGCCCGGCTCGGGAACGGTGCGCGAGTACGCCGCGAGCGAAACCTGCCTGAACGCGTCCTTCGCGCCGCCGCCGGTCGCCGCCTTGAGCTGGTCATCCACCTGGTCGCGATAGAGCACCTGGTCGGCCAGGCGGAACTTCTTCGCCGCTTCGGCCCCGATGAGGCCCTCCGCATCGGCGGCCGCCTGGATCGCCGCGGGCGCGAGGCCGCGCGAGCGGCCGATCTCGGCGAGAAGGCTTTGCCAGATGTCACCGAGCAGCTGCTGCATCTGTTCGCGGTCGTCGGGGCTCATGTCCTTGCGGGTCAGCGCCTCGACCGCGGACTTGTACCTGCCGACGCGGGTCACCTGGATCCCCACGCCGTATTTCTCAAGGGCACCGCCCAAATACATGGGCTCCACCGCAAGGCCGGGTATGAAAAGCGTTCCGTACGGATCGAAGTCTATCTCGCTCGCGACCGACGCGAGGTAGTAGTCCTTGATGGAGGGATTCTCGAGATACGCGCGGACCGGCTTGCCCGTCTGGCGGAAGGCCGCGAGGGCGCCCCGGACCTCGTGGAGCGCCGCGTAGCCGGAGCCGTATCCGGAGGGACGCAGCGAGCCCCGGATGAGGATACCCGCAATGCGCCGGTCCCCGGCCGCGCTCCGGATGGCGCGGGCGACCGAGCGGAGCTGGAGCGTGGGGATCCGGTCGCGGTCGCGGTTTGCGAACAGCGCACCGAAGTCAAAGGTCGGCGGCGCATCGGTGATATTCGTCGATAGGTCGAAGACGAGGATGGAGCCGCTCTCGATTTCCGTCGTCGCCGCGTTCTTTCGGGCGCCGAGGGAGACAATCGCGCCTAGGATGCCCACAAAGAGAAGAAAGGCGCCGAAGGAGAAGACGCACAGGGCAACGAGCGCCCCGAGCATCGAGGTGAAAAAATTCTTCATGCCGCGCCAATCTATCCGGGGGCGGGGTTTCCTCCAGCCGAATCGCCCCGGCTATGGCGGGCTGGCCGGTCACGGGATCCGGAAGGGGCATGAGCGAAGCTTCATTGGTCGCCTCGGGGCCATCCCCCCTTGAGGGGGAGGCCGGCTGCGGCGACCAGATTGGGAATTGCGGAGCGTAGCCCCGGAGGATCCCATGACCGGCCAGCCATCGATCCATAGCCCGGGCGTAACAGGAACGCCCCAAGAACCTGTTTGCTTCGGCGGGAGGCAAAGCTACGATTCCCGGCCCATGAGCGAGCAAAAGGAACTACTCACGACAAACCGCAAGGCGCTCACCATCAATCTGAACGAGCTTCAGTACGGCACGTTCGCGGAGATCGGCGCAGGGCAGGAAGTGGCCCGGATGTTTTTCCAGGCGGGCGGCGCCTCGGGCACGATCGCCAAGTCCATCTCCGCCTACGACATGGCGTTCAGCGATGCGATTTACGGCAAGGCCCCGCGCTACGTCTCGCAGGAGCGGCTCGCGCTGATGCTCGACCATGAGTACAACCTCCTGATCGAGCGGCTCGCGACCCAGCGCGGCGCCCGATCCACCTTCTTCGTCTTCGCGGACACGGTCGCGACCAAGAGCTTCAAGGGGAACAACGAGGCCCACGGCTGGATGGGCATACGCTTCCAGAGCGAGCCCGGCGGCGAGCCGAGCGACGTCGTCCTCCATGTGCGCATGTGGGACCGCGAGAACGTCCTCCAGCAGCAGGCCCTCGGAATCATCGGGGTCAACGTCGTCTACGGAGCCTTCTACTACCGGGACGACCCGGCGCAGTACATCCGCTCCCTCCTCGACAGCCTGAGCTCGGACCGGATCGAGGTGGACATGCTGAAGTTCAGCGGACCGGCGTTCAAGAGCGTGGACAACCGCCTGATGTCGCTCAACCTGGTTCAGTTCGGCCTGACAAACGCGGTGATGTTCGGCCCGGAGGGCGGCGTCCTCCAGCCCTCCGAGGTTCTCTACAAGAAGGCCATCATGGTCGAGCGCGGCAGCTTCCGGCCCGTGACCCACGTGAACGTGGACATGCTCAACTGCGCCACCGCGCAGTTCGTCCAGGAGCCGCTGGTCAAGGGGAAGGACGTCATGGTGCTCATGGAGATCACGATGAACAACCTCCTCGCAGCGGGAGCCATCGACGCCCCCGACTTCCTGTCCCGGGTGGACGTCCTGGGCGACATCGGATTCACGGTGCTCATCTCCAACTACTCCGAGTACTACCGGCTGACCTCGTATTTCCGGCGCTACACGAAGGAGATGATCGGGGTCGCGCTGGGGATCAACAACCTCCTGGAGATCTTCAACGAGAAGTACTACGAGAATCTCGAGGGCGGCATCCTGGAGTCCTTCGGACGGCTGTTCAGAAACGCGGTGAAGCTGTACGTCTATCCGATGCGGCAGGACGCCTACGACAAGTACCTCGCGTCGGGCCAGACGCCCGCCGGCCACCCGGCATCCGGAGGCCACGCCTTCGCGTCCAGCGTCCTGATCAACGCCAAGAACGCGCAGGTGAGCGACAACCTGCGCAATCTCTACGCGCACCTTCTCGAGAACCACTACATAGACAGCATCGTGGGCTTCGACTCCGACATCCTGAGCATCTTCTCGCGCGATGTGCTCCGCCGAATCAAGGAGGGCGACGTGTCCTGGGAGAAGATGGTGCCCGTTCCGGTCGTCGCGGCGATCAAGCGGCGGGGGCTCTTCGGCTACGTCGCGCCGGCGGAGAAGACGGCCTGATCCCCGTGCGCTTCCATAAGTATCACGCGCTCGGAAACGACTACCTCGTCCTCAACCCGGCCGACTACCCGGGCTGGGGCGTCCCCTCCGTCGGGCAGATCCGGGTCATCTGCCACAGAAATTTTGGCGTGGGCTCCGACGGCATCCTCTGGGGGCCGCTGCCCGCGGCCGCCCCCGGAGCCTTCGGCCTCAGGATATTCAACCCAGATGGCTCGGAGGCCGAGAAGTCGGGAAACGGCACGAGGATCTTCGCCCGTTTCCTCTGGGACCAGAAGCTGGCCAAGGATCCCGTGTTCGCGATCGAGACGCCCGGCGGGGTCGTGAGCTCCGAGATCAGGGAAACGGGGCGCCTGATCACAATGGGGATGGGGGCGGTGAGCTTCGACAGCCTGAAGATCCCGGTCGTCGGGGGGCACCGCGAGGTGATCAACGAGAAGATCTCGATCCAGGGCCGGGAATTCACGTTTTGCGCGGCCACGATCGGAAATCCGCACTGCGTCCTCCCGCTTGCAGAGATCTCGCCGGAAATGGCCCGGCAGTACGGCCCCGATCTGGAGACCCACCCGAATTTTCCGCGGAGGACGAATGTCCAATTCCTGAAGGTCCTCGACCGGAAAAACATCCAGATCGAGATCTGGGAGCGCGGGGCGGGCTACACGCTCGCCTCGGGCACAAGTTCAAGCGCCGCGGCCGCGGTCGCCCGCCGGCTTGGGCTCGTGGATCCCGAACTGTCCGTGCACATGCCCGGCGGCACGATCGAAATCCGCATCGGCGGCGACTACTCGATCACCATGACGGGTTCGGTGAACAAGGTCGCCGAGGGCGCCATGCACCCCGAGCTTTTCGAGGTGAAGGTGTGAATCAGTATTTTACGGAGCAGCCATAGGGGCGGCTGGTCGCATGCGCCACGGGCTGGCCGGACTTGACCGAGGCGAGGGCCTCCCGGACGTAGTTCTCGGCATGCGGGATGTCGGCGGGGTTGGTGGACGCGACGCTGTCTATGGCGCCATCGTAGACGAGCGTGCCATCCGCCATTATCACAAACAGGTGCGGGGTCGTCTTCGCCCCGTAGAGATGGCCGACGGACCCGCTCGGATCACGCAGATAGGCGGTCGGCGCCGAGCCCCGCTCCTTAAGCCACGCCTTGATCTGATCGGCGGAGTAGTCCGCGCCCTCCTTGCCGGGCGCGCCGGAATTGATGAGGAGCCAGACGACGCCGTCGGCCGTCGCCGACTTCTGCAGCCCGGGAATATTGCCGCTGTCGTAGTGCTTGTGGACGATTGGGCAGTCCGGGTTGTTCCACTCGAGGACGACGACCTTGCCCTTGTAGTCGGAAAGGCGGCGGGCCTGGCCATCGATGTCGGTGAGGCCGAAGTCGGGCGCGGGCTGCCCGATGGCGACGGAGGCGCGGACGGCGGCGGATGTGAAGGCGGCCAAAGCGGCCATCGCGGCCGCCGCAAGGAGGAGGCGGGAGGTTTTCATGGTCGAAATGATCAGACGACACATTAAGGCGAAGGATTCAAATTTCGCAACGGACGACCGCTTTAAGATCAGTTTGGCTGGAGCATGTCCCTCCATCGTCGGGTGCTGCCAATTCCCAGACCTCAGCCAACACCGGCCGCCAATATCCGCCGGCCAGTTGCCGGCCGGATGGCGGCCAAGAGGCTTCGGATGGGGCAGCAACTCCTCGGGAGGGAAATGCTCCCGCCAAACTGGGCAACGGGAAGGGGTCGTAAGTAATGTGCCCCCTTGCGCGGGCGGGTCCGCGGGGGATAGCCTTCTGAGGCAGCATGAGCGCACCCGATTCCCTCCGCGAAGCACTGGGGAGGCTTTCAGGGCCGGCCAAGGCCAGCCTCGCGGCCCTGGGGGGCTTCGCGGCGCTTCTCTGCTGGCAGCTCCTGCCTCAATGGCGGCACAACGCCGACCTCGCGCACGGCTGGTTCATGCCCGCCATCTTCCTCATCCTCCTGCATGAGAGCCGGACTGCGGGACCGCAGCGATTCCTCCGGTCCGGCTTCGTCGGGGCCGCGGCCGTTGCGCTGCTCGCCGCGGCGGGGCTAGCGGCCCTGGCGGCGGCAGGCCTTTATGCGGCCGCCATCGAATGGTCGAACGCCCTCGTCAAGTCGCTGCTCGCCGTTTCCCTGTCCTGCCTCCTCGGAGCCGCGCTCGCGCACCTCTCGAACGAACGCACGCGGCTCGTTCCGTGCAACTGGAGCGCCTGGGTTGCGATCGGCCTGTGGCCGCTGAGCGCGCCGCTCCCTCCCGGTCTGTATTCCCGGATCACGCTCGGACTCCAGCTCTGGGTCAGCTCAAGCGTCATGGACGTCCTGCAATTGCTCGGGGTGGCCGCCCACCGCCAGGGCAACGTCATCGAACTCGCGACTGTCAGCGTCGGGATCGAGGAGGCCTGCAGCGGCGTGCGCAGCCTCGTTTCCTGCGTCTTCGTGGCGCTGTTTCTCTCGGCGGCCGCGGTGCGCGCGACCTGGGCCCGGGCGGTTGTGATCTCCGTGGCGGCCCCCCTCGCGCTAGCCATGAATTTCATCCGGTCCCTCACATTGACCCTCCTTGCAAACCGAGGCGTGGATATCGCCGGCTTCTGGCACGACGCGACGGGCTACGCCGTCCTGCTCATCACGGCGGCGATGCTCTCGGGGTTTGCGTTCGCGCTGGATGAAAATCGCGAACCGCAATCCTCTTCCGATTTCCGCTTTCCGATTTCCGCTTTCCGATTTGCCTCCCCCGCTTTCCGCTTTTCATCGGTCGTCCTTGCCGGTTCGCTCGGGCTGGCGGCCCTCCTTGTCGTTTTCTTCGTTTCAAATACCCGCGCCGCCGCAGGACTGAACGCACCGGCGCCGGACCTGATCGCGCTTCTTCCGGCGGCGCCGCCCGGTTGGACCGCCGCGGCGGTGGAGGAATTTCCAGAATTCAGGGGCCTGCTGCACACGGACGTCCTCGTCCAGCAGGCGTATCGCGGCGGTCCCGCCGACCGGCCGGTGCAAATCACCTTCTACCTGGCCTACTGGCATCCGGGACAGGCTTCGGTGAGCGAGGTCGACGACCACACGCCCGACGCGTGCTGGCCCGGTTCGGGATGGATCCCCCAGCCCGCGTTCCCCGCGAGCCAGCGCCTGAGCGCCGGGGGGCGCACGCTCGCCGGGCCGGAATCCCGGCTCTTCGCCAACCAGGGGGTGCCACGCTACGTCTGGTTCTGGCATCTCTACGACGGCCGGCCGATCCCGTTCAAGAATCCCTACTCCGCCCGGGCGCTCCTGCAGATCGCCTGGCACTACGGGTTCCGCCAGAAAGGGTCCCAGATGTTCGTCTCGGTCTCGAGCAACCAGCCGTGGGAGGCGATATCCGGCGAGCCGCTCCTCGCCGAGTTCTTCGCGCGCATGAGGCCGCTTGGGTTATGAAATCAAATGAAATGGGTCAGGCTGCAATAATTGATGCCACCCGGAAGCGGCATCAATTATTGCAGCCT
>CAZJNA010000029.1:0-30342 GCA_964547325.1 uncultured Opitutaceae bacterium | reverse complement strand
GACTGGCTGCCGCTCTTCCATGAACTTGCGGGGACCAGGTTCGCCCGGGTGCAGGTGGACCACGACCTCGGCAGCCTGGAGGGGATCAAGCCATCCTGGTTCAACGAGACGAACGCCGCCGCCCCGCGCCTGGTGAAAATCCGCGAGAACGACATCCGCTACGAAGTGGACTTTTCCGAGGGGCACAAGACGGGCTTCTTCTGCGACCAGCGGGATAACCGGAAGGCGATCACCCGGTTCACGCCGGGCGCGCGGGTCCTCGACCTGTGCTGCTACACGGGCGGTTTCTCGCTCTGCGCGAAGGTTCTGGGCAACGCTGAAGAAGTCACGAGCGTGGACCTGGACGAGGTGGCCCTGGCCCAGGCGAAGCGGAACGCGAACCTGAACCAGGCTCGGCTCAGGTTCGTGCACGCGGACGCGTTCGCCTACGCGCGTCAGATGCAGCAGAACGGCGAGTCCTGGGACGTCGTCATCCTCGATCCGCCGAAATTCCTTTTCACGCGCGAGGGCCACGGCAACTGGGAGGGTCGGCAGAAATACGAGGACCTGAACCTCCTGGCGATCAGCCTGGTCAAGCCGGGCGGGATCTTTGTCACCTGCTCCTGCTCCGGTCTCCTCAGCCTCGAGCAGTTCGAGGAGCACGTGATCAAGGGGGCGCACCGGCTCAACCGCCGGCTGCAGTTCCTGGACAGGACGGAGGCCGGCCCCGACCATCCGGTCTATTCGAACTGCCTGGAAAGCCGCTATCTCAAGGTGCTCTGGTCGAGGGTGCTGTGACGGGCGTTGCTCCCTGTTCCGCGGCAGCCAAATTTTTTCGGGCGACGGGGCTGTTTGGATCCATTCCCAGGGCTTGTTGGAAATGAGCGACTGCCTCGGCCAGCCGCCCGGCGCGTAGCAGGCTGTAACCGGGGTCGCCGTCCGCAGTGGACGGATCGATTTCAAGCACCCTCTCAAAATGGGCCATGGCCTCCGGCGCCCGGCCCGCCCTCAGGAGACTAAAGCCCAAATTTCCCTGGGCGGCGGCGGAGTTTGGGTCGATCGCGAGCGCCGCAAGGTATTGGGCAATGGCCGCGTCCAGTTGGTTGGCCAGCAGGAAGGCATTCCCGAGATTGATCTGCGCCGTGACATACCTCGGGTTGATCCCGAGCGCGCTTCTGAACTCGGTTATCGCCTCTTCGATCCTGCCCAGGCGCATCAAGGCGACGCCAAGATTGGAATGCGCATCGATGGCGCTGGGATCGTAGCGGAGGGCTTGATGGTACTGCCCGATGGCCAAGTCGAGCCGGTCGGATTCCAAGTAAGCGTCCGCCAGATTGGTATGGGCCAAGGCATAGTCTGGCTTGATTGCCAAGGCCCGTTGGTACTGGGCCACCGCCAAGTCCACGCGGCCAGCCTGCATGAATGCGTTGCCGAGATTATTGTGGGCGACGACATTGTTCGGCTCGATCCGCAACGCGCTCGCATATTGGGCAAAGGCATCACCCAACCGCCCCTTCTTACGCAGGGCGTCCCCAAGGTTGGTGCGGGCGGCGGCATTCTGCGGCTCGAGTTTGATGCTTGCCCGGATGTCCTCCACGGCTTCGTCCACGCGGCCGCTTTCCAGGAGCGCGGAGCCCAGGTTATTGTACGCCATCCAGCAGCCTGGATTCCTGGCGATCGTCGCCCGCCAGAGCGTTTCCGCATCGGCATACATGCCGCACTGCCGCCAGGTCGTCCCGGCGAGCGCTGCGAGGACGCCAAGGACCGCCGCCCAGGCGGCGAACCGCATCCCAGCTGGGAGGCGATTCGCGCCCAGGGAAAATCCCGCTGCCGCCGCCGGCAGGATCATGGCCGACGCAAGGTATTGGAAATGATCGGCGACAAAGGAATAGATGAATGGGAAAACATTGATGAATCCGAGGGCTGGAAACAGGGTTCCAATAAAGAGAAGCCCGGTTGCCAGGGGGCCGCGCGAGCGCTTTCGCAGGGCCCAGGCCACGGCCAGGACGACAACCGCCATCGCGGGCCAAACGTACTGTGCCGGGTCGCTGGCGGTGATTTTCCAGCGGGGATAGATGAATATCAGGTCGGCTGGCCAGAGAATCTTCCCGGCATAGAACCAGATGGCCCTTCCTGCCACGAGGAGGCGCTCCACAGGTGCCAGCTGATAGGAAGGCCCGATCGCACCCACGAAAGTCCGCTCCATCCAGGCCGTCACGGCGCCGGCGCCGACACCGAGGACAAGCCACGGCGCCAGCGGCAGGATGTCGGCCCTCCAAGAGAGCCTTCCGCGCTTCCACCAAAGGACGACCAGGATCGCGGCGGGAAGGGTGGCGGTCACGCTCTTGCTCAGGACGGCGAATCCGAATAGTCCAAGGCCAAGGGCATACCAGCCAGGTCGCCGCTCCCGGTCATAGCGCACGTAGGCCAGGGCCGCGGCCAGAAAGAACACCGCCGACAAGGTGTTCTTCTGCTCGGATATCCATGCGACGGATTCCACGCACACCGGATGGAGACCGAAGGCAGCCGCACCCAGGAATGCGCCGGGCACCGCAAGGCTGCGCAGGATGCGGAAAAACAGGCAGGCCGCCGCCGCATGCAAGACCACATTGACGAGATGGTACCAAAACGCCGTTCCATCCCACAGGCGGTACTCCACCCAAAATGCACTGTGCAAGAGCGGGTAATATTGCTGTGTCGCGCCGGGCTCCGACCAGATGCTCCAGAGCCCATGGAGCGAGCGAAGACCCGGGCGGGTCAGATGGGCGTCGTCGTCCCAGATGAAACCGGCATGAAGCACACGCGCATACACCGCAAATATCGCCAGCGTCAGCCCAAGACAGGCCAGCCAGTCGCGGCAGTGCGGGGATCGGACCGGCTCGCGCATGTGACCGACGATGAGACCAGGATGGCGTCCCCAACGCGAATTCTAAAACGATCTGAGCCGGGCTAGCGCAACAGGGCCGATGCGCACCAGAGGACGGGTGCCTGGCCGTGCATGTCACCGACCTTCCGGCCTCGGTCCAGGTAATACTGAAGGTCGTTCTTTTTGTTCGTGCCCTCGCAAATCTCGCGGACGTCCCCATTCGGATTCAGGTAGGAGATGAGGCCGAGCCAGCCCTTCCGAGCCGCAGACCCGTAGGTGCCGTCGTCGAGCCAGCCGCTTTTTACGCCTGTGATCATGGCGAAGGTGAACATGCCCGTGCAGGAGGTCTCGGGCCATGCTTCGGGATGATCGATCAATTGGTGCCACATGCCGTTTGCGTCCTGGGTTCGGAGGAGGGCGGCCATCATCTTTCGATAGCCCTCGAGAATCCGAGGGCGCTGCGGATGTGCCGCGGGAAGCGAGCGGAGGAGTTCGGCCATGCCGACCGCAAACCAGCCATTTCCCCGGCCCCAGAAAAAGGGCACATCAGGCGCATGATGGAAGAGCCCGTTCGGCTCCTGGAGCTTATCCAGGTAAGCGACCATCTCGCGGGCCGCACGGTCGATGTACTTCGCATCGCCCGTGGCGCGATACGCCTGCACCTGCAGGATCGTGATCATGTACATGTCGTCGACCCAGTATCGGGTCTGTGGCGTGAGGCCGGCTTTGGCTGCGTCGATCGCGATCGTCGGATCGACGGGGGCCGCGGGCGTCTTCGCCAGCTCGGCCGGATCGACGGGCTTGTCCCACTGGGCGTCGGCCATTGGCTGGCCGATCTGGAGATACCGGGGATCCCGGGTCTGGATGTACAGTTCGAGGGGAACGGCGCCGAAGACGGAAAGATCCACGTGGATCGGCTTTGGGATCAGGCTGGCCTGGGGCCCGAAGAGGGGATCGAAGCGCTGAATCAGCTTTGCGGTGAGGTCGCCGTCGCCGGCGAGGCGGGCGAAGGTGAGGGAGCCATACCAGGCGCAGGCCTCCGGATAGATGATGGTCGTGCGTCCGATCCCGAAATTTGGATGGGAACTGGCGATGAATCGCTCGGCAACCCTCCGGCCGATTTCCTTGGGCGAGCAGCCGGCCGGCCAGGTCTGAAGGTCGCCAGCCGTCTTCTGCGAGCAGGCGGCAAGAGCCAGCGAGAGGACGGCGAGACCGAGGTGTTTCAATCGGGGCGCGTTGCTTGCAGGGGTGCCCATGGCTGTCCAGCAGGACGCGCTCCGACCGCGCAGGTTGCGCGGCTCCTCAGACGCGTCCGAGGTAGGTGCCGTCGGCCGTGCTCACACGGACGATCTCGCCTTCCTTGATGAAGAGGGGCACCTGGATCATGAGCCCAGTCTCGAGCTTTGCGGGCTTCTGCACGTTGCTCGCGGTGTCGCCCTTGATGCCGTCCGCGGATTCCACGATCTTCAGGTTGACCGCGGAGGGGAGCTCGACGGTCAGGGGCTTTTCGTCGACGAAGAGGACGTCCACCTTGCCGCCGGCCGTCAGGTAATTCTTCACGTCGCCGAGGACTTCCGCGGAGAGCTCGATCTGGTCGAAGGTCTCGGGGTCGATGAATGCAAAGGCCTCCCGGTCCGCGTAGCTGAACTCCAGCGTGCGGCGGTCGGTCGGGAGCACCTCAAGGGCCTCGGTCGAGGCAAAGCGCTGATCCAGCGACTTGCCATAGCGGAGGTTGCGCATCTTGACCTGGACGAACGCCCGAAGGTTTCCCGGCGTGCGATGCTGCGTTTCCATGACGAGATGGGGTTCGCCGTTGTATCTGATGACCTGACCTTTGCGGATGTCGTTGGCTGCGGGCATGGCGATGGGGGATTTTGGGATGCGGAACGGGCGCGGGGAGGAGGTGTCTTGCGCGGAAAAAGAGGCTAGGAGTACTCCCCCGCGAATTTGTGTCAAGGCTTGCCCTCGGCGCGGGGTGTTGGCGACACTACCCGACTCAATGAAGCAACGAACCCTTTCGCGGGCAATCTCCATCAAGGGCAGCGGGATGCACACCGGCGAGACGGTCACCCTGACCCTGAAGCCGGCCCCCGCGGGCCACGGCGTCGTGTTCAAGCGGACCGACCTGAGCGGGCAGCCGGAGCTGCAGCCCAGGATCGACCACGTGACCGATCTTGTCCGGGCGACGACGATCCAGAGCGGACACGCGAAGATCAACACGGTGGAGCATGTCCTGAGCGCCCTGCACGGCTGCGGCATAGACAATGTCGTCGTGGAGATGGACGCCTCCGAGGCGCCGATCATGGACGGCTCCGCCCGGCCCTTCGTGAACCTGATCACGCAGGCCGGGCCCGTGGAGCAGGACAAGGATCGGGTGTATTACACGCTCGACGCCCCGGTTTCCGTGACGCGCGGCTCCTCATCGATCATCGCCATCCCGTGCGACACGCTGAAGGTCTCCTGCACGTCCACGGACGACCGCGGCGTTCATACGCAGCATCTCTCCCTCGCGATCGATCCGGAGTCCTATGAGTCGCAGATTGCCCCGGCCCGGACCTTCACGATCTACGAGGACATCGAGGAGCTCCTGAAGCTCGGCAAGATCCGCGGCGGCTCCCTCGACTGCGCCGTCGTCATCAAGGGCGACAAGATCCTCTCCAAGGAGCCCCTGCGCTTCAAGGATGAGTTCGTCCGCCACAAGATCCTGGACATCATCGGGGACGTTGCGCTTCTCGGGCTTCCGCTCAAGGCGCATATCATAGCGATGCGCCCGGGGCACGCCATCAACGCCGAGCTCACCAAGGCGCTCTTCGACAGGATGCACCAGAAGAAGAAAAAGGGCGGCTGGAGGCGGGAGGAGGGCGTGGGCGCCATCGGGGCCGACGAGGCCTCGCTCGACATCCGCCGGCTGTTCGAGGTCCTGCCGCACCGCTATCCCTTCCTGATGGTGGACCGCGTCCTCGAATTCAGGGGGGAGGACGAGATCGTGGGCCTGAAGAACGTCACGATCAACGAGCCGTACTTTGCCGGGCATTTTCCGGAAAACCCCGTCATGCCGGGCGTCCTCCAGCTCGAGGCCATGGCGCAGACGGCGGGGATCCTGATGCTTCGCATCACGAAGAATCCCGCGACCTCCGCATTCCTGATGAGCGCGGACAAGGTCAAGTTCCGCAAGCCGGTGCGGCCGGGCGACCAGCTGATCATCACGGCCAAGCTCACGAAGTCGCGCGGCGGCAAGCTCGCCATAGCCTCGGCGCAGTGCGCCGTGGGCGACCAGGTCGTCTCCTCCGCCGAATTGATGTTCACCCTCGTCAACGAGCCTTCGGAGGAGTGACGAATGCCGGACGGGGGCGATTTGACCCCGTTCTGTTTTGGCCTATCGGTCTAACCTCCATGCCTGGAAAACCCCTCCGATCCAAGCCCGCGCGGCGGCGCCCGGTGAACGTCCCCGGCGGCGGCATTGTCCACGTGACGCGCCAGGTCCATTTCAACTCAGCCCACCGGCTGCAGAACCGCGCGTTCAGCCGCAAATGGAACGAGAAACGGTACGGGCTCTGCACGAGCCCGCACTGGCACGGACACAATTACGTCCTCGAGGCGACGGTCAGCGGCCTGCCGCATCCGGACACCGGGTACGTGATCGACCTGGGGGAGCTGAAGGCGATCCTGAAGCGGGCGGTCGCGGATCCGTGCGACCACCACAACCTCAACGAGGAGGTCGATTTCCTGAAGGGGATCATCCCGACGACCGAGAATCTCGTCGTGGCCTTCTGGAACCGGATCGCGCCGCTTGTCACGCACGGGAGGCTCCACTGCGTCCGGCTCTACGAAACGCCGCGCAATTTCGCGGAATACTTCGGCCCGGAGACCACCGCCTGATTTCCTTGAAGAAGAAAAAGCAGATGTACCTTCATTCATCGGCGAGCGGCGAGCGGCCGCGGATAAGCCGCGGCTACGACGGGCGCTTCCGGGCAACCGCCGCCTATCGGGCGACGCTGCCGGACATGATGGAGGCGGCGCACGACGCGATCCAGGGATCCCATGTTCCCATCCAGCAGGTGGGCGTCTCCAATTTCCGCCTGCCGCTCAAATTCAGGACGAAGAAGGGCGAGCGCCTGACCCTGGAGGCCAGCGTCACGGGCACCGTCTCACTTTAGGCGGAGCTCAAGGGGATCAACATGAGCCGGATCGTGCGCTCCTTCTACGAGCGTCGCGGCGAGGTCTTCACCGGCGAGTGGATGGGGCGGATGCTCAAGTCCTACCTCCGCCGCGTCGGCACGAAGGACGCCCGGCTTCGCGTCAGCTTTTCCTATCCGATGCTCCAGCGGAGCCTCCGCAGCGGGCTGCAGGGTTACCAGTACTACGAGGTCGCCTTCGAGGGAGTCATGACGCGATCCGGAGCTTACCGGCGCTTCATCCACTTCGACTTCGTCTATTCCTCGGCCTGCCCCTGCTCGGCGGAATTGGCCGAGCACGCCCGCGACCGCCGCGGCGTCTACGCGATCCCGCATTCCCAGCGGAGCAAGGCCCGGGTTACCCTGGAGGAGACCGAGGGAAAGAAGATATGGATCGAGGACGTCCATGCCCACTGCCTCGAGGCGCTGAAGACGGAGACCCAGGTCATGGTCAAGCGGGAGGACGAGCAGGCATTCGCCGAGCTGAACGGCGCCAACATCAAGTTCGTCGAGGACGCGGCGCGGCTTCTTTACCGGGAGTTCGACAAGGACCGGCGGATCCGGGATTTTCGGATCGCCTGCTCCCACCTGGAGTCGCTCCATTCGCACGACGCAGTCAGCGTCATCTGCAAGGGCGTCAAGGGCGGCTTCACCGCCGATTTCTACGATTTCAGGTCGCTCGTGTGCTAAGTGCGTGCGCTATGCGCCGGACGGGCTCACGGAATAGGGTGCGAAACCCGTTGATTCCATGCTCTTTGCACGGGCAGAGGCTCTTTTTCGTGCGAAAAGCGACCTCATGAGATCCGTCCTCGGGTGGGTCAACGCCCCAACCCGCTGCTCCAGCGTGCCTTGTTCGATTTACGGGCACCTTGGCACGGTGTTGGCTGTCCGGAGGGGATGAACTTGAAGAAAGACATGGATCCCCGGAACGGCTTCGGCTTTCTTGTCGCCGGGTTCCTGATGTGGGCCCTGCCGTCCCTTGTGCCCGATTTGTTTCCGGTTCCGCTTTACGGGGGAGACAATGGCCAGGCGCTTTGGCTCAAGGGCATGGGCTTTGTGCAGATCCTATTGGGCGGGGGCGTCGTCCTGCGGCATTTCCTGATTCCGGCCATGACGCGTCGGGCAACCCCGCGCAAGACCTCGGAATCGCTGCCGGCCATTGTCCTGTCGAATATCCGGGCCCGGTTCTGACGCTTCACAGAAGCGTCGCCTGCTGGCCGCCGGGCTTCAGCCCGACCGCGGCATAGCCCTTGTCGGTGAGGACGCGGCCCTGCTGGGTCCGCTGGAGATAACCCTCCTGGATGAGGTAGGGCTCGTGCACTTCCTCCAGGGTCTCCGTCTCCTCGCCCACCGCCACGGCGATCGTTCCCAGCCCGACGGGGCCGCCTTTGTAATTCTCCGCCATGATCCTGAGGACGCGCTTGTCCATCTCGTCAAGGCCCGCCGCGTCTATCTCCAGGAGCTCCAGGGCTGCCGCCGCCACGGGCCGGGTGATGGCGCCCTTCGCCCGTTCCTGGGCGTAGTCGCGCACAAAGTGGATGAGATTGTTGGCGATCCGCGGCGTGCCGCGGGCGCGAGCCGCGAGCTCGGCGGCGCCGTCGTCGTCGATCGCGATCTTGAGGAGCCCGCAGCTCCGCCTGACGATGCCGATCAAGGTCTCCGTGTCGTAGTAGTCGAGGCGGGTCTGCAGCGTGAAGCGCGACCTCAGGGGCGCGCTCAGGAGCCCGCTCCGGGTCGTCGCGCCGACGAGCGTGAAGCGCGGGATCGAGAGCCGGACGCTGCGCGCGTTCGGCCCCTGATCTATCATGATGTCGAGCCGGAAGTCCTCCATCGCCGAGTAGAGGTATTCCTCGACCGTCTTCGGAATGCGGTGGATCTCGTCGATGAAGAGGATGTCGCCCTCCTCAAGGTTCGTGAGGAGACCGGCCAGGTCTCCCGCCTTCTCGACCACCGGCCCGGAGGTGACGCGCACGTTCTTGCCGAGCTCCTGGCCGAGGATGAAGGCGAGGGTGGTCTTGCCGAGGCCGGGGGGGCCGGAGAGCAAAATGTGGTTCAGGGGATCCCCGCGGCGTTTCGCCGCGGAGACGATGACCTGGAGCCGCTCGACCGTCTTCGGCTGGCCCGCGAAATCGGCGAAGCTGACCGGCCTCAGCGCAGCCTCCGCCGGGGTCATCGGCGCCGCGAGCGCGGACGTGATGAATCCGAGGCCCTTGCCGGGCTTGCCGGTCGTCTCGCTCATTTCCATTCCAGTTCCGCCCCGAGCGAGCGGAGGTTCTCGACGAAGCGGGGATGGGCCCGCTTGATGATCTCTGCGTTCCGCACGACGCTGCGGCCCGGGACGGAGGTGGCGACCATGGTGAGGGCCACCGCGGCGCGGATCACGTAGGGCGAGGCCACGACGGCCGGGCGGAGGGGCGTGTTTCCGAAGACGATGATCCGGTGTGGATCGCTCACGACCACGTGGGCGCCGAACTTCGCGAGTTCGGGAATCCATGAAAAGCCGTTCTCATAGACCTTGTTCCAGAAATGGATCGTGCCCTCGGCCCGGGTGCTGAGGGCGATCATGAGCGGCAGGAGATCCACGGAAAAGTACGGCCAGGGGGCGGCCTCGATCTTCGGGAGGAGATTTGCGGTGTAGGGCTTCTCGACCCGCAGCTTCTGCCCGCGGCGGACGATCGCGGTGTCGCCCTCGTGCTCGATCCCGACCCCGAGCTTGCGGAAGGCGCCCACGATCAGGTCGAAATGCTGCGGCAGGGATTTTTCCACGCGGACCTCGCCGCCGGTGATCGCACCGAGGGCGAGGAAGGTGACGACCTCGTGGTAGTCCGTTGCGATCGCTATCGTCGCGCCGTGGAGCCCGGACACGCCTTCGACCTCGAGGCGGCTCGTTCCGATGCCCGCGATCTTCGCCCCCATGGCGACCAGCGCCGCGCAGAGATCCTGCACATGCGGCTCGCTGGCGGCGTTGATCAGCGTGGACGAGCCGGAGGCGACGGCCGCCGCCATCGCGAAATTTTCCGTGACGGTGACCGACATGTAGTCGAGCCAGTGCCGGGCGCCTCGGAATCCCCCGGGCAGCGAGATGGACAGGGGCTCCCCCTCGGAAATCCCGGCACCCAGCGCCCTAAGAATCTCCAGGTGCGGGTCGATCTCGCGAACCCCGAGCGAACAGCCCTTGGCGCTCGAATGAAGGCTGATCCGGCCCAGCCGGCGCAGGAGGGCGGGGTAGAGGAGGACGGTCGATCGCATGTCCTGCGGCAGCTCGTCGCCGGCGAGCGCCGCCCGAAACTTCGAATGGTCGGCGCGGAGGGTCCCTGCGGCCCGATCCCAGTCGATCCGGGAGCCCTGGGCGCGAAAGAAGGAGACCAGCTTGTCCAGATCCGTGATGTCCGGAACGTTCGTCAGCGTGACGGGCTCGTCCGTCAGGAGCGTCGCGCACAGGATCGGAAGGACCGAATTCTTGTTGCCCGACGGCGTGATGGTTCCCGAGAGCGGTTTGCCGCCGTTGACTACGAGATCGGACATTTATGAAAAGCGGAAAGCGGAAGGCGGAAATCGAAAGGCGGAAGGTGGGCAGAAAAAAGGCGCCCGCGGAAGCGGACGCCTTGGTTCTGTGCGTGGCAAGGATTATCAGATCGCCCCGCCGCCCTGGGAGCCCTCTGAACGGGGGCCGCCGCGATCGTCGCGATGGCGCCCGCGGCCTCCGCGGTGGCGGCGGTGCTCGCCGCCCGGATAGTCTCCGCGGGATTCGCCGCCCTGAAACCGGGGCTGGCCGCCCTCGGGGGACGATTGGCCCTGGCCTGCGCGATCCGCGTTGAAGCCTTCGCCTCCGCGGAATTCGCCGCGGCTCCGTCCGCGGCCGCCGCGTCTGCGGCGTCCCCGGTGGTGCTGGCCGTCATGGCCGAGGCCCTGACCGCGGTCGCCCTCGCCGGAATGCGGCTGGGCGGCCGGCTTGCCGCCGAAAAGGCTCTTCAGCCAGCCGAAGAAGCCGGCTGGCTTCTTCGGGGTTTCCGGGCGTGGCGCCTCGGCGGAGGGCTCGCGGCGTCGGAACGATTCGCGCCCCCAGCGCGGCTCGTTGCCGTCCGGATAGTCCCGGGGGTCCGGGTGCTGCCGGCCGTAGCGTGAATCGCTGTCGTCGCGCCTCTGGCCCTCGCGGGGAGTGCGTTCGTCGCGCCGCCGTTCGCGGCCATCGGAACGCGGCTCGCGTCCGTCAGCCCGGGGCTCCGGGCGGGAGTCCGATCGGTCGTCGCGGCGGCCCTCGCGGGGCTGCTGCAGCGGGAAGATCGGCTCCGCGGACTTGGAATCCGTCGACGGGCTTCGTTCCCAGCTCTGCGCGGCCTGCACGGGGCGGGCCGGGGGCAGGATCGTGAGCTCGGGCCTCTCCTGGGAGGGCGCCTCATCGTGCGCGGCGTCTCTCTCGACGATGGGCGCGTGCTCGATCCCGGGAGCGGGAGCCTCGGCCTGGGGGGGCTGGGGCGTGATGTATTCGCGGGCGGAAGGCTGTGCCTCGGCAGGCGCTTCCGCCGGCGGATTCACAGAAGTTTCGCCCGTGAACGGGTTCTTGTATTCGCGCTCGGGAATGATGACCTCGAGTGCGGTTGGCTTGTATTCGCCGGTCTTGGCGGCGGGGGCGGCTGTGGCCGCGGGTGTGCTTGTGCGCTTTCCGCGCGCGAGGCCGGAGCCCCGCACGGAGCCGAATGCACCGATCGGCTGGGTGGCGCCGAAGGCGCCTGTCGCGGCGGAAGCCGCCGGCGCCTGGCTGTCCGTCAGCGACGGGCCGGCGCCCGGGGCGAAGTCTGCGCCGGACGTGTTTGTATCTGTCATGTTTGTGTTTTCTTCTCTGGGTGGGCGCCCGAAGCCGATCGCTCGGCGGGGCAGCCCGTGGGTTTCGCAGTTCTGCGGAGCGCGGGTAAAAGCGCTCGACGCGAACTATAAGAAATCACTATCAACCCGTTCCCGCTCAAGAGCAACTGCAATTTATCCCTCACGCAACGGCCTTTAAAACAATGGATAACGCGGTCGATAGGCTTACAACCCAGGGTTTTGAATGGGCGCTGCTTTCAAACCCGCCCCGGCATTGACTCCCGATTGAGCCCCGGCAGTTTCGGCCCCATGGACAAACTCGAGGAGATTTTCCGCATGCAGGACGCGCTCAACCGCCGGATCGGCGTCTCGCTTCCTCCCACGACCGACGAGGAAAAGGCGAAGTGGATCCTCAACTATACCCGCGCGATGCAGCAGGAGATCGCCGAACTGATCGATTCGGTTCCCTGGAAGTGGTGGGCGAAGTACCAGAAGTTCGACGAGCAGAATGCCCGTGTCGAGGTCGTGGATCTTTTCCATTTCCTGATCTCGCTTGCACAGACCCTCGGCATGAGCGCCGACGACGTCTATCAGGCCTACGTCAAGAAAAACCAGGTGAACCACCAGCGCCAGGAGACCGGTTACGCGAAGAAGGACGAGGCAGACTCGCGGCACATCTGAGCCTGTTAAGGATCGGATTCGCGAACTTTGCGACTTTGCGTGAGGAATAGACATGCCTGACGAACCAAAAATCATCTTCTCGATGCTGAAGGTGTCGAAGAAGATCGAGCGGAAGGAAATCCTCCGCGATGTCTCCCTGTCGTTCTACTACGGCGCGAAGATCGGGGTCCTCGGACTGAACGGCTCGGGCAAGTCCTCCCTCCTGCGGATTCTCGCCGGCCGCGACAAGGAGATCGAGGGCGAGGTGCATTTTGAGCCGGGCTATGCCGTCGGACTCCTCGAGCAGGAGCCGCAGCTGACAGCGGGCAAGACCGTGCGCGCCTGCGTCGAGGAGGGGGTCCAGCCGCTCCTCGACCTGACGGCCGCCTACGACGCGACCTGGGACGAGCTCGCCGGGGCGGACGACGCCGCGAAGGAGAAGATCATGGAGCGCCAGGGCGAGCTGCAGGAGAAGATCGAGGCCCTCAACGCCTGGGATGTCGCCCCGCAAGTGGAGATGGCGATGGACGCCCTGCGCTGCCCGCCGGGCGAGCAGGTCGTGGACAAGCTCTCCGGCGGCGAGCGGCGCCGCGTCGCGCTTGCCCGGCTCCTCCTGCAGAAGCCGGCAATCCTTCTCCTCGACGAACCGACCAATCACCTCGATGCCGAGAGCGTCCACTGGCTGGAGCAGCATCTCGCGCGCTATGCCGGTACGGTGATCGCGGTGACCCACGACCGTTACTTCCTCGACAATGTCGCGCAGTGGATCCTGGAGCTCGACCGCGGGCACGGGATCCCCTGGAAGGGCAACTACTCGGGCTGGCTCGAGCAGAAGCAGGCCCGCGCGGCGGTGGAGCATCGGACGGAGGACCGCCGGCAGAAGGCGATGGCGCGCGAGCTCGCATGGATCCGGCAATCCGCCCGTGCGCGGCAGGCGAAGTCGCAGGCGCGAATCAGCGCCTACGAAAAGATGCTTGGCGAGAACGTGACCGAGCAGGAGCGCGAGTTCGAGGTCGTGATCCCACCGGGCCCGCGGCTGGGCACACTCGTCGTGGACGCGAAGGGGCTCGCGAAGGGGTATGGCGACAATCTCCTCTTCGAGAACCTGAATTTCTCCCTGCCGCCGGGCGGCATCGTCGGCATGATCGGCCCGAACGGCGCCGGCAAGACGACGCTCTTCCGTCTGATCCTCGGCGACGAAAAGGCCGATTCCGGCGAGCTGAGGATCGGCCCGACCGTGAAGATCGCCCATGTCGACCAGTCGCGCGACTCGCTGCCGGACGGGGACACGATCTTCACCGCCATCAGCGGGGGCGAGGAGATCCTGCGGATGGGCGGCCGCGAGGTGAACGCGCGGGCCTACTGCGCCCAGTTCGGCTTCACCGGGGCGGACCAGCAGAAGAAGGTCGGCATCCTCTCGGGCGGCGAGCGCAACCGCGTGCACCTGGCCCGGCTCCTTCGCCGCGGGGCCAACCTTATCCTCCTCGACGAGCCGACAAACGACCTCGACGTGAACTCGATCCGCGCCCTGGAGGAAGCCCTGGAAAATTTCGCCGGCTGCGCGGTCGTGGTCTCGCACGACCGCTGGTTTCTCGACCGGGTCGCGACACACATCCTGGCCTTCGAGGGTGACAGCACGGTCGCCTGGTTTGCAGGAAACTACTCCGGCTACCTGGAGGACCTGCGCCGGCGCAAGGGCGACGCCGGCCAGCCGCACCGGATCAAGTACCGGAAGCTGACGAGATGACCGCAAAATAATGCATTGTCAGAAACGTTCGTCCATCGATAGGTGGAGCGCGTTGTCCCCAACGCGCTAGGCGAACTGTCGGGCCGAGCAAGCGCGTTGGGGACAACGCGCTCCACCCGGAGTCAGGCCTTGCCCAGCAGGTCGTCGATCGAGTCGCTCTCGATGTTGACGTCGGCGAAGAGCCAGGACGAGAGGTAGCGCTCTGCAGCGGACGGGATGATGACGACAATCTGCTTCCCCTTGTTCTCGGGCCGCTTGGACAGCTGGATCGCGGCCCAGACGGCGGCGCCGGAGGAAATGCCGATCGGAATCCCGTCGAGTTTGCTCACCTGCTTGCTGATCGGGCCGGAGTCCTCCTCCTTCACCGTCATTACCTCGTCATAGATCTTTGTGTTCAGGATCGGCGGGGCGAAGCCGGCTCCGATTCCCTGGAGCTTGTGGGGGCCGGGCTGCCCGCCCGAGAGGACGGGGGAGCCCGCGGGCTCGAGGGCGATCATCTTGAGCGAGGGCTTGCGGGGCTTCAGGACCTCGCCGACGCCCGTGATGGTGCCTCCCGTGCCGATGCCGGAGACGATGATGTCGACCTTGCCGTCCGTGTCGCGCCAGATTTCCTCGGCGGTCGTGCGGCGGTGCACCTCGGGGTTGGAGGGGTTCGCGAATTGCTGCAGGATGAGGCTGTTCGGGATCTTTGAGGCGAGTTCCTCGGCCTTCGCAATGGCGCCCTTCATCCCCTTGGGGCCCTCGGTCAGGACGAGCCGGGCGCCGAGGATCTTGAGGAGCTTGCGGCGCTCCATGCTCATCGTCTCGGGCATCGTGAGTATGAGCTTCAGGCCCTTGGCGGCCGCCACGAAGGCGAGCGCAATGCCGGTGTTGCCGCTCGTCGGCTCGATGAGCACCGTGTCCTTGTTGATCTTCCCGCTTCTCAGGGCGTCCTCGATCATCGCGTTTCCGATCCGGTCCTTGACGCTCGAAAGGGGATTGAAGAATTCGAGCTTGAGCAGGATCTCCGCCTGCGCGCCGTGCTCCTTGGCGGTGCGATTGAGGCGGACGAGGGGGGTGTTTCCGATCGTTTCGGTGATGTCGTTGTAGATGCGTGCCATGATGGGTTTGAGTTTTCGTTTGGCGGTTCGGAAAGGAGACCCGGAGGATGGGCGTCTGTCAAAATGACTATTTGGCGGTGCCCCAGCGCCGGCGGAGCATCCGCTCCCACGGGGCGAAGATGATCTTGTCGGCGAGGACGCCGATCAGGAGGAGGACGAGCATGATGCCGATCACTTCGTCCATGGCGTTCAGCTCCCGGCCGTTATTCAGGAGGAATCCGAGCCCGAAGCCGCTCAGGATGGTCACATAGATCTCGGCAGCCATCAGCGAGCGCCAGGCAAAGGCCCAGCCCTGCTTCATGCCGCCGACGATGTAGGGAAGAGCCGCAGGAAGGATGACCCGGGTCCAGGTGTGCAGCCCGTGCGATCCCATCGTGTGGGCCGCCCGGGCGTAAATGGGCGGCAGGTTGCGGACCCCATCCTCGGTCGCGATGATGACGGACCAGATCGTCCCCATCACGACGACAAAGAACATGGCGGACTCCGTCTGGCCGAACCAGAGGAGGGCAAGCGGAACCCAGCAGACGCTGGGCAGCGTCTGAAGGCCTAGGGCGAGGAGGCCGATCGTGTCCTTGAGCACGCGGAAATGCGCGGTCAGGAACCCGACGGGCAGGCCGATCGCTATGCCGAAGGCGTAGCCATAGAGCAGGCGTCGCAGAGTCACGACGATCGCCGCCCCGAGCGTGCCATCGGTGGCGGCACCCACGAGATACTGGATGACGCTGAGCGGCGAGGGCACGAGGACCGGAGACCAGAAGTGCGTCAGGTAGAGCGCCTGCCAGGCGAGGACCAGGCCGACGAAGAATATCGAGGCTCGGATGACGCGCTTCATTCGGAGACGGCGGCGGTTTCGGGGGCGTGGCCCTTGAGGGAGGCCATGATCGCCGTCGCGTGCCGGGCGAGTTCGACGCTGTTGATGTCGCGCGGCCGGGGAAGGTCTATCCGGAATTCCTCCCGGATCCGGCCCGGATGCGCCGAGAACAGCACCACGCGGTCGCCCAGGCAGACGGCCTCGCGGACGTTGTGCGTGACGAAGACGATCGTCTTTTTCCGCTCCTGCCAGATCCGCTGGAGATCGCCGTAGAGCTGCTCGCGCGTGAGGGCGTCGAGGGCCGCGAACGGCTCGTCCATGAGGAGGACGCGCGGATTTGGGGCGAGCGCGCGGGCGAGGGCCACCCGCTGCTTCATTCCGCCGGAGAGCTCGTGGACGAAGGAGCGCTGGAACTTTTCGAGGCCGACGAGTTTGAGGTAGAAGTCCGCCACATTGATCCGCTCCTTGCGGCGAAGCCCGGGCTTGAGCTTGAGTCCAAAGAGGACGTTTTTCCGCACATTGAGCCAGGGAAAGAGGGCGGATTCCTGGAACATCATCATCCGGTCGCGGCCCGGGGCCGTGATCGGTCCGCCGTCTCCGATCACCTGGCCCTGGTCGGCGCTCTCGAGCCCCGCGATGATGTTGAGGAGGGTCGACTTGCCGCATCCGCTCGGGCCGAGCAGGCAGACGAATTCGCCCTCGGCCACGTCGAGCGACACCCGGTCGAGCGCCTGAACGGCCCCATCCTTCGTGCGAAAGCTCTTGCTCACCGATTGCACGGAGAGCTTCGCGGGGACCTCGTTCTGCAGCTCGGCCGTGACGGTCATGGAGTTCGGCTGAAGAGGCGGTCGAGCGGAATCGCGTTTCGCAGGAATCCCACGCCCTGGGCATCCTTGACCAGGCCATCAAAGCGATCCCTGGACACCTGGTCGGTGAAGCGCAGCCGCCGCCATGCGCTGGCCACAAGGTCGGCCGACATCTCCCGCTTTGTGTCGGCCGATAGTCCCGTGCGGACGAGGGCTTTCGCCTCGTCGGGATGGGCGTTGATCCAGGAGGTGAGCTCGACGTGGGCGGCGAGGAATTTTTCGGCGAGATCCGGATGGGATCGCAGAAGCTTGACCGAGGAAACGAGGATCGTGGTGATCGCGTCCGTCTGCTCTAGGAAGACCCGGCCCCCTGCGTCCCGTTCCAGCCGCGAGACCCAGGGCTCAACGGTCCAGACGGCGTCGATCTGGCGGCGCTGGAACAGCGGCAGCTGATCCGGGTTCGCTGTCGGAAGGACCAGGACGTCCCCGCCGGCCATCGTGATCCGGAAGCCCTGACTCTTAAGCCAGGCACGGGCCGCGACGTCCTGTGTGTTGCCGAGCTGGGGAGTGGCGACTTTCCTCCCCTTGAAGTCGGCAGGCTTGGAAATGCTGCCGTCCCCGGGAACGACGAGCGCTGCGCCGCCCTCGGCGGCGCCCGCAAGAATGCGGATCTCCTCTCCGTTCGATCGGATGTAGGCGTTGAGCGCGGGGCTCGGGCCCACGTAGGTCAGGTCAATGCTGCCCGCGAAGATGGCCTCCATCGCGCTCGGACCGGCATTGTAGGCATACCATTGGAGCGTGACTTCGGGGCCGAGCCGCTGCTCGAACCAGCCCTTTTTCTCCCGGGTGGTCTCGCTGCCGATCACGCCCTGGGCGTGGGTGATATTTGGAAAATAGCCGATGCGGAGGATGATCGGCTCTGCGCGCGCGATGGCGGCGGCCAGTGCGAGCGACAGGAAGGAACGTGTGATGAAAAGGTTCACGAAACGAAAGGGGGAAAAGAGAGAACGATCAGATCGTGTAGTCGCCGAGCAGCTGGTGGAGCACGCCCTCTGTGGGGGAGATGCGCGCGCCCTTGTGTCTGCTGGCGAGCTGGCGGGCGAGCCGGGCCGGCACGCGCACGGGCGTGGAGGCCTCGGCGGAAAATGGCAGCGGAATGCCGTCCCGGCGCATGCGCCGGATCGTCACCTGGACAACGTCAGCCAGGGAATACCGGTCGAGGATGTCCGCGATGGCGTTCCGGACATCGAGCATGAGCATGCGCAGGCCGCAGTGGATCTCGTCCGGGCAGGTGCACTTCTCGTAGGCGGTCTGGCTTACACAGGCGATTGGCGCCAGGGGTCCGTCGATCAGGCGCACGACCTGGCCGATCTTTATATCGCGCGCCGGCTTGGCCAGGGCATAGCCGCCGAACTTGCCGCGCGCGCTCCGGATATACCCCGCGTCTTTGAGCGTCTGGAGGATCTGCTCGAGGAACTTGACCGGCAATTGCTCGCACTCGGCCAATTCGGACGCCTGGACGAGCTCGCGTTTCGCCTCGACGGCGAAGCCGAGGTTGATGAGCGAACGGAGGGCGTACTCGCCTCGTTTCGACAGCTTCATGCGGGGTGAAGCTTGAATCTACAGTAATCACCTATGGATTCAAGGCGCCTTATTGCTTCCGCAATGAAGCTTCTTTAAAACCAGTTAATAAGTGACTTATGTCAGATTGCGTAATCCCGGTCTGCAGCCTGCGCTTGGCGAATCCGGAGCTGTTGCAAGTCCTCGTCTTCGAGGCCGAGAAACTCGTGAACGAAGGGGGAGGCGGGCTTTTCGTAGATCTCCGCGGGGGAGCCCACCTGCTCGACGCAGCCCTGGTTCATGATCACGACTTCGTCGGCAACCTCCAACGCCTCCTCCTGGTCGTGCGTGACAAATATCGTGGTAAGCCGGATTTCGCGATGGAAGCGGCGAAGCCAGCGCCTCAGCTCCTTGCGTACCTTGGCGTCGAGCGCCCCGAAGGGCTCGTCGAGGAGGAGCACTTTTGGCTCGACCGCGAGTGCGCGGGCGAGGGCCACGCGTTGCCGCTGGCCGCCGGAAAGCTGGCTGGGGTAGCGCTGACCGAGGCCTTCGAGCTGGACGAGTTCCAGCAGCCGGCGGACGCGCTCGGCGATGACGGTTTCCGGGGGCCGCTCCCTGCGGCTCCGGACGCGGAGGCCAAAGGCGATGTTTTCGAAGACGGACATGTGCCTGAACAGAGCGTAGTGCTGGAAGACAAACCCGACCTTGCGCTTGCCGGCCGGAACATCGGTCACGTCCTCGCCGTGAAAAAGAATCTGGCCGCTTTCAGGGTCGGCGTGCTCGAGCCCGGCTATGATCCGCAGGAGGGAGGTTTTTCCCGAGCCCGACGGGCCAAGGAGCGCCACCAGCTTTCCCGCCGGCACCCGGATATCGACGCCGGCGAGCGCGGCGAAAGCGCCGAAGCTCTTGTGTATGTTCCGGGCCTCGATGCTCATGGCGATCAGGCGCGCCCCAGCCGCTCGTGGCGCCACTCCACGAAGGTCTTCAGGACGAGGGTTACGAGGGCCAGGAGGGCGAGAAGGGAGGCGACGGCGAAGGCCGCCGTGAAATTGTATTCGTTATAGAGGATTTCGACGTGCAGCGGCATGGTGTCGGTCTCGCCCCGGATGTGCCCGCTGACGACCGACACCGCCCCGAATTCCCCCATGGCCCGGGCGTTGCAGAGAATGACGCCGTAGAGGAGGCCCCACTTTATGTTTGGAAGCGTCACGCGCCAGAAGGTCTGCCAGCCGCTGGCGCCCAGCGTGACAGCCGTCATTTCCTCGTCCGTACCCTGAGCCTGCATGAGGGGAATGAGTTCCCGGGCCACGAAGGGGAAGGTGACGAAGATCGTGGCCAGGACGATTCCCGGAACGGCGAAAATGATCTGGATATTGTGGTCGATCAGCCAGGGCCCGAACCACCCGCGCGCTCCGAATACGAGGACGTAGACGAGCCCCGATATGACCGGGGATACGGCGAAGGGCAGGTCGATCAGCGTGATGAGGAGGCTCTTGCCCCGGAAGGGGAACTTGGTGATCGCCCAGGCCGCTGCCACGCCGAAGACAAGATTGGCCGGGACGGCGATCGCGGCAGTCAGGAGCGTGAGCCGGATGGCCGCGAGGGCGTCCGAGTCTCGGAACGATGCAAAGTAGGCGGCGGCGCCGTGGCCAAGCGCCTCGGCGAAGACCGCGGCTAGGGGGAGGACGAGAAAGAATCCGAGGAAGAGGAGGGCGACCGCGGTCAGTGACCAGCGGATCCACGGGGCATCGCGCGTGGCGCGCGGCAGCCCTTGGCGCGGCCTGACCTGGGAGAGGCGGCTGATGCTTGCGGCGGCCATGTCAGGCGCAGTAGAATCTGCGGCTCCATTTCTGGAGGAGATTGATGAGAAGCAGGAGCACGAAGGAGGCGACGAGCATCACGACCGCGATGGCCGTCGCGCCCGCGTAATCGTACTGCTCGAGCTTGGTTATGATGAGCAGGGGCACGATCTCCGTTCGCATCGGCATGTTGCCCGAGATGAAGACGACCGAGCCGTATTCGCCGAGTGCGCGCGCAAAAGCCAGGGCAAAGCCCGTCAGGAGCGGCGGAAGGAGTTCCGGCAGGATGACCCGCCGCGCCGTCTGCCAGCGGCTGGCACCCAGGCTGGCTGAGGCCTCTTCGATCTCCGGCTCCAACTCCTCGAGCACGGGCTGAAGCGTCCGGACGACGAAGGGCAGGCCGATGAACGTGAGGGCGACAAAGACGCCGATCCGCGTGAAGGCAACCCGGAGGCCGAGCGGCTCGAGCCAATGCCCCACCCAGCCGTTCGGCGCGTAGAGCGCAGTCAAGGCGATGCCGGCGACGGCCGTCGGCAGCGCAAACGGCAGGTCCACGAGGGCGTCCACGAGGCGCCTTCCCGGAAATGCATAGCGGACGAGCACCCAGGCTACCACCAGGCCGAAGACCATGTTCACCAATCCGGCGGCAAGGGACGCACCGAAACTCAGGCGGTAGGCAGCCATGACGCGCGGCGAAAACGCGGCCCTGACGAATGCCGGCCAGCTCATGCCCGCTGTCTTGAGGAATGCCGCTGCGAGCGGCACGAGGACAACGAGCCCGAGGTAGGCGAGGGTGAACCCCAGCGAAATCCCAAAACCGGGAAGGACGAACCTGCGGCGGCCGACGGGAGCCATGTCAAAGGTGCTGGCCGTGTGCCTGGAACGCCCGGTAACGCCTCAGAAAGTGCTTCAGCAGGACGACGACCGCCCGCTGATAATCATGGTCGGCCCAGGCTGCGGGCACCCGCAGTGTCAGCTCGAACGGTGCCAGCGGAAGGTCGTCTGTGATCGAAAGCGGTCCGCTTTTTGCCGGGACATCGGCGGGAACGGCTTCAAATCGGACCGGGTAGGATTCCGTTTCCCCTGAGCTGATCAGTTCGACGTCGGGCGACAGGGGCCGGGTGATCGGCTGGCGGACCCGGATGACGACGAGATCGTCGGGAGGGGGTGCTGTTTCGATCCTGACGAAGCCGTGATACCCGTGCCCGCGGGCATCCTGTTCCAGGATGCGGATCTCCGGCGCGGCCGTCGTCCCCCAATGGGCCGAGGCGAGGCCCCGGTCGGGCGCGTCGATGAGAAGGCCGGCGACGTCGACGAGCGGGAAGAAGGACAGGCTCAGGCCGTGGCCGGCATCGGCGTTCTCAGCCAGTCCCGCCACCAGGGCAAGAAGGGCCCGGGAGGCCCGAAGATCGCGATGGTCGAAGCCGGCGAGGAAGGACAGGCGCCAGGAATCGTCGCATGCCTGCGGTCCGAAGAAAACCAATCGGGGGACGTAGGCGGACCGGCCGCCGTAATGGAAGGGGCCGAGAGGCGAGGCGAAGACATACGGGGAGTCCTGCGACAGGGCATAGAGAGCGCTAAGCCGGGCCTGGAGGGGGCCGGAGAGCAAAGAGGTGGCGGCCGCCAGCTCGGAGCCAGCGGCCGCGGAACGAAACGGGGAGGGAATCACAGTTACTTCTGGTAGATCTGGTCGAAGACGCCGCCGTCGGCGAAGTGCGTCTGCTGGGCCTTCGTCCAACCGCCGAATGTGTCGTCGATCGTGAAGAGCTCTATCTTCGGAAAGACCGAGGCATATCTTTCGGCCGCAGCCGGGTTGCGCGGGCGGTAGAAGTTGCGGCCTGCGATGTCCTGGCCCTCATCGGAGTAGAGGTAGTCGAGATAGGCCTTGGCGACCTCGGTCGTCCCTTTCCGCTTGGCGACCCGGTCGACCACCGCAACCGGCGGCTCGGCGAGAATGCTGACCGAGGGGACCACGATCTCAAACTTGTCGGACCCGAACTGCTTTATCGCGAGAAAGGCCTCGTTTTCCCAGGTGAGCAGGACGTCGCCTATGCCGCGCTCCACGAAGGTCGTTGTCGCTCCGCGCGCGCCGGAGTCCAGCACCGGCACGTTCTTGTAGAGGGCGGTGATGAATTCCTTCGCCTTCTCCTCGCTCCCATATTTTCTCTGGGCGTAGCCCCAGGCGGCGAGGTAGGCCCAGCGGGCACCCCCCGAGGTCTTGGGATTGGGCACCACGATGGAGATTCCGGGCTTCACGACGTCATCCCAGTCCCTGATTCCCTTGGGGTTTCCCTTGCGGACCAGCAGGACGATCGTGCTCGTGTAGGGCGTCGAGTTGCTCGGCAGGCGTTTCTGCCAGTCGGCCGGCACGAGCTTTCCGTTGTTGTGAAGGGCGTCGATGTCCGCGGCGAGGGCCAGGGTGACGACGTCCGCCTGAAGGCCGTCGACGACGGCACGGGCCTGGGCGCCGGAGCCGCCATGCGACTGCTTGACGACGACGTCGTCGCCAGTCTTCGCCTTCCAGTACTTGGCGAAGGCCGCGTTGTAGTCCGCGTAGAGTTCGCGCGTCGGGTCATACGAGACATTGAGGAGCTCGATTGTCTTGGCGGAGCCCGCCGCGGCGGTGGCAAGGGCCACCGCCGCTAGGATGAGGGATTTGAATTTCATGACAGTGCGGATTTCAGATTGTTGTGCGTGGCGACGGGATGTCTCCGGTCAGAAGGAGAGCTGCACCCGCGTGACGAGGGCCTTTTCGCTGTGCTTGAGGACCTGCGGCGTCGCCGGAGTCAGGTTCGTGACGTGGAAGTGCGTCTCGAAGAAGTCCTGGGTGATTTTCACGGATTTGGTGAGATACCAGTTGATGCCAATGCTGGCTCCGGTGGCCTCGTTGGCGTTCGTGATCGGCGAGGCGAGTGGCGAGGTGCCGTTGAATGCCTTGGTGTCCAGCTTGAGTTCCTCGACCCGGGCTGCGACCTGCCAGGCTCCCCAGGTGCCATTCACCCAGCTGAACGGCTGCGCGGGCGCGACGCCTGTGTAGGTGGCGTCCTCTCCCGTGAGAACCCAGCTCGCCGTGATCGAGGCCGCCTTGTTCTCGAGCTTGGTCTTGGGCAGGGCGGACGGACCGCTCGGCCTAACGTTCAATGCCGAGATGACGTACTCGCCCAGGGCTCCGAACGGACCATGGTAATAATAAGCCTGCGGGGAAATGCGCCAGACGGCGCCGTCCGTATAGACTGCGCCGCCGTAGCTGAAGAACGTCTGCTGTCCATCCGTCTTGTAGCCGGAGGTGACGGCCGAATGGGTCTTTTCCCGTCCGAGGCCGCCTGCAATGCCGAAGCCCAGACCCTGCAGATCGGACTCCTTATCATTGACAAAGGGGGTGAAGAAAAGGCGTCCGTCGACGTCCTTGTCGTTGTCGAAATCGGAATTGCCCGAGGAGGTCAAGGCGTCCGGTATGCCGTTATAGAGACCGATGGAGTAGTAAACGGCGCCGTTGCCGAGATATCCGCCAATTTGGGCGCCCAGGTCGCGGTTGGGCTCGAGGTTGTTCACGAGCGAACGCTCCGCGAAGAACGTGTACTGGTCGGACTGAAGGATCTCGAGGCCGATCGGTGTCTTGAACTTTCCGACCTTGAGCTGGAAGGCCTGCGTGGGTGCGATCGTCAGGTTCGCATCGAGGATTGCGACTGCGGTGGCCGTCCCGCCGCTCCCATTGCCGAATTCCGGCACGAACTGGAAGGAGGTGAACTTGTCGAGCTTGCCATCGATGATGATGCGGGCCCGCCGGAGAAAGAAACCGTTGTTGGAAAGGCCGCCGCCGTCGGCTAGGAATTCGCGGGAGTCGAACTGGACGAGGGAGCCGACATGGATCGAACTCGCGCCGTCGGGCGAGGCGACGACGAGGCCGCTGTCGGTGATTGAGACCTTGGGGGCCGCCTTGGCGGCCGCCGTAGCGTCGTCGGAGGCGATCTCCTGTTTTCGGGCGATGACGGCGAGTTTTTCCTGAAGCGCCTGGATCTGCGTCTGCAGGTCCTTGATGTCCTGGGCTTCGTCCGCGCGAAGGGGAGGCGAAGCCAGGGAACCGATGGCCAGCGCTGCGACCAGCGCGGACACTGTTTTGAATCGAAGGGATTGAGTGTTGGTGTTCACAGGTTAAAATCTACATTAAAGTAGTATGAATTAGGCAAGGGCGAAATCCGCACTTTCATATTAGTCTCATTACCTACTTCCCTGGATTAGCTTACAGACTTATTCTAAGCCCATCATGCGCCAGTTTGATCGGCTTTGGCAGCGTGTTTTCAAAGGGCTCGTGGTCGGTCAGGTGGGTAAGATGGGTAATCCACGTCCGCGGTGCGCGGATCTCCTGGGCGACTTCGATCGCCTCGTTGATGCTCATATGGGAGGGATGGGGTTCGGGCCTGAGCCCGTCGAGGACGACGGCGTTCGCGCCTTTCGCGAGCGCTATGGCCTCCCGGGGTACCCGCTTGCAGTCGGTGTAATAGACAAACTTCTTCCCGCTGCTGCGCTCCGTGAAAATCAGGCCCAGGGTGTTGAGGCCGCCATGGGGAAGCAGGGTCGTTCGGATCGTCCCCTGCGGGAGTTCGAGCTCGACGGGCATCTCGATCAAGTTGAATGCCGGATAGCCGCGGACGAGCGGACGCTCCGTGATTGCGTAGGGGTAGATCGCGAGCACCCGCGAGAGGCCGTCGGCCGTGCCATAGACCGGGAGGGCCTTGCCTCCAGCAAGGTCGCAGAATCGCCGGAGATCGTCCATGCCCACGATGTGGTCCGAATGCCCGTGGGTCAGGATGAAGAGATCGATCTGCGCGATCCCCGCGGCGAGGCACTGGAGCCGGAGTTCGGGAGCGGCGTCCACCTGGACGTGCAGGCCGTCCATCACGACATGGAGGGATGTGCGCGTCCGCTTGTTCCGGGGATCGGGAGACGTGCAGACGGCGCACGAACAGCCGATCATCGGCACCCCCTGCGAGGTGCCTGTGCCAAGAAAGATCACTTCCACGATTCTATGAGAAGGTGGAAAGGCAAAAGCGGAAAGCGAAAAGCGGAAAGCGGCGGTGGAAAGGCAAAAGCGGAAAGCGAAAAGCGGAAAGCGGAGGTGGATCAGTTTCCTGCGGGGCCGGCGGCTGCGTCCGCCTTTCCCGCCTTGTAGATGAGCGAGTTCAGGCGCTCCTGAAACTGCCAGCCCCAGCCGTTGCCGTTCAGCTCTCCCGAATTGAAGACGTCGAGCTGGGCGGGCGAAAGGATTGCGCGGGCCTGTTTGGTGATGCTTTCCCAATCCGTCGAACCCCCGCCAACCTGGCTTTGTTGGGCCTGCGCAAGGATGGGAATGAGCTGGCGGACCTGGGTGGAATCGAGCGGCGTTCCGGCGATTGCGGCTGCGCCAGCCAGGTTGCTGACCAGAGATTGCGAGGTAAGGTTCTGCTCGAAAGAAGAGAGCTGTTGATAGCCTTGGGCACCGAGCAGGCTGGTCTGCGCAGCCTCGTAGACGGATGCCAGCTGTTTGCTTATCGAAACCGCGGCGGGATCGTCGATGGAAAGTCCCTGCGCACGAAGGGTGTCCTGCAGATCCATCTGGCCGGCCGTTTTCCAGAGGACGTTCTCCTTGAATTGGCCGATCTCGTCCGCCGAAAGCTTGAGGGCGGAAAGGAAGGGGGCGTAGCGGATCGCGGTCAGGCTCCGTTCCCGGGCAAAATAGATGTTCTGGAATTTTGGATCGTTCTGCAGCCGGCTGAGCCAGGTTTCCTTGGGTTGGGCGGCGCTGGCCGAAGCCGAAGCCGATGCCGCGGAACTGGCGCCGGCGGGTGCCGGGATCGGCGTTTCCGGCTTGCCGGCCAGCAGGGTTTGATCCCGCTTTTGGGCTTCGGCGATTTGGACTGTGAACGTTGCGATTTCGGCCCGCTCCGATTCCGCATGGCGATCGAAGGACCATGCGGCCACGGCGGCCGCGATTCCCACGGCCACGGCGGCCCATTCAAGCTGGCGGTGCTTCTTCATGAGTAGAGGGATTCGCGCTGAGCTGCCGTTATTGCAGCGAGTTCATGGTCTCCGACGCAGTCCGGACGTTGGCCAGCATTTCCAGTTGCGGCGCCGTGAGCAGCGCCTGTGCATCCCGCTGGACCTGGTCCCAATCGAACTGGTTGTCCCGCTTGTTTTTAACGAGGATGTCGGCCAGGGGCTCGATCTGGGACGGACTCAGCGGCGCGTCGGTCGGGGCCAGCGCCGCGGCTAGAGTCGCGACGGTTTGCCGCGCGGGCATTGAATTCTGATAGGCTTGCAACTGGGCGAAGGCTGCCTGCCCGAGCAGTTGATAGACCGCCGTCATTGCGTCGGTGGGCGATTGTCCGCCGTCCGGAGTCAATTGGATCTCGCCTCCCGGGATCGTGCAGCCCATGCCGCGGCCGAAGCGCATCAGGCTCTCAAATTGGCTGATTTGAGCGGGGTTCAGGCCCACGTCTCGATAGAGCTTGGCGTACTCGGCGTGGGTCGACGCGTCCATCCACGCGGTGAAGGCGGCTTTGACGTCCGGATGGCGCTCCATAAATGCTTTTCCCCTGGCCACGGCCGCCTCCTCGGGGCTTGCCGAACCCGAAGCCCCAGCCGGAGCTTGTGAATTCGGCCGGGAGGCGGCCTCCCGCCGGGCCGCTGCTGCCGCTGCCGAATTGCGCGCATCGACGCGCACCTTGGCGACGATCGACTGGTAGGCGCTCTGGGACTGGGCAAGGAGCGCGGATTCCCGGGACGCCTGCTTCCACTCGTACCCTGCCGCCGTGCCTCCCGCGACCATCACGACGGCCGCCAGGAACGCCGGCGATACGAGGGCGCCTGCGATGGCGAGGCCCACGCCCGCCGCCCCGACGATGGGTGCTCCACCGGCCAGGGCGGCTTGGGTGACTGCGGTGACGACGCCCGCCGGAGCAGCGGCCACCGCCTGGTCGGTAAGAAGCATCTCGAGAGCCGCTACGGTGGAAACCAAGCCCCGGCCCTGAAGGAAGGTCCGAAGCTGATCCAGGGCCCGTTGGGTCCGCATCCGCGCAGCGTCCTCCGTGATCTGAAGCGCGGCGCCGATCTCTCCATAGCGCTTGCGTTCGATGAAGCGAAGCAGGACGGCGCGGCGGTCGGGTTCGTCCAATTGGTCGATCGCCAGGTCGAGGACCGGAGCCAGCCGGCCCCAGTCGAGCGGGACGGCGTCGGATGCGTTCTGTTCTCCCATGGCTTGGGCCTCCTGCTCGCGATTTTTTCTGCGTTGTTCGGTTCGCACCGCATTTGCGGCCTCGGCCTTGGCGGCCGCGTAAAGCCAGCCGGTCAGGAAGGGATGGCCGGCCAGCGCTTCGGCCTTCTTCGCCAAGGCGATGAAAACCTTCTGGCTTACATCCTGAGCCAGATGCGCGTCGCCGCCCACCCGTCTGAGTGCGGTCGAATAGACCCCGTCAAGATGGCGGTGGACGATTTCCGCGAAGGCGCTTTCTGAGCGCTCCCGGACGTACCGGCTTAGAAGTGGGGCGTCATCTGTCATGGAATACCCCTTGGCTACCGCCGTTCGGAAAACCGAACAAGAAATCTAAAGAGAAAGCGGAAAGCGGAAAGCGGAAGCGAAATGCGTCGAGGCGATGTCGGCGGTTCTTTAGGAATCGTCGGCATTGCTTCCTGTTGAACCAGGTGGCAATCAGGTCATCGCCGTCCAAACTGTAATCGCAGCCTATGCAATCTGAAGAGGATCACGGCAGACCTGAAGCGGGTACGCCCCTTCGTGCGCGTCTCGATCGGATCGCTTTTGCGATCCTGGCAGTGGGCCTCATTGCCGCAGTCGTCGTGTACTTCGCGGCGGCGCCGGACGATGCGGGTCCGGCGGCCGGCTACGAGATCAACGCAGCCGGAAATTCATACGCGGTCGGCGCGGCGGACTCGAAGCGCTACGAACGCGGCATGGAGCAGATGGGAGGGAAGGCGAACGTCCTGGCGGCCCAGTTTGGGGACTGGCTCGGGACCCTGTGGCACGGCCGGAGGCTGGCCTACACGCTGGCCGTTGTGTCGGTCAGCTCTTTCCTCGCGCTTTACTTCCTGGATTTCGCCCCTGCGCCTCAATCGAGCCCAGATAAATCTAGTGATCGATGAGTGTGGCTTTCCCTTTTGGAGCCACCGTTAGTTTTGAGATCAACGCCGGCATCAGTTTCATTATGTCATTGATGTCGTTTGTTGCAGCGCGCAGCACGAGAACTGCTATCGGATAAGCTGCCAGCTGTTGCTGCGTCGGCAGGTTCTTGTCGACGGTCAGAAAACTACAAAGCTTTCAGCTGCTTTGGTCAGAAGCACGCCGTTCTTTAGGCCCGTCCATCCCATCTGCTGAACCGTCCGAACATCATGTCCGACCAATTCGCGGGTCAGGCGCTTCGGCATGCACTCGTCCAGAAGGATGCGCATGTCCCTCAGTCTTCGGCTACGGCAAGCAACCGCTCCCGTGCCTCAGTGAGCAACTGATGCGCTTGATCCTCTGACACAGAAGGGAAATCTTCGAGAAAGTCGGCCAGAGGGTGCCCTCCATTGAGATAGTCGAAAAGGGCCTGGATCGGCACCCTGGTTCCGACGAAACAAGGCGCCCCGCTCATGATCTCCGGATCGATGGCGATCACACTGGGTTTCATTTCCAGAGGTTGTAACGAAATCCCCGGAGGTGCAATGAAACCTTGGCTGAGGGTCATTAGGGATAATGTTGGTCACCTGGTGGAACTCTGTACTCCGCTGCCCTGATCCGGGCAGGCCCGGGATAAAAAAAGGCGCTCCGTTGCCGGAGCGCCTTTGGAATTTGTTCTAGGCCGGGCTCAGTAGTCGCCCATGCCGCCGCCGGGGGGATGACCGCCGCCGCCGCCGGCTGATTCCTTCTTTTCGGGAATCTCGGTGATCATGCACTCGGTCGTGAGGAGGAGTCCTGCGATCGAGGCCGCGTTCTGCAGCGCGGTGCGGGTGACCTTGGTCGGGTCGACGACGCCGGCTTTCACCAGGTCCTCGTACTCGCCCGTGGCGACGTTGTAGCCGTAGTTGCCCTTGCCGGCGAGCACCTGGCCGACGACCACGGCACCCTCGACGCCGGCATTGGCGCAGAGCATGCGGATCGGCGATTCGATGGCGCGGCGGACGATCTGGGCCCCGATGGCCTCGTCGCCCTCGAGCTTGACGGAGTCGATGGCCTTGGCGCAGCGCAGGAGCGCCACACCGCCGCCGGCGACGATTCCCTCTTCCACGGCCGCACGGGTCGCATGGAGGGCGTCTTCGACGCGGGCCTTCTTTTCCTTCATCTCGGCCTCGGTGGCCGCGCCGACATTGATGACGGCCACGCCGCCCGCCAACTTGGCGAGGCGCTCCTGGAGCTTCTCGCGGTCGTAGTCGGAGGTGGTCTCGTCGATCTGGCGGCGGATCTGCTTTACGCGGCCCTGGATATCGGAGCTCTTGCCGGCGCCCTCGACGATCGTCGTGTTTTCCTTGTCCACGGTGACGCGCTTGGCGCGGCCGAGGTCGCTCGTGGTGACGTTCTCAAGCTTGATGCCGAGGTCCTCGGTGAGGGGCTTGCCGCCCGTCAGGATTGCAATGTCCTCAAGCATGGCCTTGCGGCGGTCGCCGAAGCCGGGGGCCTTGACGGCGCAGACGTTCAGCGTGCCGCGGATCTTGTTGACGACGAGAGCGGCGAGCGCCTCGCCCTCGACTTCCTCGGCGATGATCAGGAGGGGTTTGCCGCTCTTGGCCACGGTCTGGAGGAGGGGCAGGAGGTCCTGCAGGCTCGAAATCTTCTTCTCGTGGATGAGGACATAGGCGTCCTCGAGGACGACCTCCATGCTCTCGGCGCTGGTCACGAAGTAGGGGGACAGGTAGCCCTTGTCGAACTGCATGCCCTCGACGACGTCGAGCGTGGTCTCGATGGACTTGGCCTCTTCGACGGTGATGGTGCCGTCCTTGCCGACCTTGTCCATCGCGTCGGCGATGATGTTGCCGATCGTGTCGTCCCAGTTGGCGGAGACGGTCGCGA
>CAZJNA010000028.1:0-31607 GCA_964547325.1 uncultured Opitutaceae bacterium | reverse complement strand
CGACGGCGTCGCCGCGCACGAACTTCGAGGCGCCGTCCATCGCGCCGTAGAAATCAGCCTCCTTCTGGATCTTCAGCCGGCGCGCGGTGGCCGTGACCTCGTCGATGATCCCGGCGTTCAGCTCGGCGTCGATGGCCATCTGCTTTCCGGGCATCGCGTCCAGCGTGAAGCGCGCGGACACCTCGGCGATGCGGCCGGCGCCCTTCGTGATGACGACGAAATTGATGACGACGAGGATCACGAACACCACGGCGCCGACGACATAGTTGCCGCGGATGACGCTGTGCCCGAACGACTCGATGATGTGGCCGGCGTAGCCGCTGATCAGGATCTGCCTCGTCGAGCTGATGTTGAGCGCGAGCCGGAATAGGGTCAGCGTGAGGAGGATCGTCGGAAACCCGGAGAACTCCGGCGGATCCTTGATGTAGACGATGACGAGAAGGACGAGGAGCGACATCCCGATGCTGAGCGAGATGAGGATGTCCAGGAGGAAGGGCGGCACCGGCAGCACCAGCAGGAGCACGGTGCCGAATAGGGCGAAGGTGAAGACCAGGTCGGCGCGCGCGAGGAGCCGGGTGATCAAGTTGTTGGCGCTGGTCGGCATTCGGGCGGGGCGCGGCTAGGCGGCGGATTCGAGCCGGCGGATGCGGAGCCGGTGGAAGTAATAGCGGTGCGTGCGGTAGACGACGGCCAGGATCTCGGCGACCGCCTGGTAGAGTTCCGGCGGAATGGCCTCCCCCACCCGGCCCGCGGCGTAGAGCAGGCGGGCGACGGGCTTGTTCTCGACGGCGGGCACGCCGTGCTCGAGGGCGATCGCCTTGATGCGCTGGGCGAAGCGGTTCTCGCCCTTTGCAAGGACGACCGGTGCGCGGTCCCGGCCCCGCTCGTACTTGAGAGCCACGGCGTAGTGGGTCGGGTTCGTGACGACGACATCGGCCGTCGCGACGGCGGAAAGCATCTGCTTCTGAAGGAGACGGCGGGCGAGCCGACGCTGGGCTCCCTTGATCTTCGAATCCAATTCGCTGCCCTTGGACTCGTCCTTGACCTCCTGCTTCGTCATCATCAGGTCGCGGCGGGTCTTGAACTTCTCGTAGCTGTAGTGGATCGCGGCTATGATCCCGAGCGAGAACAGCATCCGGCCAAAGAAGGTGATTGCCGCCTGGTTGAGGAATTGGCCGAGGTAGGCGGTCTCGATCGGCGCCGTGAAAAGAGGATCGAGGAGCAGCTTGCGGGCGCCCATGAAGAGCGTGGTTCCGATCGCCACGACCTTGAGGATGTCGATTCCCGCCCGTACGAAGATGCTCTTGGAGAACATCCGCTGGAAGCCCTCGATGGGATTGAGCTTCTCGAAACTCATTTCAAGCACCTTGGGCGTCACCTGGAATCCGCTCTGAAGGCCGCCGGCGAGCATTCCCGCCCCGGCGCAGACGAGGAGCACCGGAAGGAGAATCGGCGCCAGCGTCAGCATGATCTCGGCAAAAAGCACCGTGACCGTTTCAGGCCGGATGACGATCGCCGGAAAGTGCGTGAATATGCCCTCGGCGTATTCGGCCATCTTCTCCACGCTCATCCGCGCGGTGAAGGCGAGCACGCTCAGGGCCGCCGCGAGCGTGAAGAGGACCTGGATCTCGGGCGTGCGGGCGAACTGCCCCCGCTCCATGGCCTCGCTCAGGCGCTTGCCCGTAGCTTGCTCGGTTTTTTGGTCCTGGTCGACGTCAGCCATGCCACCCCGCGTTCAGCAACGCTGATGCCAATGCGATCATCCAATGCATTACCTGTTGTCCTGCAGATAATTAAACTTTACGGGCTGCCCGAGAAACGCTCGGCCTCACGCCGCCGATTTTTTCGCTCAAGTTTCGGGCAAAAATTGCCGCAGCGGACGGAGCGCCTCAGCGCCCGGGCAGCAGCTGCAGGAGCTTGAGCGGAAGGTCGGAGAATTCGACGAAGAGATAGCGCGCGATGAGGGCGCCGGCGCCGCTGCACAGTGCGAGGCCGCCGATGCTGCGGACCGAGGCGCTCAGGATGAACACGCTCATCCGGGGGACGGCGCGGCCCAGCACCGAAAAGGCGAGCGTGATCAGGAAGTTCAGCGCGATGAAGGGCGCCGCCATACGCACCCCGAGCTCGATCACGCGGCTCGCGGAGACGATCACCAGCTCCGCGGCGCCCGGGCCGAAGCGCGCCGCCCCGGGAAGGGCGAGCGAGAAGCTTCGCACGAAGGCGCTGAGAACCATGAGGTGGCCGCTGAAAAGGAAAAACAGGACGATCGCGAAGGCCGAGATGAAGTTGACGAGGGGCTCGGCTCCCAGCTCCGGACCCGGCATTCCCGGGGCCACCGAGAGCCCGATTTCTGAGGATATGATCCGGCCGGCCAGCTCGACGGCGGCAAAGGTCATCTGGCCGACAAAGCCGAGCGCCAGGCCCATGGCAATCTCGCCCGCGCAGGCGAGGATCAGCCCAGCATAGTCGCCCGGCATCGGCACTTCGGGAACCACGCCGGCCAGCAGCGTCGCAAGGCAGGTCGCGAGGCCCATCCGCACCATGATCGGCGCCGTGCGGCCCACAAGCTGGGGAAGCTGCACCACCACGCCGGTCGCCCGGAGAAAGATCATCAGCCAGGTGTAGAGGTAGCCGAGGGTCATGGATCAGATCGTCCGCCCCGGGCGGCCCGGGGCCCGGGATCAGTGGCCGAGCGACGACATCCGGGCGAAGATCGAGATTGTGAATTCACCGAGGACGCGGAGCAGCCAGGGAGCCAGCACGAGGACAAGGCAGGCGAACGCGATCAACTTGGGCGCAAAGGTGAGCGTGGGCTCCTGGATGCTCGTGACGGACTGGAACAGGCTCGTCATCAGCCCGACGATCAGCATTCCGACCAGGAACGGAGCGGCCATGTAGATCGAAAAGAGCAGCGTCGTCTTGAAGACGTCGATTGCTACATCGGGATTCATGGTCGGATCCTCCCGTAAGCCGGCGAAACTCTGGACGAGCGACCGGACGATGAGGTGCCAGCCGTCCACAAGGACGAAAAGCAGGAGCTTGAACGGAAGCGAGACGACGTTCGGGGGCATCATCATCATGCCGAGCGACATGAGCACGGAGGCGACCAGGAAATCGATCACGAGGAATGGAAGAAAAAGGAGAAATCCCATCTGGAACGCGGTCTGGAGCTCGCTGATCACGAAGGCGGGGATGACCACCCGCAGCGGCAGGTCCTTGATCGCGGTCGGGCCGAAGCCGCCGAGCTCGAGAAAATACTCGAGATCCCGCGAGCGCGTCTGCTTCAGCATGAATTCCTTCAGGGGCTCACCGGCCCGCTCGAGCGCGGCCGCCGACGTGATCCGGCCGTCGATGTAGGGCTGCAGGGCCTCCTTGTTCACGCGATCGAACACCGGGCCCATGATGAAAAATGTGAGGAAGAGGGCCAGGCCGAGTATGATCTGGTTCGACGGGGCGCTCGGAACGCCGATCGCGGTGCGCACGAAGCCGAGCACGATCACGATGCGGGTGAAGCTGGTCATCAGGAGGACGATCGACGGGGCGAGCGTCAGCAGCGTCATCACGATCACGATCTGGACGGCGACGCTCATCTGCGCGGGCTTCTCCGCGCCGTCGAGGCTCAGGCTCAGCCGGAGCGGGCCCGTGTCCGGCGCCGCAGCGGCGGGCGGAAGGTGCGCGGGGGTGAATTGCGCCTGGGCGGGCGGGGCCGGCGCCGCCTGCGCGTGTCCGACCGCGGTTACGGCGGCGAGGGCCGCGCAGACGAGGATTGCGCGAAAGACACTCATGACCGCGGCGGAACGGCCCCGTTTTCAAGGGGAGCAAGCAGGTCGATCCGCCCGGGGCAGACCCCGAGGAGGAACTTCCTCCCCGCATAATCGGCGACGACGAGGTATTGGCGGTTGCCCAGCGGGCGGGTCTCGGCGATCACGAGCTTTCGGTCGCCGCGGATGGCCAGGCCGCCATTGTTCTTTTTCGTCCGCCACCAGAGCCAGGCTCCGCCGACGCCGCAGGCCACGATCAGGGCGGCCGAACCGAGGCCGACCGTGGCGCCGGGGGCGGCGGACGGGAAGGCATCGGGCAGCGACGTCGATGCGGGGCGCAGGAGCGGTCCGGGCCCGTTCGAAGGGCCCGGCTGAACGGGAAGCGTCTGGGCGGCGAGCGGCGCCGATCCCAGGCACGCCGCCGCCAGAAGCGCGACGAGAAGCCTCATGGTCAGATCGGGGGCTTGCCGACGAGCTCGGTGATCTTGATCCCGAAATTGTCCTCCACGACGACGACTTCGCCATAGGCGACCAGCTTGTCGTTGACGTAGAGGCCGACGGGATCGCTGGCATGCTGATGCAGCTGCACGACAGAGCCGGCGGTCAGCTCGAGGACGTCTCTCATCGGCAGCAGGCATGAGCCCAGCTGCACGGTGACCTTCACCTTGACGTCGAGGACTATATCAAGAGTTTTTTCTTCCATAGGTAAGCGTGGGTGAGATTTCCGCCTCGGGAGGCGGCAGTTTCCGGGTGATCTGGACGGCGGCGTGCTCGCCGTCGAGCCCGACCGTGCCGATAAATTTTGGCGTGCCGTTCAGAAGCACCTGGGTCTGCTGGAGCAGCGTGGCGGGCATCTCAAGCACGTCGCCGACGCGCAGGCTCGTGATCTCCCGGAGGCTGACCTGGAACGCATCCCATTCTGCGCGAATGGGCACGCGGATGTGGTCGTAGGCGCCGATCCACGTCGTGCGCCTCTCCGTCGTCGAGATCGCGGCATCCTTCTGGCGCCGCATCTGCATCTTCTTGACGAGGGGTTCGATGGTGTAATACGGCACGCCGATCTGGATCTGCTCCGTGCAGTCGCCGAAGCTTGCCTCGAGCGTCAGGGCGAGCATGACGGCGTCCTTCGGGGAGGTCTGCAAAAAGCGGCCGTTGTTCTCGTGCCCGATCAGCTGCGGATGCAGCTCCTGCTCGTTCTTCCACTGCGCGCACCACTCCTCGAGCACGATGATGATGATGTCCTCGAGCAGGGCCACCTCGATCTCGGTGAGATAGCGTTCGGCCTTGACCGAATGGCCGCGTCCGCCGAGCAGGCGGTCCGCAAGGGTCAGGGCGAGGCGCGGGTTGATGTCGAGGATCCCAACCCCGATCAGCGGCTCGGCCTTGAAGAGGCAGATGTGGGTCGGATTCGGAAGCGCCTCGGTGAACTTGGAGTAGGCCACCGTGGTCAGCCCCGCCATCTTGAGGCCGAATTCCATCCTCAGGAAGAGCGCGAGACGGGCGCCAAGGTAGCGGATGAAATCCTCGTGCAGGATGCGCAGCCGGCGGAGCTCGACCTCGGAAAGAAACACCGGGTGCCGGAAATCGTAGCTCTCGATCTTTCCCGAGGCGCTCCCCTCCTCCCCGCGACGGCCATCGGACTTTATGACGAGCTGCCTGCCCGGCGCCGGCTCGCTCGTCTGCGCGAGCAGCTTGTCGATCTCGGATTGATCGAGGAATTCGCTGGCGGGCTTGGCGGGCTCGTCGGGCATCGGTGCCGGTGGTTCTCAGCCTTACTGAACGACAAAATCCGAGAAATAGACCTGGTCGGCCACCTTGCGCCCAAGCGCCTGGTTGTACGCCGCGACCAGCTTTTCCCGCAGCACGTTCTTCGAGCCCGGCTCCTCAAGGTCGGCGAGGGTGAGCGCGGAGAGCACGTTGAGCGTCACGTCCGTCAGGCGCGCCTTGTTCGTGTCGAAGACGCCGTGAAGGCCCGACTCGGAGCCGGTGACGATGAAGGAGGTCTTGAGGTAGCGCGTGCCCATCGTGCCGGCGAGGTTGACGACGACGTTCGTGAACTCATAGGTCGGCGGCGCGGGCTTGCCGCCCTTCGCCTCGGCGCCAGACGCTTCCGCGGGCTGCGCCGCTTCGCCGCCTGCCGTCGCCGCCACAGGAAGGGCGAGCTTCTTCTCCAGGCGGGGCAGCAGCACGAACTGCGCGACGCCAAAGCTGAGGGCCGGGGCGAGCACAACCGCCGCGGCCGCCGCGATCAGCCCGAGCTTTCCGGAGCCGGGGGACGCCGCGGCCGCCGGGGCGGACTTGTCCGCCGCGGGATTCTTGTCGGCGGGCGCCGCCTTGTCGGGAGGCGGGGCCTTTGCGGCCCCGGCCTTCGCCGGCGCCGCGGGAGCGGCTTCTTTTGCTTCGGGTTTGTCGGCCATGACGGTGAAGGCGGAGCAGGGCCCGCTCAGGGTTGCTTGAGATTGACGATGCTCTGCAGGATGGTGTCCGAAACCGTCACAAGCCGTGCGTTGGCCTCGAAGGCCCGCTGCATCGTGATCATGTTCGAGAACTCCTGCGTGAGATCCACGTTCGACTGCTCGAGCGTCCCTGCCTCGATCGATCCCAGACCTCCGCCGCCCGGCGTGTTTGTCGAGGCGGCCAGGGTTGTGCTGAGGGGACCGGCCGCGGACAGGTTGGTGTAGAGGTTGTTGCCCTGGGAGACGAGCTGCGAGGGATCCGTGTAGTTCTGCATCAGGACCTGGTTGGTCGTGACCTGCGTGCCGTCCGAATAGGATTCGACCAGGTTGCCCGACGTGCCGACCGTCACCGACTGGAGCTGGGCTCCGCTCGGCAGGGTTCCCTGCTTGATCGGCCCGAGGGTCCCCGGCGCCGCGCTGGACGTCCCGCCCGTGAGCCCGACGACCTGGTAGCCCTGCTGGTTGACGAGGAATCCGCTGCTGTCGAAATGGAACTGCCCGTCGCGGGTCGCGTATTGCTGGGTGGTCGCGGGATCCTCGACCATGAAGTAGCCGTTTCCGGAAATGCCGAGGTCGGTGTTGACGCCGGTGCTGTTGAGCGCGCCCTGGGTGAAGTTCGCGTTGACGCCGGTAACCTGGACGCCGACGCCGTTGAACGTGTCCGCAAAGCTCGTGTCGGAGCTCTTGTACGCGGTCGTGTTCACGTTCGCGATGTCGTTTCCGATCGTGTCCAGCCCGGTTGTGAAGGCCCGAAGGGCGCTGATGCCCGATGTGAGAGTGCTGAGAAGTGCCATGGCGAGTGAGTGGAATGAATTTTGCTTGGTTCTGGCTAGGGCTTCATCCTTGAAGATTAGTTTCCGCCGCCGGTTCCGGTTGTTCCCGACCCGGAGGCGGCCGGCGAAACCGAGGCGGAGGACGATGAGGAAGCGGAGGAGGATGGACTGGCCGGAGCCGCGGCGGCCGGCTTGGTCGTGACGTTCAGCACGGAGGTCAGCGGGTACTCCTGGTTCGTGCCGCTTACGACGAGCTGCGGCGCGGAGCCCTGCGCGACTCCCGAGGAGTCGATCGCGGTGACGGATCCCGTGGTCGTCTGCACCTGGCCGTTCACGGTTTGCCCCGTTGAAACCGTCACCTGCGCGCCGAGCAGCGCGTTGGCGGTCGCCACGCTCTGATACTGCTCAATTTGGCCCGTCTGCTGGAGGTTCGTGAACTGCGCAAGCTGCGTCATGCTCGCCGTCGGGTCCATGGGCTGGAGCGGGTCCTGGTTGGACATCTCCGTGCTCAGGAGCTTCATGAATTCGGTGATGCTGACGGTGGCCTGCTTTGCGGACGGCAGCGCGGTGGCAGCCGTGGCCGCTCCGGAATTGGACTGGGATGTGGCGGAGGCGACTTGCATGGTAAATGGGTTGGGGTTCAGGCGAAGGCGTGCAGCCGGCTCGCGGCGATCAGGGGAGTCGGTCGGCGGGGTCCGGCCGAGCCGGATGGAATCGGCGGGGGCGAGGCGGGACCGGAACCGGACGCGGAGCCGTCGCTGTCGGAGAAGCCCGACTGGGATGACTGGCGCGAGTCGCCGCTCCCCGATGCCGTCTGCGAGTTGTCTCCGACGGAAAATTCGGGGGCCGCGAGCGAAAGCGGACGGCCGGTATTGGCCGATGCCATCGCCTGCCATTCATTCGCGATCGCCTCGTTCAACTCCGGGGCATTCGTGCGAAACTGGGTCTGGACGACGCCGCCCTGCCACTGGACGCGGACCGACAGGTCGTCCTCGCCGAACTTGAAGCTCAGGTTGACGGAGGACACGACCCCCTGCGCGCGGCTGGCCTGGGCCTCGACGAGCTTTATCACGGCCGCGACGGCCTCGTGCGCGGAAGCGTTGGCCGCCTGAGCGGCATCGGCGCCAGCGGTCGCCGGCAACTGCGTCCCGCCCGAAGCCGCCTGCTGGCCTGCGGAGACCGCTCGTTCGGCGGCGTTGGCGGATGAATCGGGGGACATGGCAGGAATCACCTGAGCACTGCTGATGCCAACCAATGCAGACGATGTCGTATCTAACTTATCATAAACATGTACTGGCTTTTTTTCTGGGCCTGAAGGATCGGCAGCGGCCGGTCCCGGATCGAGCTGGCGCGGAACGGCAAAATTTGCCCTGGACGCCGAATCCTTTCCCTGCGGCCCGCCTGGAATTGCGGAGGGCGAAGCCGATTTCGATCCGGCAGAGGGGGGAGTCTTTCCGATGTCCGGGGATGCAGAAACCTTGCCCTCCGGCAGCGCGGTTGCCGCGAGGGCGGCCTGGCGGACCGCGCCCGCCGGCGCGATGCCGGGAGCGGCGGGATGAGGCGTCGGCAGCGTCTTGGCTGCAGCGGGCAAATCGGCGGTGACCGGAGTCGGGATGGAATTCGCCGGGACGGCCTGTGCAACCCCGGCGGGCTCGGCGGGGTCCGTGGAATCATCCGTGGCGGGCGGGGCGCCGGAATCGGACGCGGGGCTGGCGGAATCCGAGCGCGCGTCGGGTGCCTGGGGCTGGGTCGGATCGGCAGAGGCGCCCGCGTCCACATGCGGCGTCTCGGGAGCGGCCTGGGCCGTCCTCCGGCGCGCGGCATCTGCGGGCGGCGCCTTGGAATGCCGGGGCGGGGATGCCGAAGCCGGTTCTTCGGGAGGCGCGGGCCGCGGCGGCCGCGGGAGGAACTGCTCGAAGTCGCTCTCGCCGCCCGTCCGCGCCTTTGGTGGGGCGGCCCGGCGTGCCTCGGCCATGCCGCCGTCCGGGACCGCGGATGAGAGGGGCTGGCTGAAAGCGGGCATCCGCGGAAGGTGCTAGTTCGAGCTGACCGGGTTCTGGGCCGAGGCGCCCGATCGCATGATGCGGATCTTCTCGGTGAGCTCTGCGGCGCGTTTCGCGAGACCGCCGTCGCCGCCCGACGGATGCGCCATTTCCTCAAAGATGGGGCCGACGACATCGGGCTTCATGAGAGAAAGGATCTTGACCGCGGTGGCGTCGTCCAGCTCCCGGATAATCGCGACCGCGGCGGGCGGCGAAAGATTGGTGTAGGTCTGTGAGAGCGTCCGAAGATTCTTCGATTCGTCCGCGCCGACCGCGATGACCCGCTCGTCCATCTGCCGGCGCATGGACTCGATGTCGGCCCGCAGCTTCTCAAGCTCCTGCTTCTCCGCCTCGACCCGGGCGCTCCGCTGGTCGAGCTGGTCCGCCTGCTTGCGGAGCCTCGCCTTCTCGTCCTTGAGCTCGGAGGTGAGATTGTCGATCGCAGTCGTCCAGAAGTCCCATCCCTGGGCGCGCTTCTGCTGATCCACCTTCGCCTGGGCGCGGAGGGACTGGGATTTCGCGATCAGCTTTCCGGCGGTGATCCAATACCAGGCCGGGCCGGCGGCGAGACCGGCCATGAGCGCGAGGCCGACAAGGACAAGGGGAAGCATCTTCTTCATGACGAGAATCCTCCAGGCGGCACGCGGCGGCTCGCTATCTCGTCGAGCGTAGCCTGCTCGGAGCGCAGTCCGGCCATCCGGTGGACGTTGCGCGCGCGCTCCTCGAGGCGGGACACCATCTTCACCTGGCGGCTGGCCTCGATATAGGCCTCCCGGCGCTGCTCCACCGCGGCGCGCGCGGCGGCAACCTGCCTGCCTGCCTCCGCCTCGGCGGCGCACTCGCGCCTGTAGATCTGGCCGAACGCCGCCTCGTCCCGGACGCTGAACCTCTCGCGGCGGCCGCCGCAGATGGCGAGCGCGAGCTCCTCGATCCTGGCTCGGGCCGCGCCCCGCCGTTCCTCCGCCTGGGCGCAGGCGAGTATCGCTGACGCCAGGGCCTCCCTGGCGGAAAGCTCGCGATGGCTGCGCAGGACGGCGACCGGTCTCAGGGAGAAGTGGAATTTTTTCATGGGGCTACTATTTTCCTGAGTTGGGCGAAGCTGTCGGCGCGGGGCGTCTGCTCGTCGATCCCCTGCCGCATGAACTGCCTCAGGGGCTCGTGCATCGCGATGGCCTGGTCGAGCGCGGCGCTGGCCCCCTTCTGGTAGGCCCCGATCGCCACAAGGTCCTCGTTCTTCCTGTACAAAGCCAGGTGCTCGCGCGCGCGCGCGACCGCGGAAAGCTCGTCGGGCGAGCAGATGTCGCGGGAGAGGCGGCTCACGCTCTCGAGGACGTCCACGGCCGGGTAGTGGTTGAAATTGGCGAGCGAGCGGGAAAGCACGATGTGCCCGTCGAGAATGCCGCGCACCGCGTCGGTGACCGGCTCGTTGAGATCGTCTCCCTCGACCAGGACGGTGTAGAGCCCGGTGATCGTCCCCGTCTCCGCCGCGCCGCTCCGTTCGAGCAGACGCGGCAGCAGGGCGAAGACGGACGGCGTGTAGCCGCGCGTCGCCGGCGGCTCGCCGATCGCCAGGCCGATCTCGCGCTGCGCCATCGCGAAGCGCGTGACCGAGTCCATCATGAGCAGGACGTTCGCGCCCGTCTCCCGGTACGCCTCGGCGATGGCGGTCGCCGTGAAGGCGGCGCGCAGCCGCAGGGGCGCCGGCGTGTCCGAGGTCGCGACGACAACGACGGAGCGGCGAAGGCCCTCCGGGCCGAGATCCTTCTCGACGAACTCGCGAACCTCCCGGCCGCGCTCGCCGATCAGGCCGACCACGACGACGTCGGCGGCCGCGCCACGGGCGATCATGCCGAGCAGCGTGGACTTGCCGACGCCGGAGCCGGCGAAAAGGCCGAGGCGCTGTCCGCGGCCGGCCGGAATGAAAGTGTCTATGACGCGCACGCCGGTCGCGAGCGGCTCCCGGATTCGCTGGCGGCGCAGCGGGTGCGGCGGAGCGCCGCTGCGCACGGCTCCCCGCTCGACCGGCACGAGGCCCTTGCCGTCGAAAGGGCGGCCGAAGGCGTCCAGGACGCGGCCCAGGAGCTCGGGTCCGGGGCGTGGCAAGGGAGGGCGGTCGCAGGCCGCGACCTCGCATCCGACATGAAGTCCGGCCGTGTCCCCGAGGGGCATCAGGAGGACCCGGTGCTCGCGAAAGCCCACAACCTCGGCGCGCACGCTGAAATCCGTCCGGGGCGAGCGGACAAGGCAGAGATCGCCGAGGCCGACGTTCGGCCCCTCGGAATCGATGATGAGGCCCGCCATGCCGGTGACGGCGCCCACACGCTGCACCGGTGCGACGTGGCGCACCTGCATCCGGAGCATGTCCACGAGAGGGGCGACGGAGGTCGTCATCGGTAGGGCCGCGCTCAGGTGCCTACGAGGCTGTGCTCGAGGGCCGCCAGTTTGGTCTGCTGCCGGCCGTCGGTGAGGCCGAAGCGGCTGCGCACGAGGCAGTCGCCGCGGGCAAGCGTGGCGTCGGCGCGCACGCGCAGCCCCGGATACCGCTGCAGCCATTCGGGCTGGAGCTGGCCGAGCCGCTCGGCGTCCGTCGGGCAAAGCGCGAGTTCGAGGCCCTCGCGCTCCGGGAAAAGCTGGTCCAGGGCCTCGCGGCAGAAGCGCTCGACGATCTCCGCGGAGGGCTCGAATCCCGCAAACATGCGCCGGCTGATCTCAAGGGCCAGGCCGGGAAGGGCCTCCCGCAGCTGCGCAAGGAACGCGGGTTCGATCGAGGCGAGGGTCTTGAGAACGCCGTCGCTCAGGTTTCCCATGTCCGCGCGAAACTCGACCATCTGCTGGTCGGCCGCGGCACGCGCGGCGTCCACGCCGCGCCGGTAGGCCTCCTCGACCTTCTTCGCCAGCTCGGCTTCCGTGAAGACCTGTCCGGCCTGCCCAGGCAGCACGATGCCAGCCAGGGGACGGTCGAACGCGATGAGCTTGGCAAAGGCCATGGGAGTGGTTCCGAAAAATGCTAGGTGCCCGCGATCTGCGCCGCCTCGTTTTCGAGCGAGATCTGGCCCTCCTCCTCCAGGCGGCGCACCGAGGCGATGATGGCGTCCTGGGAGGCCTCGACGTCCTTGAGCCGCACGGGCCCAAGCATCTCGATCTCCTCGCGCAGCCCCTCGGCGGCGCGCTTGGATAGGGCGGCGTAGATCTTTTCGCGCAGCAGCTCGCTCGCCGATTTCATGGCCGTGGCGAGGCTGGTCGTGTCGACCTCGCGCATGACGCGCTGCAGGTCGCCCGGCTGCAGGCGGTTCAGGTCCTCGAACCCGAACATCTTCTTCCTGATGGCGGCGCCCAGGGAGGCGTTGCGGTCCTCAAGGCGCGCGAGCAAGGTCTTGCTCATCTCCTTCTCAAGCTGGTTCAGGAGGGTCGCGACCGTGCGCACGCCGCCGCTGAGATGGAGGGCGGGGCGCGTCTTCGTGTTCAGGTGCTTCCCCAGGCTGCGGGCGATCTTGCCGACGAGCTCGAGGGAGGTGGACTCGATCGTGCCGAGCCGCTCGATCACCTCCTCGCGGAGATCCGGGCTCAGGAGCGCGAAGACCTCGGCCGTCCGGGTGCTCTCCAGGTAGGAAAGCATGAGGGCTATGGTTTGGGGCTGCTCACCCTTGATCAGGTTGAAAATCTGCCGGGGCTCCATCTCGTTGATGTCCTTGATCACGTCCACCGGCGTGCCGACCGGCCCAACGTGGCTCAGGATGGCGGCCGCCTTGTAGTCGCCCTTTGCGATCTCGAGCGTGCGCTGCGCATAGGGGAAGCCCCCGCTCACCGCGCCTGCGCTCTGGACGACGAGACCGGCGAACTCCTCGAGCACCTGCTTCTGCATGGACTCCGGGATCATCTGGATCTCGGACATCTCGCGGCACAGCTGCTCCACCTCGCGATCGTCGAACTGCTTCAGCACCTCGGCGGCCGCATCCGAGCCGATCACGATCAGAAAGACCGCGAGCTTCTGGTGCCGGGAAAGCTTCTGGTAGTCGGGGGCGCTCATCACGGGTCAGTTCTTGTTGGTCGCCACCCAGTCGCGAAGGGCGGCCCCGATGTTCGCGGGCCTCTGGCGGATCAGCTCGTTCAGGGCGTCGGGCGTCACCGCGCTCGACGACGGAAGCGCCCGGGCCGCGGCATCCGGAGGGAGGGCCAGCACCTCGACCGGAATGGGCTCCGCCTTCTGGCGGGAAAGCATGCGGAGGAACAGGAGCAGCGCGCCTGCTCCGACGACCACGCCCGACCAGCGGCGCGCGATCTCAAGCCATTCCATCCAGCGGCCCTGGCTCTGCATCGCCTGGACCTCCTGGGCCACCGGTTCGCCGACGAAAGGCATCTCCTCCAGGGTGACGATCGAGTCCATGGACTGGCCCGGCGCGGCCTTCAGGCCGAGCGCGTTGATCACCACCTGCCGCAGGCCGTTCAGTTCTTCGGCCGTGCGCTTTTCAGGAGCCGTGCCCGGGGCGGAGCCCGGGGCGACAGCGCGGGGGGCGATGAACACCGCCGCGGTCAGGCTCTTGATCGAGCCCGGGTTGCGCGTCACGTTCGTGAGCACGCGGTTGATCTCGTAGGTGGTCGTCCGGTTGACGCGGTCCTGCTCGGTGGTGGACGTCGGGCGGGCGCCGGAATCGTTGGGATTCGCGGCGGCCTTCTCCGGAACGTTGGCGCTGACGCCGACACTGCCGCCGCCCGCGCGCGATTCCGTGGAATTCGACTTGTCCTCGGTGCTCGTCTGGCTCCGCACCACCTGCCCCTCCGGATCGAATTTCTCCTCGGTCAGGGTGGTCGCCTCGGTGTCTATCTCGGCCGAGACGCGGACGACCGCGTTTCCGGGGCCGATCACCTGGGCGAGCATGGATTCGACCTTGCGGCTGAGATAATCCTCGACCTGCTGCCGGTAGCGGATCTGCGAGGACGCCGTGCCGAGCGTCGGGTCCTGCTTGAGTTCCTCGGAGACGACGCGGCCGTGGTTGTCGATGACGGCCACCTGATCGGGCACCAGCCCCTGGACCGCGTTCGCCACGAGGTGCCGGATCGCGTTGACCTGGTCGGCTTCAAGGTGGGAGCCGCCCAGGTCCACGAAGACGGACGCGGTCGACTTGACGTTCTGATCGGTGAGAAGCAGGCGGTTCTCGGGCTGCACGATGAGCACGCGCGCGGCCCGGACCCCCTGGAGCTGGCCGATCGTCCGCGCGAGTTCGCCCTGGATGGCCCGGAGATAATTGGTGCGCTGCACGAAGTCGCTGAGACCGAACTGGCCCTTGTCGAAGATCTCGAAGCCCACGCCGTCCCCGCTCGGAAGCCCCTTCGCCGCGAGATCCATCCGCAGCTTGTAGACCTGGTCGGAGGGCACTTCGACCGCGGTTCCGCCGGCGCTCACCTGGTAGGGGATGCTTTGCGTCTGGAGATAACCGATGATCGAGGCCGCGTCCTTGTCGCCCATGCGCGCGTAGAGCAGCTGAAAGTCCGGCCGTCGCGACCAGAGCACGATCGCCGACATGCCGGCCACCACGACCAGGGCGGCGATGACCAGCGAGACCCGCTGGTTGAGGCCGAGTTGCTTCCAGAGGGCGAGCAGCGATTGGGCAAAATTGTTCATCATAAAAATCTCGGGTTCGATCAAACCTGCATGTGCATCAGCTCCTGGTAGGATTCCACGAGCTTGTTGCGCACCTCGACCATGAGGGAAAGCGCCGTCGAGGCTTCCTGCATGGCGATGACGCTCTGGTGGAGCTGCCCGGAGTCGCCGAGGAGAACCCTATTGGTCACGGCGTCAGCGTGGGCCTGCTTGCCGTCCACGGCCGCCACGAGGCCGTCGAGCATGCCGCCGAAGCCGGAAGGCGAGCCGGGAGCGGCCCTGAGCCCGTCCGGAAGGGAGGGAAGGCCCGAGGGCGAGATCGAGGCGGGATTCACCTGCGGCGAGTTCATGACGGAGGCGATGGAGCCGATGGCGGACATGCTACTTTCCGATCTCCAGGGTTTTCATGGCCAGGTCCCGCGCGTTCTTCGCGAACGCCAGGTTGGCCTCGTAGGAGCGCGATGCGGTGAGCAGGTCGACCATCTCGTAGGCCAGGTTGACATTGGGCATCCGGACCGTGCCGTCGGCGCCGGCGTCCGGGTTCTGGGGATCGTAGACCGACTGGCCCGGAGAGGGATCGTTCGCGATCCCCGCAACCTGCACCGTCTGCGACGCCGTGCCGTCGGTGTGCTTGATCAATTCGGTCTCGAATGACACCACCTGGCGCTTGTACGGGCCGCCCTCGGGCGTCCGCGTCGTCTGCGCGTTGGCGATATTCTGCGCGACGATGTCGAGGCGGGTCTTCTGGGCGGCAAGCGCCCCCGCGGTGACGTCGATTCCGGCAAGCAGGTCCATGGCGGGCGGGGGTTGGCGGCGCTCAGCCGGAGTGACCGCTGATCGCGATCTTGAGCTGCTTGATGTTCTGCGAGACGACCTCGCTGAGATAGTTGTAGTCCATCGAATTCTTGTCCATCGCCAGCAGCTCGTGCTCGAGCTCGACGGAGTTGCCGTCAGGGCGGATGGTCCGGGCCAGCGGATCCTCGGCGAGCTTGGGCTGAAGCGTGTCAACGACGTCCTTTTCCCCGGCCTTGAAGCTGGCCTTCAGCTGCGTGGCAAAGTCGGCGGCGACGTCCACGCGCCGGTATCCGGGCGTGTCGACGTTGGCGATGTTCGACGCGATCGCCTGCTGGCGCAGCGCGGCGGCATCGAGCATTTTTTCCGCCAACTTAAAATTGTCGGACTGGAAGATCGGGTCGACCATGTGCCACCTCTGAGGCAGACCGCGTGCCAGACAGCCGGACGCATTTTTAACTCATTTTGCGACAATAGGATAAAACAGCATAACTACGGACGATGGCCGCTGATCGCGCCCGGGGGCACGCGCGCCGGCACCTCGCGGCAAAATTTGCCGCGAGATGCCGGCGACCCCGCTCCGGACCATCCTACACTTTGCCAGGGAACGTGCCGATAGCGCAGGGAACACTTCTTCATGAGGGACAGTGAATTCGACTTCATTCGCACGTTTGTCTACGAACGCAGCCGCATCAGCCTAGGCGCCGACAAGCGCGAGCTGGTGGCCGCGCGCCTGGGCAAGCGCCTTCGCGCGGTCAGGATGGAGTCGGTCGGCGCCTATTGCCGTCTCCTGCAGGCCCCGGGCGGCGAGGAGGAGTTCAACCACCTGATCGACATCATCTCCACGCACCACACGTCCTTTTTCCGGGAAAACGGGCATTTCGAGTTTGTCCGCGAACGGGTCGTTCCCGAGATGCTGACGCGCGCGCGCGCCGAGCGCTGGCCCAGGTTCCATGCGTGGAGCGCCGCCTGTTCCTCGGGCGAGGAGCCGTATTCGCTCGCGATCGTCCTCACCGAGACGCTTCAGGGTAAGGCATGGCCCTGGCACATCGAGGCCACCGACATCTCGCACGGCGTCCTGGAGCAGGCATGCGCGGGAATCTACCGCGAAGACGCATTGGAGCCGGTGCCGGCCGCGTCCCGGCGGCTGCATTTTCAGCGCGGCGTCGGTCCGCAGGCGGGAAATTTTCGCGTCAAGCCCGAGCTCAAGTCCGGGGTCAGCTTCCATGCCCTCCACCTCCTGGGCGGGCCGTCGCCGTTCTCGGGGCCCTTCCAGCTGATACTCTGCCGAAACGTGATGATCTATTTCGATCGGCCGACGCAGGAGGAGCTGGTCAACAAGCTCGCGGCGCAGCTGGTCCCCGGCGGGTACCTGCTCGTGGGGCATGCGGAGAGCCTCACCAACATCCGCCACTCCCTTCAGAGCATCAAACCGGCGGTCTACCGCAGGCCCCTTGCCGCATGAAGCCGCCACGCCGCATCCGTGTCCTGATCGTGGACGACTCGGCCGTCGTCCGCCGGCTCGCCAGCGATGCGCTGGCGGCCGATCCGGAGATCGAGGTGGTCGGCACCGCGGTCGATCCGTACGTCGCGATGGACATGATCTCGAGGCAGGCGCCGGACGTGCTGACCCTGGACCTTGAGATGCCGCGGATGGACGGCCTCACCTTCCTGCGCCTCCTGATGGAGAAACGCCCGCTGCCCGTCGTTGTCATGAGCTCGCTCACGCAGCGCGGATCCGATTACGCGCTCGAGGCGCTGCGGCTCGGGGCCGTGGATGTCCTCGGCAAGACCGGCACCTATTCGATCGGCGAAATCGGGACGCAGCTCGTCGAGAAGGTGAAGATTGCGGCCAACGCGCGGCCCCGCCCCGGCGGCGCTCCCCTTCCCGCTCCGCCGCCCTCGCGGGGCGCCCCGCGCGCCGCAACGGGCGGGGCAGACGCCCGCGCGCTCATCCTGCTCGGCGCATCCACGGGCGGCACGGAGGCCCTGCGCGATGTGCTGACCCTGCTGCCGGCGAGCCTGCCCCCGATCGCGATCGTCCAGCACATTCCCGCCCTCTTCTCCAAGACCTTTGCCAACCGGCTGAACCAGCTCTGCTCGCTCGAAGTCCGCGAGGCGGCCGACGGCGAGCCCCTGCTTCCCGGGACCGCGCTTGTCGCGCCGGGCAACTACCACCTCCTCGTCCATTGGCGCGCGGGCCGGTATGTCGCTCATGTTACGGATGGCCCGGCCGTCTGGCACCAGCGGCCGTCCGTAGACCTCCTTTTCCAATCGGCGGCGGAGGCCGGAGCGGGCCCGCATTGCGTCGCCGGCATAATGACCGGCATGGGGCAGGATGGTGCGGAGGGCCTGCGGCGGCTGCGCCTCGGAGGAGCAATCACCTTCGCGCAGGACGAGGCGACCAGCGTCGTCTTCGGAATGCCCCGGGCAGCCCTGGAGAACGGGGCGACGCAGACCCTCCTTCCCCTTGGGCGCATCGCGTCCTTTCTCATGACACAATCCAGAATGACCGCCGGCCGGGCACCTGCCCTCGCCCCGGCAATCCCCCACCCATGACATCTGTTCCTCCGGGCTTCTCTCCCATGTCCCCAGCCAACGCCTCCCCGCCGGCGATCCTCGTTGTCGACGACGAGCCGATCGTCCTGTCCGCGCTCAAGGAGACCCTCGAGAGGGAGCGCTTCCACGTGGTGGCCTGCCCGAGCCCGCGCAAGGCGCTGGCCATCCTCGCCGACCAGGACTTTTCCGTGATCATCTCCGACCAGAAGATGCCGGAGATGCTCGGCCTGGACTTCCTGATCGAGAGCCGCCGCATCCGGCCCCATTCCTCCCGGATCCTGATCACGGCCGTCCTGTCCCTGCCGACGATCGTGGATGCGATCAACAAGGGGGAGATCTTCCGGTTTGTCGCGAAGCCCTGGCTGCGGGAGGAGCTGATCGCGACCGTGCGAAACGCCTTCCAGCGGCACGAGCTCATCATGCACAACCAGGCCCTGCAGGCGGAGACGTCGCGCCTCAACCAGGAGTTGGTGACGGTCAACCAGGCCCTCGAGGCCAAGGTCCTGGACCTCGAGCACCAGCGCGAGAAGCTCGACGGCGCGAATCGCGAGCTCACGTCCCGCTACGAGCACTCGCTCGAGCTGTGCCGCCGCATCCTTACCGCCTATGACCCGATCCTCGGCGGGCAGGCGAAGGCGCTGGTGGAATACGCCAACCAGCTCACCCAGACCGAGCATTTCACGGAGGCGGAGGGTCATGCGCTCCGCTCGGCGGCCTGGCTCTGCGACCTCGGCCTGATCGGGATTCCCCGGGAATTGCTGCGCTCGTTCCGCCAGAAGCCCGATGAGCTTTCCCCGCGCGAGATCGCGATGCTGCACAACCACCCGATCTACAGCCAGACGCTCGCCTCGCTCGTCGACTCCCGGCCGGATGTGGGCGAGGCGATCCGCCACCATCACGAGCGGTTCGACGGAACCGGATATCCGGACGGGCTCGCCGGAAAGTCCATACCCTGGACGGCGCGTGTCCTGGCCGTGGCGGTCGGCTTCGTCGAATCCGGAAAGCGGAAGCAGGCCGCAAGCGACGCCCTCCTCGCCCAGGCCGGGACAGCGTACGATCCCGAGGCTGTGCGGCTGTTCCTCAAGGTGACCCACATGATCAACCTGCCCCGGCAGGTCCGCGAAATTCTCATGGACGAACTCGAGGCCGGCATGGTGCTCGCGACGGGCATATACAGCCCCCACGGGCTTCTGCTTGTCGGGGAAGGGCAGACGCTCGGTTCCGGAATCATCGCAAAGATCCGCAGCCACAACGAGATCACGCCGATCAACCAGCGGCTGCTGGTCTTTTCCTGAACGAATCCTCACGGAAAACCCGCACCCTCCCCTCACCGCGCCACCCCATGGAAGCCCCCGTCCTCCCATCGCTCTACCCCCAGCATGTCGTCATAGGCGTGGGCGACATGGCCGTCTCGAACAACACCGAGGCCGTCATGAGCACCTACGCGCTCGGGTCGTGCATCGGCCTCGTGGGCTATGATCCTCTCGTCAAGGTCGGGGGGATCCTGCACCTGATGCTTCCGGACTCAAACGTGTCCCCCAGCAAGGCGGCCGCGCAGCCGGCGATGTTCGCCGACACCGGGCTGCCCCAATTCTTCCGCCAGCTCGCCAGCTTCAAGACCCGCGCAACCCGCCTGCAGCTTTTCGTCGCGGGCGGCGCAAACGTCATACTCGGGCACGACCCATTTCGGATCGGCGAGCGCAACATGCGCGCCACGCTCGAATTCCTGGCCCGCAACGGCTATGTCGTGAAGCAGGCCCAGGTCGGCGGTTCGGTGAACCGCACGCTGCACCTCGAGCTCGCCACCGGGTCGGTCCGGATCAAGACCCCGACGGCCGAAGAGACAATCAGTCTCGCCTAGAGCAACGGGCGGCCTGGGGCGTCAGCCCATCGGGCCCATCGCGAGCTTGTCCCCGAGGCGCTCCAGGGCGCGGCTGCGAACCTCGATCATAGCCTCCTCGAGGAAGTCGGTGGAGAAACCCCACTCGCCAAGGAAGCCGCCGTGCAGGGAGAAGAGGAAACCCTCCTCGGTCACACCCGGCCCGAGGGCGACCGCAAGGTACCTCGCGGCATGAAGGTGGGCCAGGAGCGGCAGCGCGGGCGCCGGAGCCTGCAGGGGCTCGAGCTGGTGCTCGACGACCTGCACAAAGATATCCGGGAAGCGCCAGGCCTTGAGCAGGCGCGCGCCCAGCTCCCCATGGTGGTATCCGAGCACGGATTTCTCGGCCTGTTCCCAGGTGCAGGGGGCGACCTCGCAGCACGCGGAGATCGTCGTGTAAAAGGGCGCGCAGATGTAGGCCAGCGCCAGCTTGCCCAGGTCGCAGACCAGTCCGGCGGTGTAGGCCACCGAAGGATCGACGCGTTCCGTCGATTCGGCGAGCACCTCGGCCGCGATTGCGGTGCAGAGCGAGTGCCGGGAATAGTCGCCCGGGGCCCAGCGGAGATTCTCATGGTGGGCGGACTCCCAGCGGCTGACGAGGGCGAGCGCGGCCAGCCGGTAGATCTCGCGCTGGCCGAGCCGCAGAATCGCCTCGTCGAGCGCGCCCACGGGCTCGCGGCCGGCGTAATGGGCCGAGTTAGCAAGGCGCAGGGTCGCGGCCGCAAGCGAGCTGTCCAGGGTGATGATGCCCTCAATCTCGGAGGCCGTGCTCTCCGAATCCTGCAGGCTCGAGATGAGGCGGGGAAGGAGGGCGGGCGCGCAGGGCAGTTTCAGGGCCCGTGCGCAGACATCGTCAAGGCTGGGGGGTTGGGTGGGCATGGCGGCTTTGGGTTAGGCTGCGGAAAGCAGGGACGCCGGATCGAGAATGAGGGCGATGTTGCCGTCGCCGAGAATGGCCCCGCCGGAGACGCCCGTGAGGCCCTGCATGAAGGCGCCCAGGCTCTTGATCACAACCTCCTGCTTGGTGATCATTTCATCGACGAGCAGCGCGCACACCTTGCCGGAGGATTCGACGATGACGACGATGCCATCCCAGGGATCCTGGGCGCGGGACGGTATCCCAAAGCGCCGATGCAGCCGGTGGAGGGGAAGGAGTCGGCCGTGGAGCTCGAGAACCTCGCCGCCCTGGACCTGGACGATGTTCTCGCGGGCCGGCCGCAGGGCCATCTGGACGGAAGTGCTGGGCAGGATGAAGCGGTCGTCGCCGACCCGAACGACCAGCCCGTCGATGATCGCCAGCGTAAGCGGCAGCTTCACCTGGAAGACGGCGCCCTGGCCGATCTCGGAGGACACGTCGATCTTGCCGCGCAGCCGCTCGATGTTCCGCTTGACGACGTCCATGCCGACGCCGCGCCCGGACACGGCGGTGACCTTCTCCGCCGTCGAGAATCCGGGCAGGAAAATGAGCCCGAAGGTTTCCTCGCGGCTAAGGATGGCATCCGGCGCCACCAGCCCCTGGCGGCGGGCCTTGGCCAAAATCCGTTCCGGGTCGATGCCGCGGCCGTCGTCCTTCAGTTCGAGGATGACGTTGCTCCCCTGATAGTAGGCCCGAAGGCTGACCGACCCCGTCTCGGGCTTGCCGACGGCGAGGCGCTCGGCCGGTGTCTCGAGCCCGTGGTCGAGCGCGTTGCGCACCATGTGAACCAGCGGATCGCCGATCTCCTCGACGACCGTGCGGTCGAGCTCGGTGTCCTCGCCGCTCGTCGTGAAGACGACCTTCTTGCCGCAATCCCGGGCGAGATCGCGGGCCAGGCGCTCCATCTTCTGGAAGGCCGGCTTGATCGGAATCATCCGAAGGCCCATCGCGGTATGCTGCAGCTCCTTGGTGATCCGCCCGAGCTGGGCCAGGTCGCGCTGGAAGGGGGATGCCGCCGAGCCGAAGCTCCGGGCGGTTTCGAGCAGCTGGCTTTGGACGATCACGAGCTCGCCGACGACGTCTATCAGCGAATCCAGTTTCTCGGTGGTGACCCGGACGGTCTGGCTCACGGAAGCCTTCGCGGCGGGCGCCTGTTCGGGGGTGGCGGCCTTCGGGCTGTCGGAGGCGGATGCCGCCTCCGGCGCGGACTCCGCTCCCGGGGCCTCCGCCCAGCGGCGCACCGCCTTGATGAGGTGGGCCACGGGAACCACCCGATCCGGCGGCGTCCCCTTCTCCAGGGCAAGGCCGACCTGCTGGGTCAGGGTCTGCAGGGCGTCGCGGCTGCGGAGTATCTCCGTGATGATCGCCGAGTGCAGCCTCAGCCGCCGGTTTCGCGCCAGGTCGAGCAGGGATTCCACCTCGTGGGCCAGCAGGTGCATGGGAACAAGGCCGAGGAAGCCGGCGTTGCCCTTGATCGTGTGAAAGGAGCGGAAGATCGAATTGAGCGCCTCCGGATCGTCCAGCTGGCGCTCCAGGGCGAGCAGCGCCGCCTCGATCTGCTGCAGATGCTCCACCGCCTCCCCATGAAAGGCGGTCAGAAGCTCGCGGTTCGATCCGAGGTCGAATTCCAGGAGGGCATCGCCCTGGCTCCCCGAAGATGGGGCGACCGGCTCCGCCTTCTGCTCGACAGGCCGGGCATCCGCCAGCGCGGGAAGGGCGCGATTCTCGCGGCAGGCTGCGAGGGATGCCGGCATCCACTCGACGAAAGAGCGCAATTGCGCCACCTGCGACGGCCCGAGAGGCTGCGCGGCATCCAGGCATCGCTCAAGTCCCTGCATAACCGCGTCGATAGCCGGCAGGAGAGCCGGCTCGGGGCAGCACAGCTCCCGGAGCTCGCCGAGGAGGCTGTAGGCGGGAATAAGCCCCTCGTCCCGTCCGGGCGCGACCAGCACCGCCTCGACCGCAAGGCGGTTCAGCACACCCTCGATTGCGGGGTAAAGATCCGGGAAAATCGGCATGTCGTCGCGCTTCCTGTGTTAAAACGGCCCCAACCGGCCCCCGCTTAAGCCTTTCCTCTCAAGAATCAGCCTCGTTGCGCCGAAGAACTGGCACACGGCCTCCATGAGCAGCACCCCTCCGGCACCCGCCACCGCATCCGCGGTCGGAAAGTATCTGACCGTCGCGCTCGATCGCGAAATCTACGGCATCGCCGTCCTCAAGGTCCGCGAGATCATCCGCCTCCAGAAAATCACGCCCGTGCCGCAGATGCCCGCGCATGTGCGGGGGGTCATCAACCTCCGGGGCCGCGTGGTGGCGATCGTCGACCTGAGGGCCAAGTTCGGCCTGAAGGCCGAATGCGCCGAGCGCACCTGCATCGTCGTCGTCCAGGTCCGCGCCACGGGCGACCAGGTGATGCCGATGGGCCTGGTCGTGGACAGCGTCGACGAAGTCGTCACCCTGTCGGCGGCCGACATCGAGCCCACGCCGGACTTCGGCACCGCGGTGGACACGAGCTGCTTCGTCGGAATGGCCAAGGTGAAGAGCCGGGTCATGACGCTCCTCGACATCGACAAGGTGATCGGGACCGAGGCGGTGCAGGTGCTGGCCGCGCATTAAGGGGTCAGGTCTGGGAATTTGATGTCTTCTCTTTAAGAGAAGACATCAAATTCCCAGACCTGACCCCTTTAAATTATACGCTGGCGAGCGCCGGCGCAGCCGGCTTCGCGGCAGGCGCACTCTTGTTGAGGTTGGCCTTCGCCTCCTCAAACGTCTCGTAGAAATTCCAGCTCCGGGTGTCCTCGAAGCCCTTGCACTCGGCGATGATGTTGGTGCTTGCGACCAGGGTGAAGTGGAGGGCCAGCTCGCGGCACGCCTGCATCGCCTGCATGAGGAGCTTGATGACTCCCATGTGGAGGGCCTTGACCGCATGGATGTCCAGGATCGCCTTGTTGTAGCCGGCGTCGACGGCATCGGCGAGCTGGGTCTGGAGGTACTGGGCAACCTCGCCCAGGACGGCCGGCGAACAGTTCTCCGGAAGGCGCATGATCAGCATGTCCCCGTCCATGCTGTAATAGCGCTGGGACGTGTCGAGATTCATGGCCTTCGCCATCCGCGTCTCCAGGTCCGCGAGATCGATCGGCTTGGTCGCGACGTAGGAAAAGCCCGTTTGCTGCGCCTTCTGTTGCGCCTCAATCTCCGTCTTCACGACAAGGGCAAACACGGGCACATACTTCGTCTTGAGGTTCGCGCGAACGAGCCGGAAAAGATTGAAGGCCCCCTCCTCGGGGAGCGCCAGGCTGGCGATGATGAGATCCGGCACCTTTCGGGTGCAGAATTCGAGCGCCTCGGCCTGCGTGGCCACCCCGTGGATCTGCCAGGGGGTGTGCTTCAGCCCGTCCTGCATCTGCTGGACGATGACCGGCTTGTCGTCCACGACGAGGATGTCCGCAGGATCGAGGATCGAGCGCAGCTTCGTCGGTCCATCCGACAGGGGCTTCAGGTCGACGATCCGGTTCGCCTTCTCGATGAGCGTGTCCTCCTTGAAGGGCTTCACGACGTAGTCGCGCACGCCGATCTTGGCTATCTTGAGGACGTTCTCCTTGCCGCCCTCGGCGGTGAGCATCATGACCGGGATCGCCTTGAGCAAGGGATCCGACTTCAGCCTGGTCAGCGTCTCGACGCCGTCCATCACGGGCATGGTGATATCGAGCAGGATCAGGTCGGGCATCTCCTTCGCGGCGACCGCGAGGCCCTCGACGCCGTTGCACGCCTCGAAGATATCGCAATCGAAGACCTTGAATGCCTTGCGGACTATGATGCGGACCGTCTTCGAGTCGTCGATGGTGAGGATTTTCTTGCGCATGATCGTGGGGTGCCTGGGGGTCAGTCGGTCGGTTTGAGGATGATATCCGCAACCACGCGGTGGTCGCCGCACGCGAAGCGGTAGCTTCGGCGCTGGGCGGTGCTGGTGGACTCTATCCGAAAATTACGGCCCCGAAGGATCGACGGGATGGTCAGCTTGCAGGGATAACCGGCGTCGCAGAGCGCGTTCTTGAAGCTGCCGACGACCATGTTGGTGAGCTCGCCGATCGCGTCGTTGACGACGTCGTCGCCCGCAGCCTGCAGCTCGAAGTCGGTCATGCCGAGGATCTGCCCGGTGCACTGGCTCGCGAATGTCTCGTCCATGTAAAGGTAGACGAGACCGTTTGCCTCGCCGATGAACCCGACCGTGCCGACGACCTGGGGAACGCCGTTCGCCGCAAGGTGCGTCTCGATCTTCTTTTCGTCGACCGAGGTGTCGAGCGAGACCGGGCGCCCGAGCATGGTCTTGAAGACGTCCGCGACGGCGCGGGCGATGTTTTCGCGAATGACGATTTCGGAGATTTCCTCGGCGGCGGGCATAAGGGCTCCGGCTGCGCGCGTGATCCGCGACAGCGGGCCACGGATTCGGCCCGACCGTGCGCCGAGATTTGCATACCGGGGACAGGCCGCCCCTGGGGAACCCGCCCGCCGTATTCACTTGGGGCGGCCTGACCCCTTCCCCCTATCCCGCCTGCTCCGCGTCCAGACCCGAAAAGACCGGGTCGTTCGCCTCGCGGTACTCCTGAAGCTTGTTTCGCAGGGTGCGAATGCTGATTCCGAGGAGGGCCGCAGCCTGGGTCCGATTCCCGGCGGTCTGCTGGAGCGCGCCGCGGATGGCCTGTTTTTCAAGCTCCGCTATCGAGAAGGTCGCGCCGGCCGCCGCGGCCATCGGAAGCACCGCGGAATCCTCGTCAAGCTGCTGGGCGCCGTCGGCGCCCCCGGCGGCGACGGAAAGGCTGCCCGACCAGTCGAGCTCGGTCTGATAGGCGGGCGAGGACGGGAGGCCAAGGGCCACGGCCGACACGGACCGGCCCTGGGGCGAAAGGATGACCGCGCGCTCGATGGTGTTCTGCAGCTCGCGCACGTTTCCCGGCCAGCGGTACTGCATCATCGCCTGCCGCGCAGACTCGCCAAACCCGGTCACCTTGATTCCGTGCTTGCGCACATAGCGCTGGAGGAAGTGCTCGGCCAGTATGAGGATGTCGTCGGCCCGCTCGCGCAGCGGGGGGACCATGACCGGGAAGACGTTGAGCCGGTAGTACAGATCCTGCCGGAACTGGCCCTGCTCGACATTGCGCATCAGGTCGCGGTTCGAGGTCGCGAGGATGCGCACGTCGACCTTGATGGTCCGGTTGCCGCCCACCCTCTCGAATTCGCGCTCCTGCAGGACGCGTAGCAGCTTGGCCTGGAGGTTCGCGGGAATCTCGCTCACCTCGTCGAGGAGCAGCGTGCCGTGGTTGGCCAGCTCGAAGCGGCCCTCGCGGCGTTCGGTCGCACCTGTGAAAGCGCCGCGCTCATGCCCAAAGAATTCGCTTTCGATCAGGTTCTCCGAGATAGCCGCGCAATTGACCTTGATGAAGGGCTGCTGCCGCCGGGGGCTGCGCCGGTAGAGCTCGCGCGCCATCATCTCCTTGCCGGTGCCGCTCTCCCCGCTGATGAAAACCGTCGCGTCGGTCGGGGCCACGCGCTCGATCAGCTGGCGCAGGCGGCCCATCGCGGGGCTGCGGCCGAGAAGGGCCCCCTCGCCGTCGTCGGCCGGATCGCTGAGGTGTCGGTTGACCTGGAGCAGCTGGTGATAGGACTGCGCCTTCCGGAGGATCACATCGATCTGGCTCGGGGAAAACGGCTTCATCACGTAGTCAAACGCGCCGGCGCGCATGCAGGCCACGGCGGATTCGATGGTCCCGTAGCCCGTCATCACGATCACCAGCGGACGCTCCGGCAGCATCGCAAGCTGCTCCAGGAACTTCTCGCCGTCACCGTCCGGCAGGCGGATGTCGAGGAGGATGAGGTCGAACGAGTCCCGGGCGATCAACGCCTCCGCCTCGACGAGCTTCTTGGCCGTGGCCACCGAGCATTTCCTGCGAAGGAAAATCTCGTTTAGCAGGTTACGGACGACCGAATCGTCCTCGATGATCAATACCTTCTCGAACGACATGTCAGAAGCTTGGCTGGGGAGTTGGAAGCAAGCACCGGGCCACCATCTAGTTCAATCCCAAATATGGCCGATTAGAAAAATAAATCCCGCTTTTTTCTAAAGTCGGCCCGGGCCCGGCCGAAAGGGAAGGAAGCGGAAGTGCTCCGCCCAATTCAATTCGACTCCATGTCCGTCCGCCTTACATCCTTTCTCTCCAGCATCGAGCATGCGTGCCAGTGCGACGAGCCGGCCCCGAAAGGCGGAAGCTGGGAAAGCTCGCGCACGATCAACTACCAGCTCGGGCTGGCAAGGCTGACCCTGGCATCGCGCGGCGCATCCAGGCAGGCGCAGCCGATGGGGTCGATCCTGCTCCAGGCCTGCGCGCTCGCCGACGGATCGAATTGCGTGAAGGCCAATCTTTCCTGGGTGGACCACGATGGCGAATCGGCCTCGGTCCACTCGGTCTATGCCAAGCCCGGGACGGACTGGGAGGCCGAGGCGCGCCTGATCGCCTCCAGCTGGCTCGCGGGCCCGCCCGCATCGAAGCTTGCTCCCGTGGCCGACGAGCCCGTCGAGCAGCTCGCTGCGGCGATGTGACGATCGCGAAGGGGTCAGGCCGCCAGGCGTTGATGGATTCACGCCTGGCGGCCTGACCTCTTTTAAACCGCCGCGTTCAGGCGTTTTCTCGCCGGCCTCGCGGACGCCTGCCCATAGGGCGCGATGATTTGCAGCCGCTGCCGCGCCTCGCGGACGCGCTGCCGTTCGGCCACAAGGCTTGTCCGCTGCGAGATGAGGTAGGCTGCGCTCTCGCGGCGCCGTTCCAGCAAAGCCGAGATTCGGGGCCCGATTACCGCCGTGGCGGCGGCCGTCATCTCTCCGCCGATTTCCCGCAGCCGCGCAACAAGCGGCATCGCCCGCACCTGGACGGCGATCGCCTCGCGATAAAAGCCGGCGCGCAAGAGCACCGTCTCCTGGGAAACTAGATCCTCCAGGGCCTGGAGCAGCCGGGATGCCGTTTTCTCCAGCGTCGCCTTCATGGTCCGGCCTTTCAGGCAACAAGGCACCCGGATTCGGTCCGCGACCCGGCGGCGGGATGCGTGCGCAGCATCTCCGCCCAGGCGTCGCGCAGCTCGCCGAGCAGGCGCTGCACCTCCGCCAGCGGCTCGACCTGCTTCTTCAGGTTCGCCTCAAGCAGGCGTCTGTTGTAGTAGTCGTAGAGCCGGTGCATCGTCCCCGCGAATTCCCCGCTCGCGTTGAAGTCGAGGGTCGCCTGGAGCTCCGAGATGATCTTCCGGGCCTTTGAAAGCTGCCGGTTTATGATCTCGTAGCGCCTGAGGTCCTCGGCCGGGCGGTCGAACGCCTCCCGGGCGAGGGCCATGGAGTTGAGCGCTCCTTCGAAGAGAAGGAGGACAAGCTGCCCGGGCGTGGCCGTCAGGACGGAATTGGCGCGGTAGGCCCGCGCGCAATCTTTTGAAACCATGGCGGCGCTTACGATCGATCCTCGGAAGGATCGGGCGAATTCAGGATCATCCCGGCAAGGCCCTGGATGATCGCGGCTGAAGGATAGTCGGGATCGGCGGCTAGGGCGCGCCCTTTCTCGACCATCTCCGGGCGGATTTCGGGCTGCTGCCCGAGAGCCGATTGCAGCTGGCCGGTGTGGCCAAGCGTAACGCTGTCCTGGCCCTGCACCGCAGGGGGAAGCGCCGGCTGTTGAGTAAAGGAGACAAAGGCACCTGGCCCTGCCGTCCTGTCGGATGAAGACGTTGATTGGATCATAGGCTCGGAATCAGATACGGTCGGCCGCTGACTCTTGGCTACAGGGAACGCCGTCGTTGGACAACCTTCCTATCGTCGCGGGGGTTGCCGACTTTAGCCCCGATTGAAGATTTGCCCGATAAATTCGGGCCGCTCCGGTCATCGGGACGGCAGGGTCTCGAAGGTGGCTTCGGCGGCATAGGCGGCGAAGTGCACCGGACTCTGCAAGGCGCCGGGCGTCAGGTCGAACGGCATCCTATCGAGCTCATTCCGGTAGAAAAAGCGGCGGACGGAATTCGCGACCGCCGGGTCGGAAGCGGAAAAAACCTCGTCGAATGTCCAGACCAGCCGGTGGTCCTCGACCGACGCCAGCTTCGCGCGCACACCGAGCAGGAGCGGCCGGTATCCCCGGTAGGCCGTCACGTCCACGAAAAGGACGGCGTCGACCGCGAACTTGCGGCCGAGAGCGCGGAGGAAATCGTGCGGCAGGGCGGCAGCCGAGGAAATGTCGGGCACGCCGAAACTCTTCTGGCATTCCTCGCGGGACAGGGTAACCACCTCAAAGCGCATTTGCGCCTGCAGGGCCGTTGCGAAGGCCGAATCCAGCGCCTCCGTCGCCTCGGACGGGGCGTCGTCCCCGCCGTGGAGCGGGAGGAGAACGACCCGGCGGATTGCCGCCGGCAGATGCGGGTCACCGCTGAAATTATGCGGCTGGAAGAAGGGGCCCTGGTTGACGGGATCCACGAGCTTCGTCGCGGTGGCGCAACCGACGAGCCCGGCGGCCAGGCCGAGAACTGCGAAAATGGGAGAGATGGGCCGCATGCCGGGAACTTAACCGCCTGTGCCGCTCGTGCCGGATCCGCTGCCGCTCGTGCCGGAACTGTTGCTGTTCGTGGCGTTGTTGAAGGAGGTGGCCAAATTGTTGTTCGAACTGGTCGACGAACTCGTACCTGAAGTGCCGGAGGCGTACCCGGTCAAGGTGCTGCTTTGGCTCTGCAGGGACGACAATGCCGTTTCCATCGCCTGAAACTCCGTATCCAGGCGGTTCTGTTCCGCGGTGAGCAGGGTCTGCATCTGCGTGATATGGTTGCCGAGGTCCGTCGACTGGCTTTGCAGATTTTGCTTCTCACCGGTATCCTGATTCGTGATGTCGGTGATTTCCTTGTTCATCACGGCGCCAAAACCGGTCGTTCCCGTCTGAAAAAATGCCTGCACCGCGGATGGATTCTGGGCAAGAACCTGTGTAAGCTTGCCGCTGTCCGCAATCTTGAGCTGCCCGGTCGTGCCATTGAAGTCGATTCCGAGCGCATCCAGGCTCTTGACAGAGCCGCTGAGCCCGCTTCCCGCGTTGAATGCCGTCGTCTCGAGGGTGCTCGCCCAGGCGTCCACGTCGTGATTGCCCGAAAGGAGGGAGGCCGCAACTGTTCCGTTTCCCGACGTCACTTTCGTGTCGGTCTGAATGTCCGTCTGCAGCGTGTTGAAGCTGGTGATGAAGCCCTGGATCGCCGTTTGCAGCGCGGTTGAGTCGGCCTGCACTTCGATCGTCTGGGTATCCTTGCTGTCCACCGTGACCGAAAGGCCCTGGACGCCCAACGCAGCGGCATTGAGGGTGTTGCTCGAGCTGCTCTGAACCGGGCCTCCATTGACCGAAAAAAGCGCGTTCGTTCCGCGAACCAGCGTCGGGGGTGTGCCGCCTGCCAGGCCGAGCGCCGCGAGCAGATTGCCGGTCGTGTCGCTCACGCCGAAGCCCGTGTCGCCCGTCACAGTGTTGGTCAGCACCATGCGGTCGTTCGTGGCGTCGTAGGTGGCAGTGACGCCAGCGCCCGAGTTGTTGATCCGGCCGAGGATCGTGCCCAGGGTGTCGGTATTGACGTTGTAGCTGATTGAAACGCCATTGATCGCAAAGGATCCGTTTCCAGAGCCGTCCACACCGGTTATCGCCGTCTTCAGATCGGAGCTGACGATCGGCTTTCCGAGCTGTACGGCGCCGAGCGCCGTCGCGCTCGTCGTGCTTGCACCGCCGTTGTTCGTAAGTTTCAGCGCGGTAAAGAAGTTGCTGGTGTCGTTGGCCGCCCCGAGGACAACCGGGTTCCCCCCGCTGTCCGTGAGGGTGACCTTGTCGGCCCCAAGGCCGGGGCCGGGGTTATAGGCCCCGGTCACGGCACCCCCGGTGGCCGTCGAAATGGCGGTAAAGACGTCGTGCAGCGACTCGGATGTGGTGAGGGTGATCTGCTTGCCGTCAACCGTTATGGTGCCGGCGGTGATCGGTTGCGCTATCGCCAGATTGGCCAGCGTCAGGCCGGAGACGTCGCTGGTGGAATTCAAGGCGTTGCTGATGCCGCCCGTCCCCTGCAACTGCGCGGCGGACGCAAGCCCGGTTACAGCGATCGTTGTCTTTCCGACCGGCGTGCCATTGGACGCGGTCGTGATCCAGGTGGAACCGCTCGTGCTCGAGCCCGCCACGACCCCGCCATAGGTGCCGGGGTCCTCGAGCGAAAAGACGGCGCTGGAAAGATTCGTGAGATCCGTGCCCAGGCTGCCGAGGGCGCTTACCTGGGTGTTGATCTTCGTCTGCTGGGTCTTGACCTCATTGATGCTGGCGCTGTCCGCCTGGACGATCAGGTTGACGATGTTCTGCCAGTTGATGCCTGAGGACAGGCCTGAGACTTGTATGCCAGCCATGGGGGACGTGGGATACCCGCTCTATCGGCGCAATCCGCTCCCGATTTAGGGGAATCTCGGGCAGCCCAAGCGCCGGAATCGCGCCCTCCATCGACACCTTCGCCCGCGGGTTTAGCGCTAACCGGCCACCCGCGGATTTTTCCGAAAGCCCGTTAAGTTTCGCTTCCACCGCGACGATACCGGACACGCCGCGGGTTTCGCTCACGGCCGGCGCGATCCGGAGCCGACTCCACCGGATCCGGATGCGGCACGGACGCCGCGCTCATCATCAAGGAAGATACCATGTCAGTTGTAATCAATACCAACTACGCGGCTCGCGTTGCTGCCAACAACCTCGCGACCTCGAACCAGATGCTGCAGGAGAGCCTGAATCGGCTTTCCAGCGGCTCGAAGAT
>CAZJNA010000027.1:0-32140 GCA_964547325.1 uncultured Opitutaceae bacterium | reverse complement strand
AGCGGCGGCAAGTTCATGCAGGATTTCCTGGCGCACTGCGTCTCGGGAACCAACTACGCCACCGGCGCGAAGGGCACGCCGACCGACTTCCTCTCCTTCCACGCCAAGGGCCAGCCGAGCTTCGTGAACGGGCACGTGCGCCTCGGCATTTCCTCGCAGCTGGGCGGCATCGACAAGGGCTTCGCGATGATCGCCGCGGTGCCCGAACTCAGGGACAAGCCGATCGTGATCGGCGAATCCGATCCAGACGGCTGCGCCGCCTGCCTCGGGCCGCAGCTTGGCTACCGGCCGGGCACCATGTATTCCAGCTACACGGCCGCTACGTTCGGCCGCGAGCTCGCGATCGCCGACAGGCACGGCGTTAACCTCCGGGGCGCGCTGACGTGGGCGTTTGAGTTCGAGGACCAGCCGTATTTCTCGGGCCAGCGCGTTCTCGCCACGAACGGGATAGACCTGCCCGTCCTGAACGTATTCCGCATGCTGAGCAAGATGGACGGCCAGCGGGTCGAGACAGCGAGCTCGGGACAAGTCCCCCTCGACTCGATCATGCGCACCGGCGTCCGGGGCGCGCCGGACGTCGGCGCCCTGACGAGCCTGGAGGGCCACAGGCTCTGCGTCTTCGTGTGGCACTACCACGACGACGACGTGTCCGGTCCGGACGCGAAGGTCTCCCTTTCGGTTGCGCATCTTCCGTTCGCCGCCGGAAACGCCCGGCTCACGCACTACCGGATAGACCAGACCCACAGCAACGCCTACACCCAGTGGAAGGCGTTGGGCTCGCCGGCGGAGCCGAATGAGGCGCAATACGGGCAGCTCAAGAAGGCGGGCCAGCTTGCCGCAATCGCGGATGCGCCCGCCTCCGTCGCCGTTACGGACGGCGCCGCCACGCTGGAATTCACCCTGCCGCGCCAGGCCGTTTCCCTTCTCGTCCTGGAATGGTGAACCCTGCCCCGCTGTGCTGAAGGATGTCCTCGCGGGCCGCCCGGCCGCGCTTGCGGCAGTCGCCGCGGCGCTCCTCGCAGGCGCCCCGGGAATGCGGGCGTCGGATTTTTCGTGGTCCGAACTATTGTCGAAGGCGTCGCCGGCGGCGGGAGCCACAGGCGTCTGTCCGGACACGCCGCTCCGCCTCGTCTTCAAATCGCCGCCCGAACTCGGAACCGCGGGCAGGATCACGATCCGTGACGCCGATGGGACCGTCGTCGAGGCGATAGACATCGGCGCGCGCACGGGCGCCAAGACGATCGGCGGGCTGTCGGGATTCAAGTACTACCCCGTCATCGTCGAGGGGAACCAGGCGACGATCTATCCGCTGAACGGCGAACTTCGCTATCACAGGACCTACACGGTCACGGTGGACGCCGGAGTCTTCCGGTTCGGACCCGAAGCCAGCCCTGCCCTCGGCCAGACCGGTGCCTGGCGCTTCACGACCCGCGGCGCCCCGCCGGCCGCGGGCCCGGCGCGGCTGACGGTCGCCGCGGACGGGACCGGGGATTTCTGCACGGTGCAGGGGGCCCTCGACTTCATTCCGGACGGAAACACGACGCCAACCACGGTCTTCATCCGCAGCGGCACCTACACGGAGCTCGTGTTCTTCACGAACAAGCACGCCGTGACATTGCTGGGGGAGGATCGGAAGAAGACCGTGATCGCCTATGCGAACAACGAACGCTTCAACGCCGCGGGCGGAAACCCGTACGGCGCCGGCGCCAATCCGGTGCTTGCCGCACGGCACATCTACCGCAGAGCCGTCCTCCTCGCGCACCGCGTGAACGGCCTTACGATTGAAAACCTCACGATCCGGAACACGACGCCCCACGGAGGATCCCAGGCCGAGGCGATCATCCTCAACGGGACGCCGGAGGCCCGCGCCGTGATCGCGCACGTCGATCTCTCCAGCTTCCAGGACACGCTCCAGATCAACGGACAGGCGTACATCGAGGACAGCGCGATCGAGGGCGACGTGGACTTCATGTGGGGCACGGGCCCCTGCTTCTTCGAAAACTGCGGATGCAGATCGGTCCGCTCCGCGGGCTATTACACCCAGATAAGAAACCCGGCCGCCAACCATGGGTACGTCTATCACCGCTGCACGTTCGATGGAGCGCCGGGCGTCGCTGGAAACTATCTTTCGAGGATCGCGCCGGGCCGTTTTCCGGACAGCGAGGTCGTCCTCGTCGATTGCGTGCTCACCTCCGCGGTGAACCCGGCCGGCTGGCTCCTCCAGGGAGCCGGCGACACGAGTCGGATCCAATTCTGGGAATGCGGAAGCCGCGATGGATCCGGGGGGCCCGCCGACGTCAGCGGGCGATCGCCGGCCTCCCGTCAATTGCGGCTGCCCGCCGATGCGGGCGTCGCCGCGAATTATTCCGACCCGGCCTTCGTGCTGGGAAGCGGCTGGAATCCCAGGGATGCGAACGGCGCCGACCGCAAGTAGCTGCGGCCGACACTCTACGCCAGGCTGCGCAGCCGCTTGCGGGCAAACCAGGGATCGATCTTGATCAGGCAAAACCGGGCGAGGAATCCGTAGAGACGGTCGGCCCACGTTCGCCCCGCGCGCCATTCGCGAAGGGATATCGGGCGAGAGAGCGCCCAATCAGCCTCAAAGATCGCGCGGCCCTCCTCGGCAAAGGCCGGATTGGAAATGCGCACCATCAGCTCGTAATTCACGGAGAGGGAGCGGGCGTCCAGATTCGAGGATCCGGCAAAGACCGCATCGTCCACAATCGCGAGCTTCGCGTGGAGCACCCGGGACTGGTATTCGGCGATTTCAATCCCGGCACGCAGCATCCTCGAATAAAAGGTGTGGCCCGCCGCCCGGACAAACGCGACGTCGGTCTTGCCCGGAAGGATCAGCCTGACCCGATGCCCCCGCCGGGCGACTCCGCACAATGCCCGGCGCAGCTTCAGGCTCGGGACAAAATAGCCGGCGATGATCCGGACCTCCCTGGCCTCCCGCACGTTGCGAATCAGGAGCTCATGGAAAGCGTTGCGCCCCAAGGCCGGCCCCATCGACATGACCTGAATGCCGGCCTGCCGCGCCACGAACCGGCGCCGGTGGGAGGCGAGCTTGCGCATCCCGCGACGATTGAGGTCCCTGTGATCCCACATCGCGTCAAAGGATGCGGACAGGGGAGCAACCGGCGGTCCGGCAAGGGCGACGCCCAGATCCCGCCAACCGCCGTTCACGCCGTCCCCCTCATACTCCGGGCCGATATTGAAACCGCCAACGATGGCGACGGAGTCGTCGACGACCAGCAGCTTGTGGTGGTTGCGGATCGGAATGCGGAGCAGAAACCCGGGATTGAACGAGCGCGCCTCGCCGCCGGCCGTGCGCAGGCCGGCCCAATAGGCGGAGGGCAACCCGGCGGATCCGAACCCGTCGAGAAGCACGCGGACCTTCACACCCCGCCGCGCGGCCGCAACAAAGGCGTCGCGAAAACGATCGCCCGGGCCGCCGGCCTCGAAGATGTAGAATTCGAAGCGGATGGACACCGACGCCCGCGCGATGGCAGCAAGCATCCGGCGGTACCCGTCGTCCACCGTCGGCAACCAGCTCGCGGGAGGCAATGGCGCAGCCCGGCCGCCTTCGGGCCTCGGTGGTGGTGCGCCGGCATGCATCAGGGATTTCACTTGGAGGTAGCCCCTTTGACAGCGTCCCGCCCGTTTCGGGTGCACGGAATCGGGCCTTAGCCCGGACTATTTCAAGGCGGCAGGCGCCGCATCCGCCTGCGGGAGGCGGGCGCTGGGAAACGAGAAGTGATAGACGCCGGCTGCCAGGGGCAGGCGGGTCACCGCATCCCCGGCGGCGGCGATTGGCTGGCCGGCCTGCGCCACATCCTTCGACGGGACGGGCAGCGTCATTTCGGCCGAGCTGTTCGGCGGGACGATGACGTCGTAGCGGATGAGATCCCCATCCACGCGCCAGCGGGATGAGATCGTTCCGTACGGGGAGTGGATCGAAGCTCCAAGCCATGTGAGCCGCGGGGTGAGCTGCGGCCTCAGGAAGAAGTGCTTGTAGCCGGGATGGGCATCGTCGGGCTGGATGCCCGCTGCGCCGGAATAGAGCCAGGCGCCCACGGAGCCGAGCGAGTAATGGTTGAAGGAATTCATTGCGGGATCCTGGAACCCGTGTTCGGGAGTCCAGCCGTCCCACCTCTCCCAGACCGTCGTGGCTCCGTTTTTTACCGAGAAGAGCCAGGAAGGATAGGAATCGTTGAGAACGAGCCGCCATGCGAGGTCGGAGCGGTCGATCGCGGTCAAAACCGGGCAGATCAGCCCCACCCCGATGAACCCGGTCGTGAGGTGGCCCTGCGCCTCGATATTCGCGACGAGGCGGCCGGCGGCCAGCGGGCGCAGGCTTTCCGGGAGAAGCCCAAACTCGAGCGCCAGAAGATACGCGGTCTGCGTGTCCCCCTTGATCGCTCCATCCGGAACCACAAAGGCGCGGGCGAACGCATCCGTTATCTCATGGAAGAGCAGGCCGTATTTGGCGGCATCCTCCTTTCGGCCAAGGACGCCCGCGGATCTCGCGAGCAGATCCGTGGAGTGGGCAAAGTATGCTGTCGCGACAACGTCGAGAGGCGTCGGAACGCCCGGGCTGAGGTGATCGCCAACACCGGCGGCGGGACGCAGAAGGTTCTCGGAATGCAACCGACAGTATTCGACCCAGCGGACCATCGCGGAGTAATTCCGCGCAAGGAATTCACGGTCGCCATAGGCGGTGTACATGACCCAGGGGCAAATGACGCCGGCATCCCCCCAGGCGGCCATTCCCGGCTGGGGCGCCGCAACCCGCGGGGAGAAGTTCGAAAAATCCCCCTGCGGACCCTGGGCGTCGTCCACATCGGCAAGCCACTTCTCGAAAAATGCGGCCACATCGCCGTTTCGGGCGGCCGTCGGCGCAAACACCTCAGCGTCGCCCATCCAGCCCATCCGCTCGTCCCGCTGCGGGCAATCGGTGGGGACGCTGAGGAAATTCCCGCGCTGGCCCCAGACAATGTTCTGATAGAGGCGGTCGAGATCCGGGTTGGAGGAATCGAAGGTGCCGGTCGCCGGAACGTCCGAGCCGACCACGATCCCGCGGATATCGGCGGGAGTCAGGGTTCCCGGAAAGCCGGAGACTTCGACATAGCGAAAACCGTGGAACGTGAAATGCGGCTCAAAGACCTCGCGGTCGGGACCTCCTCCGAGGATGAACGTGTCGGTTGCCAGGACCGGCCGGAGGTTGGCGGTGTAGAGGGAGCCGTCGGCATTCAACACCTCGGCGTGGCGGACGCGTATCGTCGTTCCCGAGGGACCCGTGGCCGCGAGCCGGACATGGCCGACCATGTTCTGGCCGAAATCGACAATCCAGGCGCCCCCGAGCCGCGAAATATTCCGGGGGGGAAGTTCGTCGAGCTGGCGTACCGGAGGGCCGAGCATAGGAGCGGGCGCTGCGGCATGCTCCTCGACGACCACCCCCGCCCAGGAGGAGTCGTCGGAAGACGGCCGGTCCCAGCCGGGAATCGCCCGGCGGCGGTCGATCACCTCGCCCCATTGCTCGTCCGAGCCGATGATTTCCCCGCGGCCGGCCTTCCATGAACCATCGGTGACGATCGTGTCGGAAGACCCGTCGACATAGGTGATCTCAAGCTGCGCGGCAAAAGCCGGCCTCGTCCCGTATTGCGCGAGCCCCATCCAGCCGAGCCTGCCGGCGTACCATCCGTCGCCGAGGATCGCCCCGATCGTGTTTCGGCCAGGCAGGACGAGCCGAGTGACATCCGTCACCTGGACCATCACCCGCTTGGCATAGTCGGTCCAACCGGGATTGAGAAGCGTTTCGCCGACGCGCTGGCCGTTCACGGACGCCTCATAGACGCCGAGCGCGGTGGCGTAGAGCCGCGCCCGCGCGACCGGCTTTTCCACCGTGAAGCTCTTGCGGAGGTAACGGCCCGGGCCGATCGTGTTGTTTGTCAGGAATTCGCCCCAGGGTTTGGCCCCGTAGGGCCCGAGGACGGCGGCCTGCGCCCACGCCGAGTCATCGAGAGCGGGCGCCTGCCAGCCATCGGGAAGCAGAGCCGAGCTCTTCCATGAGCCATCAGAGACAAGATTAATGTGCTTGCCGTCGCCAAGTTCGATCGAGAGGCGCGCGATAAGGCCGCCAGGGCCGGCTGAAAACGCCAGGACGTTGCGCCCTCCGACCAGCGCAGTGCCGAAATCGCCCCGGACGGGATTAACCCAGGCGCCGGGCCGTCCCCCGCCGCTTCGGGCCATCCGGCCGTTGACGAAAAAGGTGAATCCGCCCTCGGCGCTGACGTAGACTTCTGCGCTGCGGACTCCGACGCCCGCCGGCAGATCGAGCTCGCGCCGGTACGCCACGGATTCTCCGGGAGGGCCCGTCCGCCCGATCCAGGAAGCGCCGGCAAAGATGGGCGGCGCGGCGACATATCGGGAAAAGTCGGCGGCGATCCAGCGCGCCTTCCAGTCGGAAGCGGAAACCAGCCCGACCTCGAAGGAAGCCGGCGCGCTCCACGCGGACAGGATGTTGTCCTGATCCCAGACGCGCACCTGCCAGAAGACCCGGGAGCGGGAAGCAAGAGGCTTTCCGCCCCAGGGAACCAGCACCGACCGGTCCGACATCACCTCCCCGGAGTCCCAGATATCCGGATGCGGCGCGGCCAGCCCGGCCGCCGTCGAGCCGGCGCGGATTTCGTAAGCCGTCTGGGCCTCGCCGGTTTCGCTGGAGACGAGCTGCCAGGAAAGCCTCGGCTCGAGGACGCCGATTCCCATGGGATTCTGCAGATGCTCGCAGCGCAGCTGCTCGACGCGCACCGTCGACTGCGCAAGTCCGGTCGCCGGGGGAAGGGCGAGCCAGCAGGCGACCCAAAAGGCGTTTTTCATTGGATCAAATTGAAAGGCGGGTTCACTGTTTTGGTCCCCGTAACAGGGGACCGCAATAACATCACAACCCCCGCCAATGACACTCCGAGGCGTTGGATCCGCGCCCGGATCGTTGTTGGCGATCAAGCGTCAGGCAGGATCGATCCCCAAAACCCCATGCACACCCGGACATCACCCGCACCAGCGTCGCTCCGTGCGCGCGCGTTCCTGATCCTGTTTTCAATCGGCGCCGCCATTCCCGGGTCGGCCCAGGTGCCGCCGCTGCCGCCTGTTCCATCCACCCCGCCCCAGGAGCCGGCTCACCCCGCCTCGGTCCCTCTGTGGCCGAACGGAGCGCCCGGCTCGGAGATAAGGAAGGACGAAAAGGAGCGGGTCGGCTGGCGGCAGGACCCCGGCATCGTCTTCCCCGTCATCTTCAACATTCACAACCCGTCGATCACCCCCTTCCTCCCGGCGCCCGGGAAGGCGACCGGCGCCGCGGTGATCATCGCGCCCGGCGGCGGCCACATGTTCCTCACGATCGACCGCGAGGGCTACGATCTCGCAAAATGGCTGGCCGACCGCGGCATCGCCGCCTTCGTCCTCAAGTACCGTCTGGCGCGCGATCGGGCCGCGGTGCCAAACGTCGGCAGGGACGAGCAATCGCTGACGCCGAACGACCGGGTCGCCGGAAATTCTCCGTACAAAGTCGGCGTGGATCCCGTGGCCGACGGGATTCGCGCGGTCCGGCTTGTCCGCAGCCGCGCCGCCGAGTGGGGGGTGAATCCGGGCCGGATCGGGATTCTCGGCTTCTCCGCCGGCGGCGTGCCGGTCATGGGCGCCGTGCTTCACTCAGACCGGGGAAATCCGGCCTCAGACGATCCCGTCGAGCGCCTGAGCTCGCGGCCGGACTTTCAGGTGCTCATTTATGCGGAAGTTCCCCGCGGCGATTTTGCCGTCCCGGCGGATGCGCCCCCGGCGTTTGCGGCTTGCGCATTCGACGACGCCCAGAAGGCGACGCCCCTCGCCGGCCTGTTCCTGAAGTACAGGGCGGCGAACATCCCCACCGAGATTCACATCTACAACAGCGGGGGCCACGGATTCGGCGTGCGCGCGGACCGGCCCCAATTGCCGATCTCCAGCTGGCCGGACCGACTGGTGGACTGGCTCGGGGATCTGGGGATGCTGAAGCCCTGAGGGCCGGGCAGCTCAGGCCTGCGGCTGGCTGTCCCGCCTCCTGACCCACTTGTAGCACTTCACGGAATTCCGCCAGAAGTACTTCTCGGCGGATCGCGGACCGGAAGGTTCCCTTTGACTTAGGGGTTCGGGGGCAAAAGCATTCCGGCCTCCCGCCGTTTTCAAAAACCTCAGACGGATCATTTACCCCCCGTGCTCGTCCATCCAGGAAGCTCCTCCGCCATGAAATGTCCCAAAGCCGCACGCCGGATGAACTCGTGGCGCACCGTCGCCCTGTCCCTGATCGCTGGCTTTTCAGCGACCGTCGCGCGGCCGCAGGCCGCAGGCAATCCCGAACAGCCGAGGCAGGCGCCGCCTGCCCAGGACGTGCCGCCGCAATTTGCGATGATCTGCTCCCTGTGCCATGGCGGGGACGCCAAGGGCACCGATCGCGCGCCCTCCCTGGTCAACAACGACCAGCTCCGAAACATGTCCGACAAGGATATCTCGGACATCATACAGAAGGGCAGGAACAAGATGCCTCCGTTTCCGCTTCCCGAGGCGGACATCGGGACGCTGACGCGCTATGTGCGCTCGCTCAACAGGGCCCAGACGGAGTCCTTCGCCGCGGGGGACCCGAAGGCCGGGCAAGGCATCTTTTTTGGAGCCGGCCAATGCGCCACCTGCCATAGGGCAAGGGGCCAGGGGAGTTCGAGCGGGCCCGATCTTTCCGATGTCGCAAAAAAGCTGACCCTGGCCGAATTGAAGAAGGCGCTCGCCGATCCCGGCGCCCGGCCGACTCCCGGCTATGCGATGGTCTCGGTGACAATGAAGGATGGGAGCGCGCTCCGGGGTTTTGCGCGCGCCCAGGGCAGCCACGACCTGGTGCTCCAGACCGAGGACGGGCGGCTGCGCATGCTGCTCGACAGCGAATATCAGGCGATAACGCCGGACAAGCGTCCCGCCATGCCTGCTTTCCAAGGGACGGATGGGGAGACGCGCGACCTGCTCGCCTTCCTCAGCCGGCTGAAGGGGGTGGCCGTCGGTCCGCTGCCGGGGTGGCAGGCGCCCGTGGCCCAGGCGGATATCGACGCTATCCTTCACCCCAGGAAGGGCGACTGGCCGACCTACAACGGCACCCTCGACGGAAACCGGAACAGCAATCTCGACCAGGTCGGCCTGAAAAACGTTTCCGGCCTGCAGTTGCAGTGGATGTACCCGGTCCCCTTCTCGGGCCTTGAGACGACTCCCATCGTCGTCGACGGCGTGATGTTCGTCACCGGGAACAACCAGGTTTACGCCCTGAGCGGCAGGACCGGCCGCGAGATCTGGCATTACGAACGCCCCAAGAGCGCGACCTCGACGATTTCGAGCGATGCCGCGATCGGCGTGAACCGGGGCGTCGCCATCCTGGGAGACCGCGTCTTCTACCTGACCGACAACGCCCATTTGATCGCGCTTGATCGGCTGACAGGCGCCCTGCTCTGGGACATCTACACGCCGGAGCCGGGTTCGCAGGGATTCTACGGCGGAACCTCCGCTCCGCTGGTTGTGGGCGACCTCGTCATCACCGGCGTCAGCGGCGGCGACAACGGGATCCGGGGATTCGTGGGCGCCTACAAGGCGACGACCGGCGAACTCGTGTGGAGGCTCTGGACGATTCCGAAATACGGCGAGCCCGGCCCCGGCTCCGAGACATGGGGCGGCAGCGCCCTCAAGGAGGGCGGCGGGGCCACCTGGCTCACCGGAAGCTTCGACGTGGAATCGAACGTCCTCTACTGGGCGGCTGGCAATCCGCATCCGGACACCGACGGAGACGACCGGCCGGGCGCCAATCTCTTCACGAACAGCGATCTCGCGATCGACGTGAAGACCGGGAAACTCCTCTGGTACTACCAGTTCACGCCGCATGACCTGCACGATTGGGACGCGAACGAGCCCATCGTCCTCGTGACCGCGAATTGGCGGGGCCAGGATCGCAAGCTGCTCCTGCACGCCAATCGCAACGGCTTCCTGTACGTCCTCGACCGGACGCTCCAGCGGCCGGTAATGGCCACGAGAATGGTGGACAAGCTCACCTGGGCCAGCGGCATCGACGAGGGCGACTGGAAGCCACGGCTGCTTCCCAACAACGAGACGGATTCAAAGGGCGTGGCTACCGCGCCCGCGGTGCGGGGAGCCACGAACTGGTACTCCACGGCCTACAGCCCCGCCACGCACCTGTACTATGTGATGACCGTCGAGGATTTCACGGTCTACCGGAAGGCGGAGGACGGAGGCTATGCCCGGTACTTTGGTCCCGCAAACCCGCCGAAGAAGATTCTCCGCGCATTTGACATAGACACGGGAAAGGTCGCCTGGCAGATCGACTTCCCCGGCCCCGTCCAGTCCAACTACTCGGGAGTCCTGTCGACGGCAAGCGGGCTTCTCTTCTTCGGCGAGAGCACCGGCGGGTTTGCCGCGGTCGATGCCGCCACGGGGAAGTACCTCTGGCACTTCGAGACGAATCACCCCTTCAAGGCGTCGCCGATGACGTATGCGATCGATGGAAGGCAATACGTCGCGATTGCCTCGGGCGGGAACGTCCTGTCGTTCGCGCTGCCGGAAGGCCCCTGATCCTCCGGCTGCTACGCCCTCAGGTACGGCTTCAGGTAGTCCTCGTACCCCTTGCGGATCGCCTTGACGCTCATCTTGGGGCCGAGCCTCGGGCCGCCTGGGCCGCCGCCGGGGACGGGGGGCATCTGCCGCGCGTGCACGCTCGGCTTGAACACTCCGCGGGCGACGAGGAGACCGTTGCCATCGGCGTTGCCGAGGCTGTTGAAAGCGAGGATGCGGCCGAACATGTCGAAGCCCTCCTGGCGTTTTCCGGCGTGCCAGAGATCGTACGCCGAAGCATAAACATCCGCGAGTCCGGTGTACGGGCAATGGCCCACGAACCCGAGCTCCATCTCGCTGATCAGGGTGCGCACGCCCTGGCCGGAGAACACGCGAAGCTGGTCGTTCGTCCTGCGGCGCAGCTCGGCGACGCGCTCGAGGGGAACGCCGGCCTCGTCCTTCACCTGCCGCATCGTGGGGATCGTGTTGAACATCTCGACGATCAGGTCGACGCTCATGGTGCCCGTGCTCTGGGCGAACAGGGGCAGGTCGGTGACGCGGCCGAGCTGCTGGTAATAATCGAGGAGAGCCTTCTCGTCGGTCACCTTCGCGGGCGGAAGGGAAACGATCGCATCCGCGCCGATCTTGGCGGCGTGCTGCGCGTACCGCGTCACGGCGGCCATGTCAGGCCCCTGCACGCCGATGACGATTGCGGCGTAGCCGCCCTTTCCGGCGGAAACGATGGCCTCGGCGCCCGACAGGCGCTCCGCCTCGGAAAGCGTCGTCCAGCCGCTGGCGATCTGCGGCCAGACGAATCCGTGAACGCCGCCGCGGTTGCAGAACGGCACCTGGGCTGCCAGCGAATCGAGGTCGATCTTGTCGTCCTCGGTGAAGGGGGTCTGTCCGATGGGAAAGAGGCCGCGGAGTTTCTTCGGCCCGGGGCTTAGGTCGTAGGTCGGGGGCTCGGACACGTCGACGTCGGCCCGGGCGTTGCGGGCGGAAAGGGCGAGCCCCAGGGCTCCCGCCCCGAGATATTGCAGAAATTCGCGCCGGGAAGGCGCAGCGGGATTATTGATCGGCTGCAGTCTTGGCATTGGGGGGACTTTCCTTTTCGCCCCGGAGATCATCCGGCGCGTTTTTTGGGGGTTCTGGAAATCAGCGGTCGATCCGCGTCAGCATCTTGTCGAGCGCGTCGCGGTCGAGCGTCACTCCCAGGCCCGGGGCCTTTGGGGCGTGCACATAGCCGTCCGGATCGACGCGGAACTTCTCCTTGAGGTAGGCGCGGTCGGTCAGGGTCGGCGGATACGGCATCTCGAACCAGAAGGTGTTTGGCAGCGCCAGCTCAAGCTGGAAGTGCACCGCCAGGTCGAAGCCGTTGCCCCAGTTGTGGGGCGTGCAGGGCATGCCGAAGGCGTCCGCGAGCTGGCCTACGCGGAAGGAGCCCGTGATGCCGCCGACGTTGTCGGAGATCAGCCGGACGATATCGAGCGCGCCGCGGCGGATGTACTCCGCGTAGCCCTGGATGCCGTAGATGAATTCGCCGACCTCGATCGGAACCGTGAGCTTCTTGCGCAGCTCGATCAGGCCCTCGATGTCCGTCGTCGGGATCGGGTCCTCGAAGGACGAATAGTTGTTCTCCTCCAGCGCGCGACCGACCCGGAGCGCCTCGAAGACGTTGTACTGCTGGACCGGGTCGAAGAGGAGGGTAAATTCCGGGCCGACCGCCTCGCGCACAGCCTTGATCTCTTCGATGTGGCCGACATGGGCGGGGATCGGGCCTCCCGTGGGATGCTGGCCTCCGCCGGGATGGATCTTGTAGCACTTGAAGCCCATCTTCTTCGCCTCGAGCGCCTGTGGCGCGAACTCCTCGATCGTCGGGAGGTGCAGCGAGCTGCCGTAGGCCAACATCTTCTCCTTCGTCCCGCCGAGAAGCTTGTAGATCGGGCGGTCCACGGCCTTGCCCAGAATGTCCCAAAGGCAGACATCGACGATGGCGGCGTGATAATGCGTCTCCGCGATGCTGCCGAGGTGCAACCCGCTGGGGTAACCGAAGCCGCCGACGAAGCCGGCGTTGCGGCCGAAGCCGCGGGTCGGATGGACCTGCTCGTTGGCGGCGGCCACCAGCGCGGGCAGGAGGTCGAGGACGCTCTTCCCCAGGCAGACGCCCTTGGCGTATTCGAGGAAGCCGGTGCCCGGGACGCGGTTGCCGAGCGTGTAGTTGCCCTCGATCCCGCCGGCGGTCACGAGCGAGACGATCTCGCCGCTTTCCGGGCTGTTGATCCGGCGGAGCGCCGGGCCGAGGTTGGCGACGTAAACCTTCACCTCCGTGATGGTGAGGTCGGGCAGATCGGCGGGCTTGACCCCCACCGCATCCGCGGCGGCGCGGACAGGATTCGCCAGTGCGGCCGCTCCCGCAAGCGCCCCGAGCCCGGCGGCTCCGATGAAATCCCGACGTGAGAATTGTTTGTTTGCCATAAAGTCGTCCGGTCCGCCCCCCTCGCTAGCGCCTCGGCGCCTGCGGACGACGGAGCGCCGCCTGTCGCATGCCGACAGAAAGCCTGTCCGGGGAAAACATCCTCAATGTAGGGGGCATTGGCGGGGTCTCTGAGGCCAGCATGACGCACGGCAAAGGTGAGGCGACCGAAAAAAAATTAAAAAACGCGCGCCGAGGCATTTTCGCTCTTAATACTTGGGTTCGCCGCGCGGATCGCCTTTGCTGCCCGCGCCCCAGAGCCCGGCCCCATCGTCAACCCCCGACGTCGAACCCATGACTCCCGTCCCGCCCTCCTCCACCGATTCCAGCCGACCGACCGGCACCAGGCATTGGCTGCTTTTCTTCGCGGGGACGCTGGCCGTCATCACCTTCGTCGACCGCACGTGCATGTCGCAGGCAAAGGTCTCGATCGCCGCGGACCTTCACCTGACGAGTGTGCAAATGGGATACGTGTTCGCGGCATTCACGACAGCCTACGCCCTCTTCGAGATTCCGGGGGGCTGGCTGGGCGACCTGATCGGCCCGCGAAAGGTGCTCATGCGGGTCGTCCTCCTGTGGTCGTTCTTCACCGCAGCCACGGGGCGCGTCTGGAATCTGGCCTCCCTCCTCGTCACGCAGTCGCTTTTCGGCGCGGGTGAAGCCGGGGCCTTTCCGAACCTCGCCAAGGCATTCACCCGCTGGCTGCCGGTGCGCGAGCGGAACCGGGCGGTGAGCATCATGTGGCTGTGCACGCGCTGGGGAGGGGCGGTCACCCCGCTGCTCGTCGTGTGGGTCATATCGCTTGTGGGCTGGCGGTGGGCTTTTGCCGTGGTGGCGGCCCCCGGAGTCGTCTGGGCGGCCCTCTTCTACCGATGGTTTCGCGACGATCCCCGCAACCACCCGGGCGTGAACGCGGCCGAGCTCAAATTGCTCAACGAGGACCGGCCGGCGGCGGCGGCGCGCCCGAAGGTTCCCTGGTCGCTGATCCTGCGCTCGCGAACCGTCTGGCTGCTTTTCGTGCAATATTTCTGCTTCGGCTATGGCTGGTACTTTTACATCACCTGGCTGCCGACCTATGTGAAGGAGGCCCGCGGCCTGGACCTGCACAAGAGCGCGCTGCTCTCCGGCATACCCCTCTTCTTCGGCGGTTTCGCCTGCATCCTTTCCGGCTGGCTGGCCGGCTGGCTCGTGCGGCGCGGCTACGGCCTGGCCAGCGTTCGCCGCGGCATGGCCTATGTGGGCTACGGCGGCGCCGCCGCGATGCTGCTCCTTTCCCCGCGCATCGCCGATCCCGTCTGGGCGATGGTCGCCATGGGCCTCGCCAGCTTCTCGCTCGATCTCGCCCTTCCCGTCTGCTGGCGGACCGCCATGGATGTCGGCGGGAAATACGCCGGCTCGGTCTCGGGCACCATGAACATGGCCGGCCAGATCGGAGGGGCCGTCGGGCCGATCGTCGTCGGCTACATCCTCCAGTACATGAATCACAACTGGACGCTCACCTTTGCCATCTCTGCGGCCATCTATGTGCTGGGCGGCCTCTGCTGGACCTGGATCGACCCGGTGACGCCGGTCGGGGACACCGCCGCCTGACCGTCATCCTCCTGGGGGCGGCGGAAATCCGAGGAGCAGCGTGTTGCGGTAGACAAACCACGTCCAGCCGGACAACGGCGCGTGCGGAAACACGCGCTCCAGCTGGTAATAGGTGCCGTGCGAATCGTAGAGATGGCCGGGCGCATCCGGCTCATTGTCCAGGCGCTCGACGAAGATCCATTCCGGCCCGGGCGCCCTCCAGCGCCGGCTCGGGAGGTAGCGGATCGAACGGCCCGGGCCCGCAGCGGCTTTCCCGTAGCGGTCGATGAGAAGAAAATTCCTGAATTCGCTGAAGTCCGTCGAGACCGTCACGTCCGGGGTTGGCGTCTGCGCGACCACGTAGCGGAGCGCGCGGAGATATTCGCCGCGGCCATGAAGGAGGAGACTCCAGGCCTGGAATCCTCCGCCGATGAGGAAAAGGCCGACCGCCGAGGCGCAGAGGGGACGCGCCCATGCGCGAAACATCCAGGCGCGGGCGAGGAAATATCCGGAAAGAAGGAGCGCGCAGGCGACGCTCAGGATGAAAAACCTCGGAAAGAGGACCGATTCGTTCGCCGAGAGGATGCCCGGGAGCGGCGTCACAAAGACGGCCAGCGCGTAAAAGGTCGCAAGCGGGAGACTCCTGAAGAAGACGAGGACAAGGCCGGCTGCGGTGACAGCCAGGAGGACGGGCATGGCCACCGCCAGCCCGAGGGATGCCGGGAAGCCGAGGCTGAAGGCCGCAAGGTCGCCAAACACGCCCGCGAGCGGAACGTGATTCACACCGGCAAACGTCGCACCGCCCGGATCGAGCCGGCGGAAGAAAAATATGAAATAAAGGCCCAGGAAAATGCAGGGAACCGCATGCCACAGAAGAAGCCCGGAGGCGCGGGTCCGCCACGGGCCGGCCGCGCGCAGCGCAACGATCGCCGAAAACCCGAATCCGGCTATCACGATCTGCGCGGACACCGCATGGGCCAGGAGGCCGAGGATGCAGGCAAGCCCATAGACAAAAGGGGTCAGGTCCCGAAAATTTATCCGGTTTCGAGCCGGATCAATTTTCGGGACCTGACCCCTTAGCAGCGCATAGAAGGCGAGCAGGCTGAAGAAAACCGCGGGCGCATAGCCCCGCGCCTCCGAGGAATAGAGGACGAGCATGTAGGATCCGCCGAAAAGAAGGGCTGTGATCAAACCGGCCGCATCGGCCCCATCGCCGGTGTCCTTCGGGTGCATGCGGACGAACTGCCGGCGCGCGATCGCGCCCGCGAGCCCGACGGTGGCGGCGCCGGTGGTCCACGACAGCAGGCGATAGGCCCATTCGGGCGCGGAGGGTCCGAGGGCATACATCCACAGCGAATTGAGCGGGTGGTTGTTGCCGCTGTGGAGCCGTGTCAGGATCTCGATCGGCGAGTGGACGATCGCCACGAGCTTGAGCGACCATATCTCGTCAAACCAGAGGTCGTTGCGCAGGCACGCGAGGCGAAGGGCGGCGGAGGCCGCGACCACGATTCCGAGGACACCGCAGCGCCCCAGCCGGCCGAACGTTTGCATCACGGCACGCTAGCGGCGCACCACCCGGGCGGTCAGCCAGAAAGATGCGGTCCCGGCGCGGCTTGCGTGGCGGAGGCGATCGGCCCAGGGTGGCCGCGTGAACGAGGGCGATTCTCCGGCCACATCGCCGATCAGTCCATCGACGTACTGGCTGACGCGCTTCATGCTGCTCCGTGTGCTGGGCTTCGTGTATGCCGTCGCATTTCTCGCGGCTGCCCGGCAGATCCTCCCACTCATCGGGTCGCAGGGCCTGCTGCCGGTCGATCCCTTCCTGCACCGCGTCCGCGACTATCTCGGCTCCACCGGAGCGGGCTTCCATCGCCTGCCCTCCCTTTTCTGGTTCTGGCACTCGGACAGCTCGCTCCTCATCGCCGCCTGGTCGGGCTTCGCGCTGGCCTGTGTCGTCGCCGCCGGATTCGCCAACGCCCCGATGATGGCCGTCCTCTGGGGCCTCTACATGTCGTTCGTGCACGTGGGCCAGGACTGGTTCGGCTATGGCTGGGAAACGCAGCTTCTGGAGACGGGATTCCTCGCGATCTTCCTCTGTCCCCTCGTCGACGCGCGCCCGTTCCCGCGCCGGGCGCCGCCCGCGCCCCTGATCTGGCTCTTTCGGTGGCTCATCTTCAGGATCATGCTGGGCGCCGGGCTCATCAAGCTGCGCGGCGACCTCGTCTGGCGGGACCTCACCGCCCTTTATTATCATTTCGAGACCCAGCCCCTTCCCGGGCCCCTGAGCCGGTGGTTCCATTTTCTCCCGCGCGCGGCGCTTCGCTGCGGCGTCATGTTCAACCACATCGCGGAGGTGGCGGCCCCCTGGTTCGTCTTCTGGCCGCGCACGGCGCGGCGGATCGCGGGAGTCGTCATCATCCTGTTCCAGGTGACCCTGATCCTCAGCGGCAACCTCTCGTTCCTCAACTGGATCACGATCGTGCCCGCCCTTGCGTGTCTCGACGACGGTTTCTGGTCAAAGGTCCTGCCGCGGCCACTGGTTCGCCGGGCTGCCGCGGCCGCGGCAGCCGCCCGGCCGAGCAAGGCCATGCGCGTCACGGGCTGGGCGGTCGCCGCGACGGTCATCCTCCTCAGCTTCCAGCCGGTGATGAACCTGTTCTCGTCCCGTCAGGTGATGAACACCTCGTTCGATCCCCTCGATCTCGTGAACACGTACGGCGCGTTCGGATCCGTCGGGCGCGAGCGGCTCAACGTCGTGTTTGAGGGGACCGACGACGAGGTTCCGGGGGAAAACTCGTCCTGGAAGCCCTATCCCTACAAAGGGCTGCCTGTGGATCTGAGGAAGCGGCCCCCTCAGATCGCCCCGTACCAGCTTCGGCTCGACTGGCAGATGTGGTTCGCCGCCATGGGCTCTCCCGAACAGTACCAGTGGACGTTTCACCTGACCTGGAAGCTCCTGCACAACGATCCGGGGACCCTGAGCCTGTTCGCGGGAAATCCGTTTCCGGGCCATCCTCCCCGCTATGTTCGCGCGGTCCTGTATCGCTACCGGTTTGCCCCGGCAGGCAATCCCGAGGGACGGTGGTGGGACCGCGAGCAGGTGGGCATCTGGCTTCCCCCGCTTTCCGCGGACAATCCCCAATTCCAGCAGTTTCTGGCGGCCTACGGCTGGTTGAAGTAAGGGGTCAGGCCGCCAGGAGTGAGATTATCTCACTCCTGGCGCCCAGGCTCCTGCCTCTGAAACAGAACGATGCCCGCGACGGCGTTCGGCTGCCGGAATCCGTGCCGGGTGAGTTCGGGCCGGGCGCTCTCGTCCGGACGAGCCTGGTTCGAGGGAAAGAGTCCGGCGACGGCATACCCCTTGGGTGTGGTCTTGATCATCCCGAATGCGTCCACGATCCACTCGGGCCGGGAAAACAACCGTCGCGTCGCCGGGTCCCCGATGGCGCGCCGGATCGCATTGCCGGGAATGTCGGCCGGCGGCTCCAGCACCGGCGGCAGAAGGCAGCGATCGCCCAGGTAGAATATCGCCATGTCCTGCGACCAGGCCGGAAAGATGGCGACGACATCCTGGTTCGATGGGGACGCGTTGCCGCGCAATCGGGCGAACAGCGGATCCCAGGCGCTCTCGGGCGGATTAAAGATCTCCGAATAGACGGGGACGAGCCACGATGCGGGCACCGGCCGCGAGGGCGGCTTCGCCCAATACGACAGCCCGCCGAAATTGCAGGCGATCGCCGCGGCGCAGACGGCCACGCACGGGAGGCCGTCGCCGAACGCGGAGGCGATTGCGATGAAACTGGCCAATTCCGCAAAAACGACGAGATGGGGCATGTAGCGCAGCACCGCGAACTGCGCGGCCGTCTCCCCGCCGAGCAGGACGGCCGTTGCCACCCCCTGGACAAGGACGCTGATGAGTGTGAGCGCGACGAGGGGATCCCGTCCGAGCCGCCGGAACACCAGGCGGCCCCGCAACGAGGCGAACGCAAGGCCCGCCATGACCAGGATCGTCGGAACGCAGCCCACGGCATCGAAATCGATGGGGACCGCGCGAAGGCCGGAGGCGAATGTCCAGCACCAGAGGCGAAAGTTCGACGCGATCAGCGAATAGGCCTCCGCCGACCGGCTGAGCGGCGGTCCCAGCGCGACGAGCCAGACGGCCCAGGAGAGGAGGCCCAGCCCCGCCGCTAGCGCGTAGCTGCCCAGCAGCTCCCGCCTGCACAGCGCGCAGCACAGGAGCAGCGACAGCGCGGAGCATGCCGCGGCAAAGGGATGGGTGTGGAAAAGCAGCACGAACACGAGCGCCGAAGTCCCGAGGCGCCGCCGGGATTTCCCGGAATGATCCGAAAAAATCCACGCAAGAACGGCGTTCAGGAAGATCAGGATCGAATAGTACCTTGCATTCCTCTGCAGGAGGACGACCTGGGGAGCGAGAAGCACCAGGGCGGCCAGGATGTCCGGATGCCGGATCCGGGACCGCAGGACGGCCCGGATCGGAAAGAAGGAGAGCAGGCCGATCAGGGCGAAAAGGGCGCGCAGGCCGCCGGCATCGTCGCCGAAAAGGGCCAGCGACGCCGCGCCGACATAGTACTGCACCCACGGTATTTTCCGGGACAGGAGATTCCGGCTGTACTGGGCGCCGTTCTCGTACATCCCGACGTTCCTGGCGTCGTAGGCTGTGGGATACCCGGAATGGAGGACGTGGCGCGCCTCGTTGCCGGTGTCCGCTTCGTCCGCCCAGAGCAGCGGGCGGTCCAGGCGGTAAAAATAGACCGTGCCGATCGCCGCGAGGACAAGCGCCAGCCGGAGCCAGGACAGGACATTTGCCCGGACGGACCGGGGGGGGATCCCGATGGGGGCCGAGGCGATCATGGCGCGGGCTGAGGCGGGACCGGCGCGAGCCGCTGCGCCTGCTCCAGTTGGGCAGCCCCTTCGGCGGTCCGACCGACAGCATTCAGGGCCGCGCCCAGGTTCCTGCGCGCGGCGGCATTCCCGGGCTCGAGGGCAACCGCGCGCCCATAATGGACGATGGCTTCCTGCAGGCGATTCATTCGGGAGAGCGCAAGCCCGAGGCTGTTCTCGACCTCGCCGTGATCGGGACTGATCCGAAGGGTTCTTTCATATTGCGCCACGGCCTCAGGAAGCCGGTCGGCACCCGCCAGGTCGAGACCGAGGTAGTAGTGGGCCTTGACGAAATCGGGCTCGAGCCGCACCGCCTCCTGAAGATATGCGATCGCCTCGTCCACCCGTCCGGCGTAAGAGAGGGCGACGCCGAGGTTGCCGTAGGCCTCGGCGTACTCCGGACCGAGCCGCAGGCCGCGCTCGTAATGGGCGATCGCATCGTCGAGGCGCCCGGCCCGCAGAAGCGCGTTCGCCGCGTAATTCTCGCACTCCCAGGAGTCGGGATTCCGCTTCTGCGTCTCCGTGAAGAGGGTGTCCGAATCGCGATAGATTTTCGACTGGCGCCACGTCAGGAAGGCAAACCCGCCAATGACAATAAGAGGGATGAGCCTGAGCATGGACCCGGCGCGGCCCGAACCCATCCATTTCGCCCAGCAGGCCGCCGCCAGGGTCACGACGCCCAGGAGAGCGAGGTGCTGGTAGTGGTCCGCAACCAGCGAATATCTCATGAAATAGACATCCGTGAAGCCCATGACCGGCAGGAGGGCCAAGCAGAAGTAGCTCCAGGCGAAAAGCGCCGGCCGCCACGGGCCGCGCCGGTTCCACCAAAGAACGAGCGTCACGGCGGCGGCGGCCGTCAGCGGCAGCCACCAAAGGACGTGGCCGGGGGCGATCCGCCACTTGGGATAAAAGAACATGAGATCCGCAGGCAGGATCGCCTTCCAGAGGTAAAACCAGACTGCGGCGGCCGCGCCGAGGAGGCGCTGCAGGATGCTCGCCTCCCGTATCGGCGCAACCAGGTGGTGGCCCTGAAACCAGATGTCCACGGCGGCCAGGACCCCGGCAACCAGAAAGAACGGAAGCGCCCGGACACCATCCCCCCGGCGCGGGCCTCGATGCCAGAGGATGATGCCCAGGATGACGACCGGCAGGATTGCGACGGAACCCTTGCTGAGCATTGCCAGCGCAAAGGCGGCCACGCTGAGTCCGTACCACCCGCCTCCCGCGGAGGAGCCGGCCGGTGCGCCCGATGCCTCGGAAAACCATCGGGTCCGCAGGAAGCACGCGATCGAGAGGAGGAAGAAGAGCATTGCCAGCATGTTCTTTCGCTCCGCGATCCAGGCCACCGACTCCACGTTCACGGGATGCACGGCAAAAAGGAGCGCCGCGAGATAGGCGCCGGGCACGCGGAGCCGCCTCAGCACCGCCCAGAGCAGGCACGCCTCGATCGCGTGGAGTCCGATGTTGACGGCGTGGTAGCCCGCCGGGTTCATGCCCCAGAGGCGCCACTCGAACCAGAACGAGCTCATCGTCACCGGCCAGTAATCCTGGGGCTCCGTGGTCAGCCAGAACCGATGAAGGCCGTCAGGGGCCTTGATCAGGAGGTTCTGCGTCAGGATGCTGTCGTCGTCCCAGATGAATCCGCTCCGCAGCGCAGGATAGTAGGCGGCGAAGACCAGAGCGACGACCAGCGCTGCCTGGAGGATGACGGCCGGACCGCGATTCGACGAATCGCGGCCGGACCCCTTTCCTTCTTGGACTCTTGTGGCCATGCGTCGGAGTCGGATCGATTACGGAGCCACGGGCGGCTGCGGACGGGCCAGGTCCGGCCGGAGGCGCACAGCCTCGCTGAATTCAGCCTCGGCTTCGCCGCGCCGCCCGGCCGCCGCAAGCGCCAGGCCCAGGTTGTAGTGCGCCTCCACGGAGTCCGGCTCTTCCTGAAGCGCCTGCCGAAGGTCGCGGATCGCCTCGCCATACCTTCCGACCATCCGCAGCGCATTGCCAAGATTGGCGAGCATATCCGGATTCCCCGGCCTGAGCCTGAGCGCCTGCTCGTAGTGCTCGATGGCGTCCAAAGGCTGCCCCAGCCTCGCCAGCGCGACCCCGAGGTTGTTCTCTATCTCCGCGTGGTTCGGGCTGAGGCGAAGCGCGGCCCGATAGTGCTCGACCGCCTCCGGCAGCCGCCCGGCGGATACGAGGGTGAGCCCCAGATTGTAGTGCGCCTCGGCGAAATCCGGCCTCAGCCTCAACGCCCCCTCGAAATTCGCGACCGCCTCCTCGCGCCTGCCGGCCAGCGCGAGCGCGATGCCGAGGTTGTCGTAGGCCTCGGGATAGCGCGGATCCAGGCGGAGGGCCTCGGCGTAGTGCCCGATCGCCTCATCCAGGCGCCCCGACGCCACCAGCCGTCCGGCGAGGTTGTTGTGGGCGAGCCAGCAGCCGGGATTCCTTGCCAGCGTCGTCCGGTAGAGGGTGTCGATATCCGCGTACATCCGGCTTTGGTTCCACGTGAGGAAGCCGAAGCCGGCGAGAATGACGGCGGCAACCGCGACCCTGCCCCGGGCCGCCCATCCGCTCCAGCCCGCCACCACGAGCGCGATGACGCCGAGGCTGGCCAGGTACTGGAAATGATCGGCGACGTAGGAGTACCGGAAAGGATAGACATCGACGAATCCGAGCGCGGGAAAAAGCGATCCGCCGAAGAAGAGGAACGCCGCAAGCGGCCCGCGCCAGCGGTTCCGCAGGAACCACAACGCGGCCAGAAGCGCGGCGACGGCCAGCGGAAACAGGTATTGCCGCGCGTCGCCGGCGCTCACGCGCCACCGCGGATAGATGAAAATGAGGCCCGACGGCCAGAACAGCTTGCCGAGGTAGAACCCGATGACGCGTCCGGCGAGCAGGCAGCGCTCAACCCAGCCGAGCGCGAACTCCGTGCCCTGGGCGCCGATAAAGCGGCGCTCGACCCAGGCGGTGAATGCTCCCGCGGCGGCGCCGAATGCAAACCAGGGAAGGAGCGGCAGCGCATCCCGCCTCCAGGAAAGGCTCCCGCGGCGGCACCAGAAGACCACCAGAAGGGCGGCGGGCAGCGTCGCGGCGACGGTCTTGCTCAGGACGGCGAGAACGAACAGCGACGACGCGAGTAAGTAGCAAGGGGTCAGGCCTCGGAAGTCGATGCGGCTTCGAGCCGCATCAATTTCCGAGGCCTGACCCCTTTTCCGATCGAAGTCCAGGTAGGCAAGCGCGGCCAGGAGATAGAAGAGCGTGGAGAGCGTGTTCTTCTGCTCGGATATCCATGCCACGGATTCGACGGCGACCGGATGCAGGGCGAAAAGCAGGGCCGCGAGCCACTCGGAGCCCCTGAATACGGATCCGAAAAGCCGGCGGAGGATGACGGCGAACAGACAGGCGGATGCGGCGTGGCAGGCGACGTTTACGAGATGATAGCCGATTGTGGCATCCCCCCATAGGCGGTGCTCAAGCCAGAACGCGCTGTGCAGAACGGGATAATATTGCTGCGTGGCCCCGACCTCGAACCAGACCCTCCAGAGCCCGTGGAGGGACTGGAGCGCGGGCTTCGTCACATGCCCGTCGTCATCCCAGATGAATCCGCCGCGGAGCGCAGGAAAATAGGCGAGGAATGTGGCTCCAAAAACAAGCAGCACCCACAATGGGTCCGTGCGAGGGACCTCGGGACGCGCTCCAGGGGCTTCGGTTGATGCGGGGGACGCCGGGGACACCGACCGCCATTTCGGGGCGATTCCCCGCGCTTCTCAACGCTTAACCGACTTCAGATAGGCCCGCCATCCGCCGTGGCGGGTGATGTCCTCGGCACCGACCAGGGCTGCGGACTCGCAAAGGAAACCCTGCGCGGACGATCCGTCCTCGAGCAGCAGCGTGCCGATCCCGAGGGGCGGCGGAATGGCGGCGACGAATTCCGCCCAGGCCCTGGGCGGAAGCGACCAGATCTCGACTTCGATGGCCGCGCCCTCCCCTGCGGCAAATCGCAGGAGCCCCGGCTTGGCCGGCTTCGTCCCGGGGAGCGCATAGAGCCGGTAGCAATCGGCCGTCCTGGCGGTCCGCACCAGGCGTCCGCCGCGCTCGGTGAGTTCGCGGTTCAGCGGCTGTCCGTTCAAATGGGCCCCGACGACGGCGAGGAGGAAGCCCGGATCCGAAGGGGTCAGGTCTCGGATATCGATGCGGCCGGAACCGGCCGCATCGATATCCGAGACCTGACCCCTTGTGGCTCCAAGCTGCAGTTTCTGGGATTGGTGAAACCTCGCGCCGACGGCCGCAATCCTGCCATCGCTCCACGCGCGTCCGAACAAGGTGATGCCGAACGGCAGGCCGTCCGGGCGAAATCCCGCGGGAACGGCCAGTCCCGCGCAATCGAGGAGGTTTGCAAAATTGGTGTAGGCGCCGAGCTGGGAATTCAGCCGGATGGGATCCGCCTCGACCTGGGCGCGCGTGAAGATGGTCGCCGCGGTCGGCAGGACGAGGGTGTCGATCCTCTGCCAAACCGCCTCCGCGGCGCGGCGCAGCGCGGCGAGCTCGTAGAACGCGGCAAATCCATCCGCAGCGGCCAGTTTTGCGCCCGGTTCAATGATCCGCCGCGTCACCGGGAGGATGGCCTCAGCATGCCGCGCGTGGAATTCCCGGATTGCGACCCACCGCTCGGCCAGCCAGGGACCCTCGTAGAGCAAGCGGGCCGCCGATCGAAACAGGCTGATGTCGACCTCCACCGCAACGCCGCCCAGGGCCTCCAGGCCGCGTACGGCCTTTGCAAAGAGAATCGGCGAATCGCGGTCGCCAAACCATTCCAAGTCCTTCGCGGCGGGCACGCCAAAGCGAAAGGGGCTGAAGGGGGTCAGGTCTCGGATAGTGATGCGGCCGGAATCGGCCGCATCACTATCCGAGACCTGACCCCTTCTCGAATACGCGTCGTCCGGATCAAAGCCGCCTGCCAATGCCGCCAACTCGAAGGCGTCTTGGACGGTGAGGGCAAAAATCGAGACGCAGTCGAGCGAACGGCACGCCGGCACCACACCCCGGGTGCTAAGCCAGCCTCGCGTCGGCTTTAGGCCGACCAGATTGTTGAAGGCAGCGGGCACGCGGCCCGATCCCGCCGTGTCGGTGCCGAGCGCAAAGGAGACCAGCCCGGCCGCGACCGCCACCGCCGACCCGCTGCTTGATCCGCCCGGAATCGCCTCAGGATGGAAGGGATTCCGCGGGACGCCGTAAGGCGACCGGGTGCCCACCAGTCCGGTGGCAAACTGGTCCAGATTGGTCTTTCCGACGGGAATCGCGCCGGCCGCCAGGAGCTTCTCCACGACCGCGGACGACGCGGGAGGGACATAGGCATACTCGGGACAGGCGGCCGTCGTGGGAGAGCCCGCGAGGTCGATATTGTCCTTTATCGCAAACGGAATGCCATAGAGCGGCTGGGCGTCGCGGCCCCTGGCCTCGACCCGGCGGGCATGCGCGAGCAATTCGTCACGGCCGAGGCGGTGGATCCAGACAGCCGGATCGCCCTGGGATTCGCACCGCCGCCAGATCTCCTCAACGAGGACGGTGGGCGTGAGTTCGCCCCGGGCGTAGAGGCCCCGCAAAGCGGGAAGGCGCAGGGAAGTCTCAGCGTTCATGCCGCATCGAGGACGATGAGCGTCTCCCCGGCATTCACGGGCCGGCCCTCCACGCAGCGGACCTCCCGCACCCGCCCGGCGCGCGGCGCTCCAATCGTGATCTCCATCTTCATCGACTCGATGACGAGGAGCGGATCGCCCTCCCGCACGTCTGCTCCGGCCGCGGTCGTGATCTTCCAGACATTCCCGGGGATGTGCGCGGGAATCGCCGTGCAGCCGGGCGGAAGCGTCTCCGGCTTCTCGGGCGCCGCGGCGGCCTCGGCGCCCGAGGAGTAGTTCAGCTGCCCGCTCTCCTCCCAGCGCCGGCGCTCGGCGTCGAACGCGCCCTGCTGGCGGGCCTTGAACTCATCGATCGAACCCTGGTTCGCCGCCAGAAATTCGTTGTAGGCGCGCAGGCTGAAGGTCTCGTGCTCGATCTTCAGGCGCGTCTTGCCCTGCACAAAATCATCGCGGAAACGCAGCAGTTCCGAGTGGCTCACCGGATAAAAGCGGATCTGGTCGAAGAAGCGGAGAAGCCAGGGCTTCCCCTCGGTGAAATCATGCGTCTGCCGGTAGCGATTCCACATCTGGCAGGTGCGCCCGATGAATTGGTAACCGCCCGGGCCCTCCATGCCATAGACGCAGAGGTAGGCCCCCCCTATCCCGACGGCGTTTTCCGGCGTCCAGGTGCGGGCCGGATTGTATTTCGTCGTGACGAGCCGGTGGCGCGGATCGACGGGCGTGGCCACCGGGGCCCCCAGATACACATCGCCCAGGCCCATCACCAGGTAGCTGGCCCCGAAGGCGATCTCCTTCACCTCATCGATCGAATCCAGGCCGTTGATCCGCCGTATGAATTCAAGATTGCTCGGGCACCAGGGCGCGTCCTTGCGGACGATCTGCATGTACTTGCGGATCGCAAGGAGCGTCGACTCATCCTCCCAGGAAAGCGGCAGGTGCACGATGCGTGTCGGCACCTCGAGTTCCGAGAGCCCCGGCAGATCGTCCTCGGCCTCGAGAAGGGTTTCCATCAGGCGCTCAAGCGGCAGCACGCGCGGATCGTAATGCACCTGGAGCGAGCGGATGCCCGGGGTGAGGTCGAGCAGCCCGGTCACGCGGCGCTGGATGAGCTCCTCGTGGAGCGCGTGCACGCGGAAGCGGAGATTCAGGTCGAGGACGAGCGGCCCGTATTCGACGAGCAGGTAGCGGTCGCCCGAGCGGCGGTAGCAGACCGCGGGAGTGCCGGAGCGCCCGGGCAGCGCGTGGAGGATGGCCGGCTCGGTCGGCAGACCGGAAGGGGTCAGTTTGCGGATGGTGATGTGTCCGGTTTCGGACCTATCACCATCCGCAACCTGACCCCCTAATGATTCGATCGCAGCATCCTGGGCGCGCTCGGCCGCGCGGGCCTCCGCTGCGGTGAGGGGATGGAACCGGACCTTGTCGCCGGGCTTGAGCTGCCCGGTCTTCCAGAGCTCGCTCTGGACGATCGTCGCCGGACAGACAAAGCCTCCGAGGCTCGGTCCGTCGGGACCGAGGATGATCGGCATGTCGCCCGTGAAATCGATGGTCCCGATCGCATAGGCGTTGTCGTGGATGTTCGAGGGATGCAGTCCGGCCTCGCCCCCGTCCTGCCGCGCCCATCTCGGCTTCGGGCCGATGAGCCGCACGCCCGTCCGCGCCGAATTGTAGTGGACCTCGTAGGTCGCGCAGAAGAGATCGTGGATATCCTCGTCCGTGAAGAAGTCGGGCGCGCCGTGGGGTCCGTAGAAGACGCCGATGTCCCACGCGTGCACGATCGGGGGCACGAGCGCGGCGGGGAGCCTGGAAGGGGAAGGGTCTCGGATGGCAATGGGCCCTGAACCGGGCCCATTGCCATCCGAGACCAGACCCCTTAGCCGAAGCACATCGCCGACGCGAAGCGCCCTTCCCGCGTGCCCGCCGAACAATCCCAGCGTGAACGTCGCCTTGCTCCCAAGGTAATCCGGAACGTCGATGCCGCCGCGGACGGCAACGTAGGCCCGAAGGCCCGGGCCGTCCGCCGCGCCCATGACGAGCGTCTGGCCCGCCTTCACGGCGACCGCCTCCCCGTAGGGAACAGGCGCCTTGTCCAGCGTCGCGGGCATGACGGCGCCTGTGAGGGCGATGATCGCGGGCGCATTGAAGCGCAGGGTCGGCCCCTGGACTGTGACCTCAAGACCGGCGGCCGAGGCCGCGTTGCCGACAAGACGGTTGCCGAGGCGGAAGGACAGGGAATCCATCGGTCCCGAGGGCGGCACTCCGACGTCCCAATAACCCACGCGTCCCGGATAGTCCTGGACCGTCGTCTGGGTGCCGCCTGCGAGGACATCGACGGTGGCGGCCGCGTAGGGCAGCGAGCCAAGGGTTCGCGTGGTCATCTTCCCTTCCCTGAATTCCGGGGAGGACACGATCTGGCGCAGGTACTCGAGGTTTGTCTCGAGACCGTGGATCCGGGTCTCCCGGAGGGCGGCCGTCATCCGCTCCAGCGCCTCCGCGCGGCTCGCGCCGCGGACAATGATCTTGGCAAGCAAGGGATCGTAGAAGGGGGAGATCTCCGAACCGCGCTCGACCCAGGTCTCGACGCGGGCCCCCGGCGGAAAATGAACGTCGGTCAGGAGGCCCGTGGAAGGCTGGAAGTTCTTTCCGGGGTCCTCGGAATAGAGCCGGACCTGGATCGAGGCGCCGCGGGGCCGGGCCTTGTATCCGGCCAGCGAGTCCATTTCTCCGGCCGCCTGGCGCACCATCCATTCCACGAGATCGACCCCGGTGACCTCCTCGGTGACGCCATGCTCCACCTGAAGACGCGTGTTGACCTCCAGGAAGTAGAATTCCCCGCTGTCGTCATCGAGGACGAATTCGACCGTTCCCGCATTCTGGTAGCCGGCGGCGGCACCGAGCCGGACGGCGCATTCCCAGAGCCGCTCGCGCTGCGTCTCGCTGAGTCCGGGCGCGGGCGTCTCCTCGACCACCTTCTGGTTCCGGCGCTGGGTTGAGCAATCCCGTTCGCCCAGGGCCGCCACGCCGCCCTTCCCGTCGCCAAAAATCTGAACTTCGATATGGCGGGCTCGCCCCACGAACTTCTCGAGGAAGATCCCCCCCTGCTTGAAGTTGTTCCGGGCCAGCCGGTCGACCGAGGCGAAAGCCGCGGGCAGCTCGTCCGCGGCCCGGATCAGCTGCATGCCGATGCCCCCGCCTCCGGCCGTGCTCTTCAGCATCACGGGATATCCGATCCGCGCGGCCTCGCGCCGGGCCTCGGCCTCGTCGCACAGGAGCCCGCTGCCCGGCAGGAGCGGCACGCCGTTCGCCTCGGCAAGGGCTCGGGCGGCATGCTTGAGGCCGAAGGAACGCATCTGCGCGGCGGTCGGCCCGATGAACACGATGCCCGCGGCGGAGCAGGCATCGGCAAACGCGGGATTCTCGCTCAGGAACCCGTAGCCGGGATGGATGGCCTGCGCCCCCGTCCGATGCGCGGCGGCAAGTATCCTCCCGAAATCGAGGTAGCTCTGCGCGGCCGGCGACGGGCCGATCGCCACCGCCTCGTCGCATGCGGCCACGTGCGCCGAATGGGCGTCGGCCTCCGAATACACGGCGACCGACCTGATCCCCATCCGGCGCAGCGTGCGCGCGATGCGGCAGGCAATGGCTCCCCGGTTGGCGATCAGGACCTTCTCGAACATGATCGGGTCACTGCGGGTCCCAGACCAGCGCCTCGATCGGCGTGGGATTGTACGCGTTGCAGGGATTGTTGAGCTGGGGGCAGTTCGAGATGAGGCAGATCACGTCCCGCTCCGCGCGAAGCTCGACGTACCGGCCGGGCCCGGAGACGCCGTCGGCGAACGTCAGCCGGCCGTCCGGCGTGACCGGGACGTTCATGAAGAAGTTTATGTTGCACGTGATGTCCCGCTTTCCCAGCTCGGGATGGCACTCCTGGGCGCCGCGGATGAAGCTGTCGCGGCAGGCGTGCATCGCCTCCCGGTCGGGCGCGTAGCGCATGGTGTTGCTCTCCCGGGAGCAGGCGCCGCCGAGCGTGTCATGCCGGCCGCAGGTGTCGGCCACGATCGTGAGGAGCGCGCGGCCCCCCGTCGACATGAGGCGGGTGCCCGTCGTGAGGTAAAGAGCCGCCTGGTGCCGGATCGTGTCGCAGGCGCTGTAGCGGTCCGCCGGATCGTCCGCATCGTAGAAGAGGGTGTCCGCGGCCTGGTTCCCCTCGAGGTCGACGATCCGCAGGATCTGCCCGCGCGCGATCCTGCGGCTCCAATGATCGCCCGCGAGAATGACGCTGCGGCAGGCCGCCTGCGAGGGGATGAGATTGCTTTCCTTCATGGCGTCAGTCCCGGAGAAGGAAGTAGTTCTCGGTGTTGAGGAGCGCCCGGGCGTTCTCGGGACGGGACACCCGGCACGGGTCGTCCGCGGCGGGCGGCGGCGTCCGGAAGACGTCGAGCCGGACGGACCGCGGGCGGTAACGGGGGTCCGGATCGAGGGGGTGCTGGCAGGTGTTGAGCACGACCAGGGTGTTCATCTCGAAGCGCAGGTCGACGCTGTCGCCGGCCCGGGAGTTTCCGGGAACGAAGGCCAGCCGGCCGTCGTCGTCCGCGACCACCTTGCTGAAGAGGTTGACATTCGGGACGAGGTCCCGGGGCCCAAGCCCCCACTTTGCGAGCTCGATGAGGAAGCACTCGCGCCCGTTCCGGTGGAAATCGTTGCGCGCGGCCTGGTAGGTCAGGATCCCGTATTTTTCGGCGACGAGCGCCGCGTCGGAGGCCCCGCAGACGGTGTCATGCCAGCCGACCGTATCGGCAGTGATCGAGGCGAGCACGCGCCCCATGTCCGAATGGAGGCAGAAGGGATGCCGCAGGTGGAATATATGCTGCCCCTTGAGGGTGTCCGGCATGTTGTAGCGCTCAACCGTGAGGTCGGCGTTGTAGAGGAGGAGTCCGGTGTTCGCGCCGCCCCCGAGATCGGTCAGCCGGAGCGTCTTGCCCCGGGAAAGCGCGGCCGACCACATGCCCGCCCCCGTGAGGGTCCTGGTAAAAAGGGGTGTCGCAGCGGCCGGCATGCTGGCTTGAGTGTTACGTTTCTCTATTTTCGTGTGAAGTCGAAAATAGCAGCTTCCCTGCCAAACCCCGGACGGTCCCTCAGAGGAGGGGCGGGATGCCGATCGCCGTGAGCTGGAGCTTCCCGTGGCGGACGCCCTTGCAGGTGATCAGCTCGTCCGCCAGCCGCCTCACCTGCCGGGGCGGCCCCTGGACCAGAAGCACCTCGAGGTACTGGTGGTGCTCCAGGTGCACGTGCATGCTCGACACGATCAGCAGGTAGTACTTGTGCTGGATGGCCGAGAGTGTCGTCTGCAGGTTCCGCTTCCGATAGTCGTAGATCAGGCTGATCGTTCCGGCGGTGCTTCCGGTCCCCGACTCCACCTTGAGCTCGGAAAGCCGGGCGCGGACCATCTCCGAGATCGCCTGCGACCGGTTCTTGAAGCCGCGGGCGCCGACCATCCCGTCGAGCTGGGCGGCCAGTCCGGAGGGAAGGGAAATGCTGAACCGCGCCACCTTTTCGAGCTTGGCCATCGGGGTTCGTTGTAACGGCGCCCGCTCCCGCGTCACGGCAAAACCCTCCGCCCTCAGTAGAGCCGGGCATACTGGTCTATCTCCCACTGGCTCACCTGCTGGTGGTAGGTTCTCCACTCCTCGGACTTGCAGGCTATGAACTCGTTGCGAAGGCCCGTCCCGAGGACCCGCTCCACGAAGGGATCCGCCGCAAACGCCTCGACCGCCTCCTCCAAGTTGCGCGGAAGGTACTGGATGCCGCGGGCGGCGAGCTCGGCCTCGCCGAGCTCGTAGAGATTGTCGTCCTGGGGCGAGCCCGGATCGAGCTTTTCGCGGACGCCCTCCAGTCCGGCCGCCAGCGCGAGCGTCGCCGCGAGGTAGGGATTGCAGGCGGAGTCCGCGTTGCGGCTCTCGCACCGGCCGCCGCCCATGGGAACGCGTATCGAGTTCGTGCGGTTGTTCGTTCCGAACGAGTTGAACACGGGGGCCCAGGAATAATAGCTCATGAGACCGCGGCGCACCAGGCGCTTGTAGCTGTTGACGGTCGGCGCGAACGCGGCGCAGATCGCGCGTCCGTGGCGCTGGATGCCGGCGATGAAGGCGTAGCCGGTCGGCGTCAGCCCGAGGCCGCGGGGGTCGTCGGCGGGCTCGCAGGCGAAAGCGTTGCGTCCCGTTGCGAGCTCCCGGAGCGACATGTTGAAGTGCGCCCCGTTGCCGGTCTTGTCCGCGAACGGCTTGGGCATGAACGTCGCAAGGAGCCCCTCCTCCGCGGCATAGTGCTTCGCCATCGTGCGGAAGAACACGTAGCGGTCGCACATCGTGAGGCCGTCCGCATACTTGAAATCGAATTCAAACTGCGAATTGGCGTCCTCGTGGTCGAAGGAATAGAGGTCCCATCCGAGCTCCCCGATCGTCGACGCCATCTTGTCGAGCCAGGTGTAGCGGTCGAAGAAACGCTTCACGTCGTAGCAGCTCTTGACGAGATTGTCGTCCGGGTTGGGGATCGCCAGCTTCCCGGACGCCTCAAGCTTCACGACGAAGACCTCGCATTCGATCCCGAGGTTGAAGCCGAACCCGAGCGAGGCCGCGTCGGCCAGGACCTTCTTCAGCGCGACGCGGGTGTTGATCTCGTACGGAAGCCCGCGGAATTCATTGTCGGCCGGCATCCAGGCCACCTCGGGGCGCCAGGGAAGGATCGTGATGGAGTCGAGATCCGGCACGGAACTGATCTCGTCGTCATTCGGGCTCTGGCCCAGGCCGTCGAGCGCGTAGCCCGTGTAGAGCTCCGAGCCGTGCGCGAAGTGCAGGAAGTGGTCAATGGGCACGAACTTGCCCTTGGGCACGCCGTGGATGTCGACGTAGGCGCCGACGCAGTACTTGACGCCCTT